>CAZJMW010000047.1:0-11190 GCA_964547375.1 uncultured Dehalococcoidales bacterium | reverse complement strand
TATTTACCATGAAATTTAACCTTTCCATAAATGTGTATACTCAGATAATACAGTGCTTTTCTGGTTGTGTCAAAGCATCGTTATTAGTTCAATGTTTATCTTAGAATTCATTTAGAATATCCAGAATAATTCCTCTGTTTATGTGGGAAATATACCAATAATCCAGTAATTTAAAATTATATTGACAATATAATATTGAAGTGTTAATATTTATACACTTCTTAATATATGACCTATGATTAACTAAATATTGGTATACATTATCAATTCAATAATGCATATTAATTCTTTCGCTATTATTCTAAGGAACTCCAGCCGGGAATGTAATGTTGCCAAAATACATTTATAGTCCACTGGAGTTGATAATAATCATCTTATTTAACTGTAAAAGGAGGTGATATCCGTTCGTAGAAACTTATTGGTGTGTTTATCGATCAAACCACTATTGCCAGAATTTTCATGAAAAATACCGTCAATGCAAAGCAAAATCGTAAGTCATGGCAAGGAGTAGAAATGAGTCTTAAAATAAAAGTTACAGCTCTTCTAACAACCTTTTGCATGGTGATATCATTATTAGTTGTTTCATGTGGCCAAGATGAAGTAAAAGATGTTGATCTGGATGAAACTCATGATTCGGATTCCGTTGTAATATCAGACAAAACTGTCGATACAGTAACCACAAAAGACGAGGATAAGAAATCGTCAGTCGATCCGTCAATACCAAAATACGGTGGTATCCACACTTCTGTATACACACCCACCGTACCTGGTTGGGATCCGGGAACTATGCAAGCAGGTCCGGTTAACCATATACGAATATCGAATGAAAGCTTAGTGGGCGCGGATTGGGCAAAAGGACTAGCCGGTACTGGTGAAACAGACTGGAAATGGGGATATATGGGCTTATCCAACCTACTCACCGGCTGGTTGGCGGAGAGCTGGGAATATCCTGATGATGAAACGCTTGTTTTTCACATTCGTCCGGGAGTCCACTGGTGGGATAAAGAACCGGTAAACGGTAGAGAATTTACTGCTTACGATGCTGAATTCGCGATTTCACGTGAATGGGACTGTGCGATATGCTATCCTCGTGTTTCTATGCCGGAAAACCAATGGCCTATCTCTATAAAGGCCCTTGACAAGTACACTCTCGAGTTGAAAGTACCTCCAATGACAGTCGGCCTGCACCTCTTCCAGATAGAATGGATTCGTATGATTCCGCCTGAAGTAGTTGAGCAGTACGGCAATATGAATGATTGGAAAAACGTCATCGGTACGGGAGCTTATATGCTCACTGATTACGTTCCGGGCAGTGTTCTTACCTATGAGAGAAACCCTGATTACTGGCAATATGACCCGATACATCCAGAAAACAGGTTACCTTATCTTGATGGGTTAAAATGGCTTAATATCTCAGATTCGTCGGCAATCCAAGCAGGTTTTCGTACAGGTAAAATAGATGTCATTCACAGTGTCAGTGCTGAGGACAAAGAACTTTTCCTCAGAGATAAACCAGATCTTATGTACGCTGCCGATTTCGAGAAAATGATAACTGTGGTAGCGATGAGAGTCGATAAAGAGGATTTACCGTTCAAAGATGTTAGGGTTCGGCGAGCTTTAAATATTGCAATAGATAAAGTTTCAATCTTGGAAGATTACTATGGCGGCGGGGCACTCTTGGCATATCCTTTCCTTCCCACTCCTGCTTTTCAGGGACTTTACGTACCTTTAGAAGAAATGCCGGAAACAGTGCAAGAACTTTTCAAATATGACCCCGATAAAGCAAAGGCATTACTAGCTGAGGCAGGGTACCCGGAGGGATTTAAAACCGAAATCATCATACAGTCTGCTCAATCAGACTTAATGAGTATCATTAAAGAATACTTCAGTGCTGTTGGCGTTGATATGACCCTCACCGTTCTTGAAGGCAGTTCATTTATCGGTGTATTCAGGTCCAGAAATCATTCCGAGATGATATGGACCACAACGTACCCTTACTCATTCTGGAAGTTAGCGGAATTGAGAATCGAGCATGGAGACGATCGCAGCTTTTACGATAATCCGAAATTCAGGGCAGTATATGAAGAAGTTGTGAAGAACGTAGGTGTCGATGATGCGAAAGTCAAGCAGTTAATAAAAGATAATGTTCCTGCCGTCCTCGACGAAGCTCCCTATATCTGGTTACCAGCCGGGAATAAATATAATATGTGGTGGCCATGGGTCCAAAACTATACTGGTGAAATTAACTTTGGAAGCGGCGTACCCCAACTGTATCGCATATGGTTATGGCATGACGAAACTCTTAAAAAATCCATGGGATATTGACAATTAAGTAAAAATAAAACACTCGGTGCAGACTATAAAACTAATTAGTTGGGTAGAATGCCTAGATACTAAACAAGAAGAAAGTGGTGGTTTTAATGGAACAAATTACTCGTGAATTGGCGCGTTTTGCCGTTGACACTCAGTATGAAAACATACCGGAGAATATAATAAGGGAAACGAAACTAATCCTAATGGAACATCTGGGTTGTGCTTTAGGTGCCTTATCAACTGATAAAGGCCAAATGATGGCAAGCCTGGGAAAAAGATATGGCGGACCGCCGGAATCTACTATCATCGGTACTGGCGATAAAGTATCATGTGTAAATGCTTCTCTGGTGAACGGAGAACTAATGATATCGCTTGATTACCATGATATAATTGCCGGCGGGCACGATGGAGTGTACGTCATCCCAACCGTTCTGGCAATAGCTGAGATGAATGGGGTTACAGGGAAAGATTTGTTATTGGCAACCGCTATAAGCCTTGAAATTTCCGCCCGGCTGGCCCGAGCAGTGGGAAGGCATAACATCACTTCCGAAGACGTAAAACGTCAAAGGACGGGAAAACGAGGACTGACCGGCAATGCCTACTCTAATCTGGGAGCAGCTGCAGGTGCTGCAAGATTGCTTGGATTCGATGAAGATGTCATCCTTCATGCTATGGGGATTGCCAGCCACCTATGCATGGTACTCTCATATGGAAGGTGGGGCGCTGACGGGCATAACTATATGGCCAAGTATGGCGTTCCTGGCTGGCAGAGTACCGGAGCTGTTACTGCTGTCATGCTTGCTGAAATGGGATATACCGGAGATACTACGGTGCTGGATAACCCGGAACGGGGTTTCACATTCTTTACCGGTTACCCGAACTGGTATCCTGAAGATATAACAAAGAACCTTGGAAAAGAATGGATATTTGATTTTAGGCTGCATTATAAACCTTATCCCTGTTGCGGTGTGTTCCACTCTGCCCTGGATTGTCTAAGCGATATCATTGAACCGAACAATCTAAAACCTGATGAAATCGAAAGTATTACGGTGTATGATCGTTTTGGTATGATGGGGCCAGCCCCAAAAAATATGGTTGCAGAGATTAAAGCTCCGTCCAGCATATCCTCAGCTCAGTTTAATATGCCGTACAACTTATCCGTACTTGCTCATCGTATCAAGCGGGGAGTGGAATGGTTTGATGCGGATACAATGAATAATCCGGATATTTTAAACTTTACGAAGAAAATCACCGTTCTGCCCAACCCTGACTATGACAAGACGCTCGAACAGGACCCTCTCGCGGCAATCAGTAAGGCGGAGGTCGTTGCACGAGGCCAGACATTTACCGTAGAGAGAATACACCGTAAAGGAACAACCGGTACTGATGAAAGGCCAACCGACCAGGAATTGATTGAAAAATTCCGTCACAATGCAGAAAGAATTATAACAAAACAGAAAACCGAACAAGCTTTATCAATGCTGACTGATATAGAGAGACTCGATGACGTTAGTACATTGATGAATTCTGTTACTCGTTAAAAATAATGTTGCATGGTCGTCGAATGTAATCAATGGTAAAAAATAAAAAGTAGGGGGAAGAGATGAAGATACGAGAGATAGAGTGCGTACCGATAACGTTACCGCTCAAGGGACAACCGGGGAGAGTAAACGATTTACTCATGGTAAAAATCCACACCGATGAAGGTATCACAGGGATAGGTGATGGGGGGCTTGTCAGCCAGGATATCGTCGTTAACCTGATTAAGTCCTGGGCACCGCTCCTGATTGGGGCAAATCCCCTGGACATCGGGGGGATACACAACAAACTCAGTGGTTTTATCCGCTCCGTGTGGCATTTATCCTACCCTGCAGCGGTTGCGGGGGTGGATTATGCATTATGGGATCTGGCGGGCAAGGCATATAATCAGCCGGTTTACCAGTTACTGGGTGGCAAGCAGGTTGAAAAGATACGGTTCAATTACTTTCTGTCCGGCGGTGATGCCAAAGATAGAGCCAGACGGGCTGAAGAAGCGGTTGCAAATGGCGTTACCAGCCTGGGGTTGAAAGCAGCCGGTTTTGGCGGTGGTCAGGCTTCGCTCGAAGACGATCTGGCTAATGTGAAAGCGGTCAGGAAAGCAATTGGTGATAACGTCGAATTGAGCATCGATTATAACGGAGCTCTCGATTACTATTCGGCGTTAAGGTTCGGGCAGATGATTGAAGAATACAACCTGTTCAAGTACGAACAGCCGGTGGAGTGGTATGATATCGATGGTCTGGCGCAGTTACGTGATAAGTTAAAGACACCCATATGCGCTCACGAATCCAGTGTCATTGTTGCCGGGCTGATGGGTGTCATCAAGAAGGGTGCCGCTGACATAGTGGGTACGAAGTTATCATCTGCAGGCGGACTGACAGCCGGAATACAGTGGGCAAAAATTGCCAGGGCTTCGAATCTGCCGATGTACTGCGGAGGCATGAACGGGCTTTGGGAATCGGCTGCCCAGGCGCACTGGCTTTGTTCCGAAGCTGAATTTGGTAAACAGGCTCAGGCGAGTTTCTTCCCGATTCCTCTTTACGGTACGTTTGATACAACCCAGCCGACCGATGTTGACATCGTCAATAATCCCATCAAGTACAAAGACGGTTATTTCTGGCCGCCCGAGGGCCCCGGTCTCGGTCTGGAACTGAATGAAAAAGCTCTGGAGAAATACATAACTAAAGGCAAGAGTATTGTTATCATCGGAGAAAAAGAGAGAGCTGCAGGCAGATTCATTGGGTAAACTGACTTATTGGTAGAAAAAACAGGAGAGGCAGGTATTTTTACCTCTCCTGTTTTTATTAGTCCTGCGAGGAAACCGGTTAAGCCGCTAACTTTATCAGTTCGGAAATGTCATCCACTTTTTCCAGATTATCCACCATTTCGATGATTTTCTCTGCATTATTAGAAGCTACTAGGCAAGAAAATATAACCTGAGTCATGAATTTGTTTATCGCTTCTTTTCTGGGGAGCGGCCGGTATGGTTCTCCCAATGGCCGGGCAACATATTCTGTAAATACTTGATTATTGTTCATTTTAACCGCAAGTTCGACCCCTTCATCTTTATCGAGATTGTCCAGCTTCACTTTTTGAATCAGAGCCTGGAGTTTGGGGTCACGTATATTTTTTTCAATAAAGTTGTTATTATCGGAAGCTCTTCTGTAAAGTGTTCCTGCCACTGCGTAATAGAAACTCCACAGCGCGTTCATGGCAGGGTAATTACCGATAACATAAGGTTTTGAATAATGTATAGCTGCGGCTGGCATCGAAAGACGGAGAGTAACTTCTTGTATATCATCAGTGTTAATGTCGTATTTTTTCACTATTTCCAGGGCGGCTTCAGTAGGTGCGTTTGTTGGCCTGCCGCCCGGCCAGGGTTTAAACACTTGTTCTACGATATATTTTTCCCCAAGATTATCAGTAATTCTCTCGCGACGGTTACAACTTTCAAGACTTGGGTAAAACCCTCCGCGTTCATCGAAAAAAGGATTTTCTACCCCCGGCCAGCCAATAGCAGCCAAATGGGCAGCATTAATTCCATTTCGAGCCTCCAAGCCGTTGCTCAATTTAGTCGATATGGATTCCGAATAGCCTCCCTTAGCCAATTGCTCTTTGAAAAACGGATCATTCACTCCAAGCCATCCCGGATTTGCCGATTGTGACGGTTCGCTTTTTCTTTTAGTCGATTGAGGTGGTTGAACAGGCATACGCATAGCAAACATTCCTCCGCCCCCAATACCACCGTTCAGCATCATAGATAGACCAAAAGCGTTTTTTAATTGTTCGCTATTCAAACCTAGTAATCGACCAGCAATTGCCGTTGAGCCGAAGGTAGTGGAAGATCCTCTGCTTGGCGGAGCTGGAGGTAAGTCACTGCTGGGCGCTTGTCCTGGAGGAGTTCTGTCATTAGCAATGTGTAATCTCGCCGCAAGGTCATCTCCAACAATAATCGAAGTCATTAGTTCCTTTCCGCTTATTTGCTGCTTTTCTCCTAAGGCAAGGGCGGTTGGGATGGTTGTTTCCGTTATGTGGTTCGCGAACCGGCGGATAGGTTTATCATCGACGTAGATAGTGCCCGGTCTGCCGTCTCCATCAATTATCAGGGTCAGAGGACCCCAATCGAAAGAGCGCCCAAATATCGCATTTACCATAGCTATACTGTGAGACGGTCCTTTGTAACCATAGCCGAGTATAGTTGATTCTTTTTTCCCTCCCCAATTACGAGTAATTTTTGCCAATTCGGGATTACCATCGCATTTTGTTCCACCGATGATGCAACCAATCATATCAAGAATACGTTTTTTCGTATTATCAATGGTTTCTTCTTCTATATCCTCATACCTGGTTTTAAGTACATTATTTATTAAGGCATTGGCAACATCGTCACTGTTTTTATAGCTGTTAGTCAAATTGTTACTCCTGTATAGATATATTCGTAGGATTAGTTCTTGTCATTCAAGCCGATTATCATTTCTCTTTAACTGCCAGTTTCACCACATCAGCAACATTTTCGACTTCTTCAAGGCTCTGTACCATTTCAATGATATTTTCCGCATTTTTCTTGCTGATTAGGTTACTGAACTCAACCTGCTCCATGAACCGGCTCACCATCACGTCTTCTGTTAGTATCATTGAACCGGTTTCACCGGGAGCCCTGCCGACATGAGTATTGAAGTACTCCGCAATAACCTTACCATTATTCAGTTTTACCTCGATTTCAAACCCAACAGGCTTATCAAGGTCGGCCAATGTCAGGTGACTTATCACATTCTGGAGCAGAGGATCACGAATAGCTGATTCTATATAGTCTTTATTTTTCCCTGACTTCCTTACCAGCCCATTCGCAACGGAATATTTGTAACTGAAGAGTGCATCGGCGGTTGGATAGTCACCGACTTTGTAAGGTCTCATATAGTGGAAGTGGGCTGCGTGGGCGGGGGACAGCTTTAATATGACGGTCTCTATTTCTTCGCCCTTGATGTCATGCCTGGATGAGAACTCAATAGCAGCATCGGTGGTTGTTTGAGTAGGCCCACCGCCCGGATGCATTTTGGGACGAAGTACATCAATAGAAAATATTTTACCAATATCATTGGTAAGAGCTTCGGGTTTTTCAACACCTTGTCTGGCGAAAACACCAAAATAACTATTTTTTGGCCCGAAAGGATCCAGTATTCCCGTCCATCCTGCTTGAGCTAGCTTGGCAGCCATAATACCGCTACGGCCTGATGAACCCTGGCTCAGTTTAAAAGTAGAAGTGCCGTCCCAAAGACCTGAACCCCCTCCCGAGATTAGATTCACGGCAATGCCAAAGGCATTCTTCAGTTCAAAGCTGTTCAAACCGAGCAGTCGGCCAGCAATTGCGGTTGTTCCCATTGTGGTGAATGTTCCCCATGGCTCAAATCCGGCGCCGAAGTCAATATTTCCCCGGTCATCAGAAACCTTTATCGGGCGTGACCCGGGAGGGCCTCCCATGCTGGCAGCAGTTATACGTCCGGCTAAGTCGTCTCCTGCGACGAGGGCAGTAAGTAATTCTTTGCCGCTTGCTTTTGTACTTTCAGCAAGAGACAACGCGGCCAGTGCTGTCGTTTCGCTGGCATGGCCCCCGCCGGCAGTGACCAGTACTCCATGATCAAAAGCTCGTCCCATCAGGCAATTAACAAAAGTTACATCATGCACGAGCCCCTTACTTCCATACCCAAGGATAGTTGCCTCCCCATTGCATTTCCATTTTTCTACCATTTTTACCAGTCCGACGATATCCGGAAGTACTGCTCCACCTAATGCACAACCAATCATATCGAGAATAAGATATTTTTCGTTTGATAGTGTAGTCCGGTCAATGTCTTCAAACCGTAAATTCAACACATTTGAAGTTACGGTTTCAAGAACCGCTTTGCCATCATATGATTTAGCACACAATTTCCTCTCCTTACATTAGCTTTTACTATTCGCTTTTTCTGAATTCCGGTATCTTAACCCTGATTTAGTAACCCATCGCTCGCTTAACATCTTCGTCCATCCAGATGAATATACGTTCCAAATGAGCAATCGACGAACCTCCTATAAGGGTTTCACCATGGTAATTCTGCACCCATGGCCACCATAGAGTAAAACCATAAGGCGCCGGCAGAAAGACATAAGGTGCGTTATCGAGAATATGAGGTGCTATTTCTCTCAGAGCCTTAGCAACCGCTTCATCGTTTTTCCCAATATTTAGCTGAACGGTATGAAATGCTGAAAGAACCTCGTCACTCGTCCAGAAAGAAGGGTTGCTCGGATCATACGATAACACGGTAGCCATCTTGTAGACGGAGAAAGGATAATGCATTGCGCTGCACATCTCAGGGAAATCCCTTCCCTTTATTTGAGCAACTATCATCGAGCCTTCGCCAACATTTATTTGCATATCGATACCGACATTCAGCAGGTATTCTCTGATAATCGAGAGGAAATCTGCTTCGTCACTGGCAGCAACGATGCTGGTCTTAAATCCGTTGGGGTAACCAGCTTCGACCAGGAGTTGTTTTGCTTTTTCCGGATTATAGTCAAACAATTCCTGAACTGATTCAGGCATCTCTTCAAGAGGAGTATAGATATCTGCATGAGATTCTATTGGTAAATAAGGATACCCGAGTAAAGCAGCCTGCCCATCATAATAGTCCTCTACCAGTTCCTGCTGATTGATTGCTATGTTCATCGCCCGCCGGACCCTGACATCTTGAAAGGGAAGCTCAGGTTTATCAGTTCTACCAGCCAGGATTTTCAGGAACGTCGCGCTGAGAAATTGCTGGTTATAATTTATCTCAGGGCATTGACGCTTGAGTAATTCAAAATCTTCATATTTCTGGTCGTAGAGGATATCAATTTTCCCTGTCCTGAATGCAGCCTGGATGGACGAAGTGTCAGGGATATTGATTTCCTTTATTTTTTCAAGATAGGGAAGTTGATTCTCCGTATGTACCGGATCAACCTGCCAGTAGTTGGGGTTACGAGTTAATTCCATCGAACTCCCTACTACGTAATCAGTAATCATAAACGGTCCGGTTGCTACCATGGTTTTCCAATCTCTCATGTCCCCGCATTGGTCTATTACCTCAGGGGCATACATCCTCATCGACCATGCATCGAAGATAACTGAGCCTTGAATGTGTTCGGGAACTTTCCACTCCAGCGTGTATTTATCAAGAGCTGTGATTGATATGATTTTATCCGAAGGTCTGACCGAAGCCCATGAGCTTTTCGGACAATTAAAGTAATCTCTGTTCAGAACGTATTCGGCATCATATGCAGTAAATTCTCTACCGTTCACCGGTTCTTTATCCCAGAATTGAACTCCAGGTCGTATATGCCAGATGATTGTTTCATTATCCGGGAACTCCCAGCTTTCAGCGAGACCGCCGGTTAACAGCTTAGTCCTTGCCTGATGGCCGAGGGTCCAATCGGTATCACCGGTACCGGCGGGGCCTTTTGACCAGTCCGCTATTACCAGACCTTCGGTAATCAACATATTTTCCGCCATCATGAACTGAAGGTTGTAACAGGTATCAAAACCGACTGGATCACCGCCGGGGATAGTAAAAACTCCGCCGTATTTTGGTTCTTTCGGGTCACGGAAATCTCCTTGTATCGCCAATTCCTCCTGGACTTTTTGTTCTCCAACCAGTTCTTCGGTGATAGTAACTGTATCTTTATCTTCTTCTACTTCTACATTTTTAGCTTCTTTGGTTTCACATGATACAATGAATAAAGAAAGAAGCATTGATAAGATCATTAGGACAACAATGATTCTGTTTTTCATAATCGTTTATTCCCTCTGCCCAGTTTATTTTTTCTGTCGGTAAATGTACCTCTAGTTGATTAGAAATCGTTTTACTGAGTTTCCGTTCTAATGTTCTATTTTCAACCGTATCACCTCGCTTTTCTAACCCGGCAGCTACAACGACTCCCTGAGAAGTCCAGGTCACGGGAGACATATGGGTGATTCAATTATATAAAGTTATATGCGCTGTATACTGTGTTCACCGTTATGTGACTGCGGGTGAGACACCTCTGTTGTTTTTCCTCTGCGATGTTTCTGCTGTTGTATCTCCACGCGTAATATCAATTTAATGATGAAGTATTATCAATTAATTCAAAGTTGAAAATAGTAGCGTGTATATTCAAAATTTGTTTAGATACTAGCACTTCAATAATGCATTGTCAATATAGTAGTAGATACATTATAATTTTTATATTTTTGCATTTTAATTAAGCAATATTATCGTGAATATTTAAATATATTAAGGTAAAAATAATTATAAAGCGTTGAATTTATTTATTATACGTATATAATGGAGGTATTATTCCGAATGGTTAATCGAACTTGAACAATTATCTGATCTAAATGAAGACTGAGAGAGTAAGCTCCATGAAATCGAAATGTCTAAGGTGAATTAAGGCGGAGTCATGCGAATGAAATTGTGATCTAAAGCTTCTAGCTGATATTGACAAGTGGATGGCGATACGCCAAGTAAATCCAATACGAGAATCTGACTACTGTAAAAGAAACTGATTACCCATGATTCGCGGCAAGTGCTATAATCGCATGAAACGAGCAGGAAGGAGGGACAACAATGGAACTGAAAAAACTTGGTAATACTACCGTTGAAGTACCGGCAGTGGGTATCGGTACCTGGCAGATAGGTGGCGGCCCCGTACCGGATACCTCGAAGGATGCGGAAGGAATCCATGCAATCCGGAAAGCAATCGAACTGGGAATGACGCTGATAGATACTGCCGAAAAATACGCCGAAGGTCATGCCGAAGAGGTTGTCGGCGAAGCCATACAGCCTT
>CAZJMW010000046.1:0-11277 GCA_964547375.1 uncultured Dehalococcoidales bacterium | reverse complement strand
CCTTATCTCCCAGCTTGAGCTGCGCAATCTCGCACTGGTTGGGGCAGCCCTTGCATGTAAAGGTGGATGTTTCATAGCTGATATCACTGATAGAAAAACCCTTGAAATGCGTCTTTTTGGCGGTAGCATTGTAGTTTTCCCAGGCAATAATGGCTGCGCCGATAGCCCCCATCACTTCGTGGTGCTTAGGAACCATGATTTCTGTCTGCAATTCCTCCTCGAAAGCGCGCACGATAGCCTGGTTGAAGGCCACTCCGCCCTGGAAGATAATCGGCTTCTCGATGCTTTTGCCCAGTCCAACGTTGTTAATGTAATTACGCACCAGGGCCTGGCATAATCCGTATAGTATATCGGGGGTGCTGTGCCCCATCTGCTGCTTGTGAATCATATCCGATTCGGCGAAAACGGTACAGCGTCCGGCAATACGCACCGGGTTTTTGCTTTTCATGGCCTCGGCGGCAAATTCCTCGATTTTGATTCCCAGCCTCAATGCCTGGTGGTCTAAAAAGCTGCCGGTTCCGGCGGCACAGACGGTATTCATACCGAAATCGGTTACCACTCCGTTGCGAATAATAATAATCTTGCTGTCCTGACCGCCGATTTCCAGAATTGTCCTGACATCAGGGTAGAAGTGGGTGGCGGCTACGGCGTGAGCGGTGATTTCGTTTTTGATAACGTCCGCCCCGATAATCTCTCCGGCTAAATACCTGGCGCTGCCGGTGGTTCCGGCGCCGCCGATTTCGCAATCCGCCGGAATTTCAGCGCTGATTTCGCGCATTAATTTCTGTATCTGAATAATCGGTTTACCGCTGGTGGGTATATAGCGATGAGCGACCAGTTCCATTTCCTCGCTCATCAAAGCGCACTTTGTGGTTACCGAACCGACGTCTATTCCAAGAAAAACCTTTTTTTGCATTACTCCTCCAGTCAACGGCTTAAGATTGCAGCTTTTTTCATCGATATCATATCAGTAAATGCCTCCAGCCGGGTAAGCATTCCGGCTTGCGAGGTCTGTTCATCGCAATAAATCGCCAGTACCGGCAGGTCTTCTTTAGTCGAGGGCATTATACACTGAGCGGTACCCTCCGGCATACATGTAAAGGGAGCCAGGTGCACCATTCCGTCATAGTGACCGGTGCTGATTACCTTTTCACCCACCGTTTCCCAGCCGTCGCCGCCGATATCGCGTTTTAGATAGGGCATAGCCGCTTTATGAACATCGCGCCACTGGTCGATTCTTAGAGGGTTGAAGAACAGTCCTTTTTTAACCCAGCGTGAAAGGTAAAGGCTGCGATGGGTAACTACACCCAGTTTTCCCAGTTCAAGTTCGACATCCATATTGGCAAAGGGGTCGAGCACAACGTAAATCTCACCGACCACCAGTATTTTAAGCGGTTTATAACCCGGTATTACTTCTACCGAGCTCATTTTTTCTCCGTATTCTTTAACGGCGCCTTTTAGCGAGCGGTAGTCTGCGGCATCATCGATAGCCTGTAAACTCCGGCGATAAATCGGAGTAACCGTTCCCTTATTTTTTTCGAAAGCGCGCATGTTATTTGCCAGGATTTCCATATCATCGAGAGCGGTCATCTTGGCAATTCCGAAAACAAACGACGAAACGACCTTACTCCAGGGCGCATTGTTGGAGACACTTCTTAAGAGGTTTAAGAAACCTCTCAGCTTGTGCTCGGAAAGGCCTGTCAGCATCATCGTAACGTCGTAACCCATATCTCGCAGGATTTGTTCCTGTACTTTAAAGTAATAACCCATGCGGCAGGTACCGTGGCCGGTGACATTGAGTATATGGTCTGCCCCCAGTTCTACAGCTTCTATCATGTTGCCGAGATTAAGTTTAAAAGGTATGCAAACTCCCTCCGGCGAATACTTGGTTGCCAGGGAGAGTGTTCTTTTATTGCATTTGGGCGGTACGATATAATCCACACCCAGCGGGTCGAGCATGGCTTTAACGGCTATATAAGCATTGCCGATATGAGGGAATGTTATACGCATTGTTCCTTCCTTCTCCGTGCTCTGTGTATCATATCCATGAATGCTTCGATTCTGGTGACGACACCCGCTTCTGCGGTATGTTCTTCAACCGTCAATGACATAAAGGGAATATCTGCCGAGCGTGCCTGTCTTTGCACCAGGTTCATCATCATGGAATCCGGGCCGCAGGCAAAGGCCATAATCCCGATTATACCGTCAACCTTGATACGGTTATAATAATCGCCTGCTCCCACCACATCCTCCTCGGATTCCCAGTAATTTTTAGCAAGTCCGGCAAATTGCGTGTGTCCGTTGCCGTTGGAATCGGGGGCTTCGGTAGCCATTTCAGGGGTCAATACGGTTACTCCGGCGGCGCGCAGTCTTTTAATCAGGTTGTGGCTGACCTGTTCATCATGTAATACATAAGGATGTCCGGCAATTCCGATAGTCAATCCGTCTTGCGGAGCCTTTTTTATTTCAAGCGGTTTATCGTCATGCAGCAGTTCAATGGCCTCCACTCTTGTCAGGTGTTGCCCGACTGTAATTTCGTGATAACGTTTATGCATTTCCCAGGCGTACTCGGCTGCTGCCTTAATCTTAAAAGGATTAGCGGTAAAGTTTCTGCCCAGTGAATAAATCTGGCGGTAGAGGTAGCGGTTGCCGCGGCTGTAGTCGAACTCAATTTCCAGTATGGGAGGCGCTCCGGGCACCACTGCTTTGGCCAGGTCCGGCAAAGCCAGGAATCTCGAGCAGTTATAGACCTTTTCGGAAGTGCTGCGCACCACCGGAATCAGCAGCTTATCGCATTTACCGCTAAGTGAAAGGACATGCCCGATAAAAACCTTTACCGGCAGGCAGGTATCGGAAACCACCAGCGAAGCGCCCTGTGAAATCAACCTCTGGTTGGTGTGTTCCGAAACGACGATATCGGCGCCCAGCTTTTCCAGAAAAGCCCGCCACATCGGAAAGTATTTATAGTATAAAAGCGCCCTGGGAATGCCTACCTTGCAGGTCATATCTGCTTCTCCCGAATACCGATATTGGTAGAATTGTAAGCGTATCTACTCATGTTTTTTATTCTGTATCCCGTTTAAAATGCTATCGATAGATTCCTCTATGAACTGGTTGTCGCTGAGACTGCTCGATTTGAAGATATCCTTTGTAAAATTGAACATAAATATAATCGAAAAAAGGCAGCGGGCGGTAACCTCGGTGTTATGCGGTTTCAGTTCCCCTGCAGCGATTCTGGACGATAAAAACTGCTGCAATATCAGGTAGCCTTCACTCGATAGGCTGTCCCAGACCTTTTTTACTTCGCTATTTGAATGAGCCTCCTGAAGCAGTACCTTGAAGGAGTTCTTCTCCTGCTTCAGCAAATCAGAGAACCTGACGGCGATTTTTTTTAAAACCTCGTGGCATGGTTCTTCGGTTTCTTTCAGGATTCCTCTCAGATGCGGTAAAAAGCTGTGTTTTTCAACCGCCGCTTCCAGTAATTTTTCTTTGCTGTCAAAATAGTGATACATCAGTCCGCTCGATATGCCGGCCATACCGGCGATATCTTTAACGGAAGTATTGGCAAAACCGCTCTCGGCAAACATTGACAAAGCGGTATCCAAAAGGAGCAGCTTGCGCTTCTCCATCTGCGTCTTTCTGGAGTTGTGCTTTTCCAATACTGTTTTCATTGAACGGAAATTCAACGAAATGATACCACTCAGGCTGATTGATGTCAAGGCTGATTTATGCCTGTAGAGATGTAGTATTCACTTTCATTGATAATCTGACATTAGTAAAAATCAGTCATCGAACTGAATGGCGCTACTCGTATTCCCCGGGTACGGCGCAAATCATCACAAAATCTTCAGTTTCCGATGCGTTCTTATACTGGTGTTTTTCATTCGGCAAAACCAGCGCAAAATCGCCTTCCTTAACGGGATGTTCGCCGTCTTTGGTAACAAGTACCCCTTTTCCCTTGATTATATAGTTCATATGCTCGTAGGGATGTTCATGGAAGGGGGTGTTTCCTCCCGGTTTGACCGTGAAAACCCTGAATGAAAAAGCGGGGGCGCCGTCCTTTTTCGATAGCGGAATCTGTTTAAAAATGTCTTTAGCTCCCTCCATTTTAGGGACTGTCTTTTCAACTTTAGATAAATCGGTGATGTACATCTTATTCTCCTTTAAAGCAAGAGATATTTACGGAACAGATTATACATTTAATGCGGGATGCAGACAAAATGCGGTTAGAATATCTGATTCCGCGATACGATAGCCTATCTGAGGGGTAGTTCTAGCGATTCTTATCCAGTGTTGCGGTATAGATGGCCTCGAAGTCATAATTTCTAAATGTCAGGTTGCACTGCTCATCATCAATCATTACGTCTATAAAGGCATATTGATTGTATGTATACCAGATTGTTGATGGAGAAATATAAACGGGCTCCGGTTCGGGCAGGCCGCCGAAAGCCCCGCACAGGGCATAAGTAACCCCGCTGTTTTCAAGCAGTTCCACATTGTGCAGGTGCCCAGTACATACCAGGTCGACCTTATATTCATTAAAGAGCGGAGTGATGCCGTTTATGGTCTCTTCATTGTCGTACCAGTTCCAGCCGTGAGAATAATGACCGGATGCATAATAGAACCCGTGGCTTAAAACAATTGTCCAATCCTCTTCGGGAATACCTTTCAGTTGCTGCTCCAGCCATTCGGATTGGGCTTTAGTATAACTTTCAGCGCTCCATTCTACATCCAGTACCAGGATATGGGCGCTGCCGATATCGATTCTGTACCACAGGCGCGCATCGGCGTCCTCATCCAATCCTTTCGGGGTGCAGTAATTAAGGTAATTTCCCAAACCGGAAAAGAGGGTATCATGGTTGCCGGCGGCGTAGCGGGTGGGAATGACGGAAGTTGCCGTATTGAATGAGTTAAAGGACTCCTCCCATTCGTTGTCGTTGAAACCGTATTCGACAAGGTCGCCGATAAAGAAGAACATATCGAATGCATTAGCGGGGTCGGCAATTTCTGAAAGCATATCGGCAGTTAAGTCGTTGCGTGAATTACCGGAACCGTAATGGGCATCCGAGGCTACTGCAATGCGAATCTGCCCGTCGATAGAGGGCGTTGAAAAATATGTCTTGTTGCCATCGTTAATATGGTAAAAATAATGAGTGTCCGGTTTCAGGTCTCTCAATATGAAGAGGTGCTGAGTGGTTTTCTTGTCTTCGGTGATAGTGGTATTCCCGTTCTCATCTCCCCATGTCAGCGTATAGTCCGAAACCGCTTGAGCAGTCGTAAAATAAACAGCCATATCAGTCACCCCGTAATCGCCGGTATCGCCGGTGGGGAGAAGCTGAGGCGGCGTGTCCAATAGTCCGGGCGAGAATATGCCGCTTAAAACCGAAAATGCCAGGGGCGGTATAATGATTGCAGGTATGGATAGTATTATCATTAATACTGAAATCCAACGTAATCCCCGGGTATTTTTTCTTATTTTAATCAGGAGGTAAGACAGCCCAGAGATTAAGAGGAGTAATCCGAATATTCCGAAGATAATAAAGACCATTTGAAAAAAGCCGTTTACGCGGAAAAGCCCGATGGTACCGTGCTGTGAAAAAGCCCAGATAAAAAAAGCAATTACAAAAACAGCCCCCAGCAGGGCTATAATTTCAGGGGCATGTCTTTTAATATAGTTCATCGGTTTATTTATCTGCTTGATTATTAAAACCAGTAAGATAATAGTAAAGGCAAGCGCGATTTGTGTCAAGAATTATAGCAATTATTAAAAAATCCTTGTTTACGCAATTATAATCTGATAGAGTAAACCCTGATGATAATAAAAAATAGCGCAGAAATCGGTTCTACGCCTTTACGCCGGCAGGCTGTAGAGATACTGGAAGCCGGAATCGAATCGGTTTTACCTTCTAATGTTCTTACAAAATCGATTGCCTATTTTGCGGGTCACAACATGCTTGCCGTAAACGGCCGCTTTTACAACCCGGGCAAGCGCATCTTTGTTATCGGCGGCGGGAAAGCCTCCGGTGAAATGGCGGAAGTCATTGAAACAATCCTGCCACAGTCAATTCTTATCGACGGCCTGGTTATCGATAAAAGCTCCAATTTCAAAACCCAAAAAATAAAAGTCGTCAACGCCGGACACCCCATTCCGGATAATAGGGGGGAGCAGGCTGTAAAAGAAATGCTCTCTTTGAAAGATAAATATGGAATCGGTGAATGCGATACCGTAATCTGTCTGCTATCGGGCGGTGGTTCGGCATTGATGCCCTATCCGGCAGAAGGAATAACACTGGAAGATAAGCAATCTGTTACCGATACCCTGCTCTCCTGCGGGGCGGAAATCGCGGAAATTAATATCGTTCGCAAGCATCTTTCGCGTATAAAGGGTGGCTGGCTGGGACGCTTTTTTGCCCCTGCCCGCGTAATTACACTGATAATATCGGATGTTATCGGCAATGACCTTTCGACCATAGCATCCGGTCCGACCTATCCCGACACGACCACGTATAAAGATGCGCTGGCCGTTATCGACAAATACAATCTTGCAGATAAATTACCTGTAAAAGTCATTACATTGCTTCGTAACGGAGCGCTGGGTAGAATACTGGAAACTCCGAAACACCTCGATAACTGCGACAACTATATAATTGCCGACAGTAAACCGGTGCTTGAGGCAATGAATCAAAAGGCTTCAGAATTAGGCTTTAATCCTTTTGTCATCACATCAGAACAGAAAGGCGAAACCACAGCGGTTGCGGTAAACAGAGCCCTTGAAATACTAAACGGAAAATACAGGGAATACGATGCCCTGATTATAGGCGGGGAAACGACCCCCGTATTGCCCCAAAATTGCGGTATCGGCGGGCGCAACCAGCATTATGTGATTGCATCCCTGCCTATTTTAAAAAATCTGCCGTGGGAATGGGTGCTTGCCGCCATGGGAACGGACGGCTGCGATTTTATGCCGGGTGTTGCCGGGGCAATAGCGGATAACGGTACCGTGCTAAGCATCGAGGTCAGTTCTATAGATGTTGAATCCTATATCTGCCATTATGACAGCAATACGCTGTTTAAAAGCATCGGCAACAGTCTTATAGTCACCGGCGATACCGGAACCAATGTCGGAGATGTCATGCTTTACTTGTTGAAGAAGCAGGATTAACCTTTCGCCATTTCAGATACTACATTCGTCCGTAAACCCGGCAAAATCCCTCTTAATCCCCCTTTTCGAAAGGGAGAGAACCGCGGAGTGCCACTCCCTGCCTTTATTTAAAAATGTCTTTGCTAGGGAGTCCCGACCTGTCGGGATCGAAGCAATCCCTACAATACACCTTAATTACCGCGCTTCGTATATATAATTAATAAAGATTAGGTCTTCCTGTATTCTGTCTTGCCCTCAAAAGTTAAACCTTTTCAACTTTTTATGCCATTTATCGTTGAAGGAAAGATAGAATATCAGCGGCAAATTCCTTTTTCATCAAAGCCCCGTGTCCGACACCTTTATAAAGCACCAGTTTGCTGCCGGGGATTCCTTTTGCGGTGTCTTCAATCGGGCCATAGAAGAAGTCCTTATCACCGCCGATAACCAGCGTCGGGCATTTGATTTCTGCCAGCCGCTCCCTGAAATTGTGATTATCCTCGGCCTCGATTTCTATCAGGCCGTCCGCTGTTTTCCCACCCGGAATCAAAACGCCGGCAAACAGCCACATCATGATTCTGGTAATATAATTGGAAAAGCCTTCTCCCATACCTTCCATCATTTTGGAAGAAGCGGAACGGGTTTTACCTGCCCGAGCCAAAGCGGCAACCTCAAGCTGTAATGCTTTGCCTTTTTCATTGAGGCGGTAGCCGGTGCTGGCAAGCACCAATTTATCGACCAGTTGCGGGTAGTCGGCGGCGAAGTAAAAAGCAATCGAGCCGCCGGTGGAAAGACCCATTATATCAAGCGGGTAATGCAATTCCTCTTTTATCATAACGGCATAATCATCAGCCATCTGTTTCATTGAATAACCGCGAGGCAGGTCGGGTTTGCGGCGCACCTGGAATACCGTATACCCGGCAGCAACCAGTTTTTTCAGGTAGCCGGACATCAGAAGTTCCATTCCCTGAGGCGGCTTGTGGGAGAAATCCAACCCGTCGAAGATAACGATTGTACGTTCTCCCGTACCGATACGCATATAAGGCAATCCGTTTTTTGAATAACCGCTGATTGTTTCTGTTTTTGGCATGGCGTCTCCGTTTACCAGTCAGAAATACCTGATTAGCAGTATTTTATCACTAGGGGAACTATGATAACAGTGGTGTTACACCAGCGGCAACGTGAATGTAATGGAGGTTCCTTTTCCTTCTATACTTTTAGCGGAAATAGTGCCGCCGTGAGCATGTACCAGGTGCTTGGCGATTGCCAGCCCCATGCCGGTGCCCTGTCCGCTACGCGATTTATCGGCTTTGTAGAAGCGTTCGAAGATGTGCGATAAATCATCCTTCGGGATTCCTATGCCTTCATCCGCTATCGTTATGACAGCCATTTCCGACTTTTCTTCACTGAGCGCAGTAATATTTGCTCCCGGGCGGCTGAATTTTATGGCGTTGTGTGCCAGGTTTATAATTACCTGGCGGATGCGCTCTTTATCGGCTTTAACCAGTAGTTGCCCATCCTTGAATTCCGATTTGAGTGCCATGCTCTGCCGGTCTGCCAGAGGCCGGAGTTGCTCCAGTACATCCCCGATGAGCACATTTATATCTACAATCTCCGCTTTTAATTCCACCTTGCCGCTTTCGATGCGCGAAAGCTCCGTCAGTTCCGAGACCATCTGCGTCAGCCGGTCGACTTCAGCTTCTATGCGCCCCAGGAAATCTGTAGCCGTATCACGTTCGTCGATGGCGCCATCCTGAAGCGTTTGCGTCATAGCTTTAATTCCGGCCAGCGGCGTCCTGAATTCATGGGAGATATTGCCGATTAATTCTCTTCTGGTCGTCTGTAAACTCCTCAGTTCTGTAAGGTCCTGCAGCAGGACAAGCGCACCGCTCAGTTTGTCATTGCTAATAGGTACGGCAACCGCCTGTATGTACTTCTTCAATGCCCCCGATTCGAATTGCGTGGTTTGTTGATTTCCTGTACGCAAGCAGTTTATCAATATATCATTTAACTGGTGGTCGCGGAAGACTTCTATCAGCGGTTTACCGTTAATTTCCCTATCTGCGGTATTCAGTATCCTGGTACATGAGGTATTTACCATTGTGATATTGCCTTCGCGGTCGGTCATGATAATACCGTCGGTCATATTCTCCAGGATAGTAGAAAGTTGTGCCCTGTCGGCATTTATCTCATCGATCATATTCTTGATTTTAAGGCTCATTTCATTGAATGCCCGGGCAAGCTGGCCGGATTCATCGCTGCTTCCGGAGGTGATTTTATAATCGAAATCGCCATCGGCAATGCGGCGCGCCGCTTTTGTAATTTCCGCAACCGGGCGTGTGGTAAACGGCGTAATCACCAGTATGGCGATAATTATCAATGCGGCGGTTACCGCTGTGGCCAGAATAATATTATTCCTGATGCTGTTTATAAGCATATCCACCCGGGTAACCGGTAGCGCCACGCGGGTTATCCCGTATACATCCTGCCCGTCGGTAATCGTTACCGCCACGTACATCATCCTCTCGCTTAAAGTAGTACTGTAGCGCACGCTTTCTCCATATCCTGAGGCCAGCGCTTCCTTTACTTCCAGCCGGTTGGCGTGGTTTTCCATAACAGCCGGATTTTCATCCGAATCACCGAGAACGGCACCTTCCATACCGATAATGGTGATGCGTTCCTCTATATCTGCGCCGAGGGTTTTTACCAGACCGTCCAGCGAACCTGTGTTATTTGTCCCATTCAAATAGGGCAGGCAGATTTCGGAAACAATGCGTGCCTCGTTTTCAAGTTGTTTAGCCAGGCTGGCAAGCTGGGTGTTATGCACGGAGCTTGTGAGAAGCAAGCCGAAGACGGTCATACTGACAACAATCAGTAAAACGAACCAGAAGATAATTCGCCACTTGATGCTGCGAAACACTATTTACCTTCCATTTTATAACCGCTGCCGCGTACAGTTACGAGTAATTTTGGATTTTGCGGCTCTTGTTCTATTTTCTCTCTCAGCCAGCGAACGTGTACATCTACGGTGCGGGTATCGCCGGCGTAGTCGTATCCCCACACCTTTTCCAGTATTTGTTCGCGTGAAAGCACCAGCCCTTTGTTTATTACAAAGAGCGTCAGCAGGTCGAATTCCTTGGGGTTCAAATCTACTGCTTTCCCCCTGATTTTAACAGTATGTGCTGCCGGGTCGATTTCTATATCGCGGTATTTTAAATGCGTGCCCTTGTTATCTGCCGGTTGCTGCATCATTTTAACGCGGCGCAGTATGGCAGCTATGCGTGCCAGAAACTCCCTGATACTGAAAGGCTTGGTCATGTAGTCATCGGCGCCGATACCCAGCCCGATAATCTTGTCTGTTTCATCAGTCTTGGCGGTTAACATCAGGATTGGGACAGGCATTTCGCTGCGCAGTATTCGGCAGACTTCCAACCCGCTGAATTTCGGCAGCATTACATCCAGTATTAAAAGGTCGGGCTTTTCGCGGCGTGCGATTTCCAGCGCCTCGGCTCCGTCGGCAGCGGTAACGACATCATACCCCTCCTTTCTCAGGTTGTACCTGAGGGTGGCGAGCAGGTTTAAATCGTCTTCCACAACCAGTATCTTATCTGCCATAATTTTGCCTTGAATCATTATTAGTATAAATGCTTTTAACGGTAATTAAAAGGCATGCCTTTCATCGATAATTGACGCCGCTTGGTTCGTCCGGCTCACCATGAACGGGGTTCGACAAGCTCCGTTCATCCTGAGTTTATCCAGATTACGCCATCCTTTTAAAAATTCACATTTCAATAGCATGGAAAATATTTTCAAGGTATTACCATATTCAGTTGTAACCTATGTGCCTGTACTAAAATGTAACCTATGTGCCGGTTGCACACCCGATTATCGGGATGCCGAATGAGCGTTATTTTATACTTTCCCTCATCAGTCTCGTCCCGACTGGTCGGGACTCGACAGCTTCCCCTGGGGGAAGCCTTTATTATCCAACTAGTAATTGGAAGCACCCGTTTCCTCCATTTTGCCGGTTACGATATAGATAATACGTTCGCAAATATTGGTTACCCTGTCCGCACTGCGTT
This sequence comes from uncultured Dehalococcoidales bacterium, assembly GCA_964547375.1. Lineage (GTDB taxonomy): Bacteria > Chloroflexota > Dehalococcoidia > Dehalococcoidales > UBA5627 > UBA5627. The sequence continues at coordinate 57 of CAZJMW010000046.1, read as the reverse complement.
CGAGATTATGCGCCACCCATACCAGGCGTGTGGCACGCGTTATGGTCTTGGGGTCTT
>CAZJMW010000045.1:0-11342 GCA_964547375.1 uncultured Dehalococcoidales bacterium | reverse complement strand
CTGTTGCGCCTGTTCTTCATCGAGCTGCATTACGTTAAGCGTACGGCCGAAAAGACAGATAAAAAGCGTCCCCAGTGTGATGATGGGCGCCGCCACCCACACCTGGCTCCATTTGGGAGCCGAAAATCCCCCCATCAGCCATGAAGAAATGCCATGCAGGGATTCATCGCTGGTAATCAGCAAATAAGACGTTATGGCGGATAAAAATGCCCCCAGGGCGACCCCTGCCAGGATTAGCGTGGTCATCGGCAGGCTTTTCCCTACCTTGCCCAGCGAATAGACTATAAAGACCGCACCCAACCCGCCGATAAAGGCGAACAGGGATACCAGGTTTAAGCTCCAGAACTCGCTGCTTATCGGAATCAGGAAACCGATGACGGCGCCCAGCGCCGCCCCCTGGGAAACGCCCACCAGGTAAGGGTCGGCCAGCGGGTTGCGGAAAAGCCCCTGGTAGGTGGCTCCCGCTACTGCCAGAGCCGCGCCGGAAACGCCCGCCAGGATAACCCGCGGCATGCGAATATTCATCACAATCGTGTCGATATTACCGGTCCACGTTTCCGGTATATCCAGAAAGGGAATCCTGGAAAGAATGATACTGATAGTAGTAGCAAACGGGACCTGGCTGCTGCCGGTGCTGACCGCGATTGCGATAACAATCAAAAGAGCTATTACCAGGCAGACGATGGCAACCAGCCGGCTCTTCCACTTCAGCGGAGAAGCGGTTATTGCTATATTCTTTTTTTGTTCTTCAACCATAATTCCGGCTAAATCCCCCTGTATGAAACGGGCAAACAGCACCAGCCCGGAAAGAATGATTACTTTTCCAGGCCGGATACTGTATTCGTTAAATTTCCGTTTTTCTAAGTAAATAATTCAGGGTATAGTAATTTTGCATATAATTCCAGGGCATCGACAATGCGCGGCCCGGGACGGCAAACGATATCTGAATCAACTATATGGACATTGCCGTTGATATATGCAGACGTCTGCGCAAAAGGCGAGTCCGCATTGAGAACATAATAATAGGAGGTCTCGGAACCATGGTCGGAGACAACTGTAATCAAATCGGGATTGCGCGCTATGGCCTGTTCGAGGTCTGCCTGGAAATCGCTGGTGGCGATATCGCTGAAAATATTAACGCCGCCGGCTGTTTCGATAACGATGTTCAGGAAGGAACCCTCGCCGATAGTCCACAGCGGGTCATACCATGTAACATGCAAAACGCCCGGTTTATCTTCATCGCTTATGTTGGCAGATGCAATCGTGCTGACAACGGCATCGATTCTGGCCTGCAATCCGGCAACGCCTTCGACGGCGGCGTCCAGATTACCGGTTATCTCGCCGACAAGAATAATGCTTTCCAGGATATCATCGATATCGTTGGAATCGATAAGGATAACCGTCATACCCAGCGATTTCAAATACGCCACATCACCGGTATCGACCTGTATGCTGTCGGCCAATACTACATCCGGGTCAAGCGATACGATTAATTCGACATCGGGGCTGTAATAACCGCCGATGCTGGCAACTTCACTCACTTCTTCGGGGTAATTACAGTAATCGGTTCTGCCGATTAGTTTATCTCCGGCATCTACGAAGTAGACGATTTCGGTAATAGCGGGAGCCAGGGAGACGATTGTATCCACTGCTCCTTCAAAGGTATAGGTTATGCCGGCATCATCGGTTATCGAAATCAACTGAACAGTTTCGGTAACAGTAGCAGTGGTTGTTTGAGTTACCGTGGTAGCAGATGTGGATATTACCGTTTTTGTAGCGGTAACGGTTTGCACCTCAGGTTTGCAGCTGGAAATAAAGGGAACAGATAAAACTATAATGGATATCAAACCCACAGTAGCTATAAATCTTCTAAATTGCTTCAAATTAGCACTCCATAAAATAAAGTATTCTTGATAATTATCAATTCTACTTGATTATAATCAGAAAAAGAGACATTGTCAATAGTTTCTCGGGATAAAAGAAAAATATTTTTCAGGAGCCGGCTGATACAGTTTTATCCCAACCGCGCTTACAATAAATCATAAAATTGCTTACTGAATTTCGGTCATCAGTTTTAAATAGAATTTGGGGTCGCGGGTACTGTAAAGCTGATACCAGGCATCCACTATCCCGGGGGTAAAAACATCCAGCCTGGCAAAAACCTGCGCCGAAAATTCCAGAGGAGCGATTCCGGAAGCCGTAATCAGATTCCCATCAGTAATAGCCGGCTGGTTTTGATAAAAAGTTTCCCCGCCGTATGCCGGGCAAACCGCCTTTAAAAATTCAAGGTCGTTAGTGGTATGCGGACGCGCGTTTAAAAGACCTTTGCCTGCCAGACCGAATGTCGCTCCGCAAATGGCGGCGACAACTATATTCTCCTTGAGGCATTGTTCGGCAACAGCCAGGATAGCGTCATGAAGCGGGTCCAGCCATGTATCACCACCGGGTAAAACTAAGACAGCCGCGTTCTTGGGTTTAAACTCGGCGATTTCGATATCCGGCTTAAACTTCAACCCGCCCATCGTGGTTACCTCGTCTTTTGAATTACCCACGGTAACCAGCTTAATGGCAGTACTGCCCTTTTTAAAAAACCGCCCTGAATTGATTTCAGCAGTAATATAAGCAACTTCCCAATCGGCCATGGTATCGAAAACATACAGATAAACTGACTTTTTCATCGTTTTCCCTTTCTTAAAATACCGGATTCATGATAAATTTTAACCCCGAGTCATAAACTCGATTCGGCAACCAGGTCGTAATGAATTTTTTCCTTTTCCAGCCGGATAATCAATTCGTTCAACTCACCTTCGACACAACAAACCAGCGGATTAAGCCCGGTGCGTGCTGATTCAACCGTAACATCGAGCGCGCCGTAGCGGCAAAAATCTGCGCCTATTTTCAAAAGCGCGGCATAGGATTCAATCCCCAGGCCGGCGATAATATCGCTGTCATCTGTATATCTTTTAAGCGCACTATAATTTACCTTGCGGGAACCGCCCCTGGCAATGTCGGGTATTTTAAAAATAGTAACGCTGCCCGTTTTTAAGGGAACAATTCCCTTAATTCCGGAGATACCGACATCTTCGCCTGTTTTGGCATCCGAAACTGCAAAGCCGGTCGCCCCGTTATCGATTTGCGGTGATGCATATAGCAATCCGTCTTTCATCTTCAAGGACACCGGCTGGTTGCTTTTTAAATCCTTTTCCGCCAGCGCTGCGCAAACAGAGATATTATTAACTGCGCGTTGAATATATAGATTATAGCTGTTTAATTCCTTCAAAGATTTGATTACCCAGTTGATTCCCTCGTTGGTTACCCGGTAACTTGAACGACCCAGCGCCACCAGCATTCCGTCGCTAATCAGCTGAGCAATATAATCGGATACCGCCTGCGGCGTGATATCCAGTTCTTTCGCGATTTCGCGCTGTTGAATATCCGGCCCTTTATCGGCAATTTCTACCAGTATCTGGAACTTGGTGGTTTGATTTTTATTGCGTAATACTTCAATCATGACTTTCCACATTTTACCCCAATTTTATCAAATATCAAGTATCCTTTTTATAAACGATGCGTTTTTATTATAGCGGTTATTTAATAAAAAACAATAGATTCACAACATAAATGACTTATCGGATTAAAATAGATTCAAACGTAAAATAGACATTTTTATATTGCTGTTTTAGAATGGGAAGATAATGAACTGGAAAAATTTAAAAATCAGACCCGTATACTGGGGTATTCTAATATTTATCGTCGCACAGGCAATCACTTTTGGCGTTATTATAAGCCAGGACGCCTATTTCGAAGCGCATGAGATAACCATTCCCACCCAGCCCGAAGATGTGGTAATATGGCCGACAACGACCACCTCGACCACCACCGGCACCACCACCAACACTGCAACGAATACTGTAACCACGACAGTTTCGAACTCGGTTATAACGATAACAACCACCGAAACACAGATTACTGAAGTGGTCACACTGATACAAGGTGAAACCCCGCTCTTTTCATCGCTGGGGGCAATCCTGATTTACTTTTTCGCTGTTGTGCTGGTGCTGGCTATCGTTTTGTTTGTTATCCCGCTCTCGGCGCTCAAGATTTTATTCAGGGCGCTGTTTGCCTTCCTGTTCTCGTGGGGCATCTTTATCGTCCAGGTTTTCTGGATGCCGCTTATCCCCTCGATTATAATTGCGCTGACGCTGGGTGTTTTGTGGTTCTTTATGCCGCGCATCTGGCTACATAATATCATCATGGTATTAACCATGGTCAGCCTCGGTGCAGTCTTCGGCAGGCTTGTATCGCCGTGGACAGCCATGATTATGCTTTTAGTGATTGCGGTTTACGACTTTTTAGCTGTCCGCTTCGGCTTTATGACATGGATGGCAAAGAAAATGGAATCATCTGACAGCCTGCCGGCCTTCGTCATTCCTCACAGTATCGGCGAATGGAAAGGGAGCCTGAAAAGCCCGAAAAACAAGGAAGCCGCAAGCACGGAAATAAAAAACACGCCGGAGCATTTCAACCACTCGATTCTGGGCGGCGGTGATATCGGCTTCCCGCTTCTTTTAACATCGGCCGTTTATTTTGCTGCCGGGTTTAATGCCGCTTTACTGGTGGCTGGCTTTTCGCTTGCCGGACTGATTTGCGCCTACCTGATTCAATCTTATATCCTGAAAGGCAAACCGATGCCGGCACTGCCTCCCATCGCGGTCTTATCACTGGTAGGGCTTCTTCTGGTAATCTGACAGGATGATAGAAAATTATAATAAAAAGCAGTCTTCGAATTTTTTAAACGTAAAACCTCTGCTATAATAAGAGATAACACATACTATCTTCAAATAACTATCGTTATTTATCCCCATAAACCCAAAACCGGGCAATTGAATAGATAAAGTATATAGCTGCAGAAAAAGCAAGGAACATAAAAATATTCTAACGGTTATTTATTAAAAACCAGGGAAATAACTGACATTGGTATAGGAGGTTTAAATATGAATAATAATGTTATCAAATGGATATTTGTACCTATTACCATTATCCTGATTATCATCACGTTAATCGGGGTATCGATGCTATCCGCTCAAGATAATAAACTGGAAACAGCTGACGCCCAAATAAGCTCGCTTGAAGAACAACTGGCAACAGCCACAGAGCAGATTAATTCGATGCAAAGTGAAATCTCTTCACTGAAATCACTGTCAAGCAGCGTGGCTGCCCTGGAAGCCAGTATAGAGAATCTGGGAGGGCAGATATCGACCGGAACAGCGCTGGTTAATATAGCAGATGTCGTCAGGCAGGTTAAGGCCGGTGTCGTAGCCATAAATACAACTGTTATTTACACCCTTGGTTGGGGCAGTTTCACTTATGATTATATTGCCGAAGGAGCCGGTTCGGGTTGGATAATCGATGACAGCGGCATCATCGTCACCAATTACCATGTCATCGAAGATGCCGACACAATTAATGTGACGCTTGATAACGGCGATATCTATGATGTCGACCTTGAAACTGTCTATTTTAACGAGATGGCGGATATCGCCATATTTAAAATCGAAGCGGATAACCTGACGGCTTTACAAACAGGGAATGCTTCGACGCTATCGGTGGGCGAATGGGTGATAGCTATGGGCAATTCGCTCGATATGGGAGTGAGCGCCAAGGAAGGAATTATCAGCCAGTTGCACGTTTCAATTATGGTTGGGGAGCAATCTCTATATGAACTTATCGAAACCAGCGCCGCCATCAATTCCGGTAACAGCGGGGGAGTACTGGTTAATATCGACGGTAAAGTCATCGGCATTACCAATGCCAAGATATCCGATGTAGGTGTGGAAGGCATGGGTTACGCTATAAATATCGACTATGCAATGACGGTTATAAACGAATTAATGGCTCAAATGGCAGCCGCATAAATACTTATTCGGTAGTTAAAAAGAGGAGGTAAGCAGCCTCCTCTTTTTTTTATTTAAACCCAGACAACCTGCATGGATGGCACATAACGGAGATATCCATTCTGCCTTATTACAATCGTTCTGCGTGTTTGACAATAAAACAGACTTGGAATAGAATTATTTTTAACAGGTGTAAATAATATAATTTTGATTAACTAAAGGAGACCTAAGAAGGGGTTTCCTTATTTTTTTCCCTTCTATGGTACTGATATATATAGCTTAATGGAAACTCTTTTCTTGAGCGGATGCGCTCTCCTTTTATCGGCTTGCGTCTTGCCATTGATTTTTATATTTAAGCCGGGCAAAACCAGCCGCCGTATCGCTTTATTTATAATGCTGGCGGGATTAGCCTGCCTCACAACAGCCGCCCTGATTTGCTTTTTCTCCGGCGCAGACTGCCACCAGTTGCTGTATGCGCTGACACCGGAACTGCTATTTAACATTCACCTCGACCGCTTAGCGGCTTTCTTTACCGCTTTAATCGGATTTGTCGCTTTTTGCTCCGTGATTTATTCATTCAATTACATCGAGCACGGCGGCAGCGAAAAAAGAAGACATATATTAACCGCCCTGCTGCCGCTTTTTATTCTTTCGATGATTATGGTTGTCGCTTCCGATAACATGTTCGGTTTCCTCTTCTTCTGGGAGATAATGTCGATTTCATCGTTCTTCCTTGTCATGTACAACCGGGAAAAAGCGGAAACACAGAAAGCCGGCATTTTCTATTTTGTAATGACGCAGTTCAGCACCCTTTTCCTTTTTATCGCCTTCCTGCTGATTTACAGGTATACCGGGACTTTCAACATAGAAGCCACAGATGCCTTGCCGCAGCTTGTTAAAAGCTTTGCTTTTATGGCGCTGGTTATCGGCTTCGGCACCAAGGCCGGGCTTATCCCCTTCCACAAATGGCTTCCGTATGCCCACTCGGCAGCGCCTTCCCATATATCGGCTTTGATGTCGGGTGTAATGCTCAAGGTTGCCATCTATGGCCTTTGCCGTTTCACTTTCGATGTGCTCCAACCGGAACTATGGTGGGGATTTGTACTGCTTGCTTTCGGCACCGCTTCAGCGGTTTTAGGGGTTATCTATGCCCTCAAGGAACATGATTTAAAGAAACTGCTGGCTTATCACAGCATCGAAAACATCGGGATTATCGTTGTCGGTCTGGGCCTTTATGTTATTTTCAATCACTACGGGCTGCAAATACCGGCCAATCTGAGCCTGGCGGGCGCCCTTTTCCATACATTAAACCATGCTATATTCAAGAGCCTGCTCTTTATGACCGCCGGTTCGGTGGTACAGGCAACCGGTACGCGCAATATCGAAGAGATGGGCGGTCTGGTGAAAAAAATGCCGGTCACCGCTGTCCTGTTCCTTATCGGCTCATGCGCCATCTCCGCACTGCCGCCTTTGAACGGTTTTGCCAGCGAAATCATGATTTTCCAGGCATATCTCGGGTCGTTCGAATTGAATAACCCGGTGGTCGAAATTGTCATGATTATCGGGCTGGCTGCCTTTGCCCTGATGAGCGCGCTGGCTGCCGCCTGCTTCGTGAAAGCCTTCGGCATTGTATTTTTAGCCAAACCGCGTTCCCGGGAAGCCGGTAAGGCTAGCGAGGTTCGCTTTGGCATGCTGACAGGCCCGGCCATACTGGCTCTAGCCTGTATCATACTGGGAGTATTCTCTTTCCAGATTATTAACGGAATCGGCTTTGCCCTGCCGGTGCCCAACCTGCTGCCTGTAAGCATATTACTGTTGCTGATAATACTGGTATTTGCCGGATTGCTTAAACTCTTCCACGTACCGGTCAGAACTGCGGAAACCTGGGGCTGCGGCATACAAAAACAGACTGCGGTAATGGAATATACCGCTACCGGTTTTTCGGAGCCGATTGTTACCATTTTCAGGTTGATATTCCGCACCAGAAAAACAAACGAAAAAGAGTATTTCGACAACGTCGAAAGCATCACTAAGCGCACCGAAGCTACAATTACCACATTCAAATTTTTCGAAGAGCGTATCTATATGCCGGTGGCGCATTTCTTTATGGCTATCGCCGCTTTTATTTCACAAAAACATAACAAGGACCTGGAAACATTCATTCTTTATGCTTTTGTTACCATCGTCCTTTTGCTGGTGACTGCGGGGTTATGGCTATGAACTGGAATATGATTCTTTATACCGTTTTAAATACTGCCTTTATCTTCCTGTTCGCACCTCTGATTGTCAGCCTGATAAAAAAGGTAAAAGCGATGTGCCAGGGTCGCCGCGGGACGCCCCTGCTGCAGACCTATTTCCAGCTATTCAAGCTTTTCAAGAAGGAGATAATATATTCCGACAATTCGTCCTTCATTATGCGCATCAGCCCCTATTTAAGTATCGCCTTTCTACTGGTAGCATCCATTTTCATACCGGTTGTATTTATCCCCGCCCAGGAAAGCGGCTTCGGCAATATTATCCTGTTCCTCTACCTGATGGTATGCGCCCGCTTCATTATGGCCCTTGGCGGGTTGGATGCCGGCAGTGCCTTCGGCGGTATGGGAAGTTCGCGGGAAATGACGATTGCTTCGATTATCGAACCAACCACGCTGATGGCCTGTGCTGCTATGGCTTTTATACTGAAGACCACAAATATAACCGAGATGTTCGGGACAGTGATAGACGGCTCGATTCTGCAATACCCGACCCTGTTCCTGGTAGCCTGTTCGCTGTTTATCATCCTGATAGTGGAGACCGCCCGGGTTCCGGTAGATAACCCGGAGACGCACCTCGAACTGACGATGGTTCACGAAGCCATGATTCTGGAACAATCGGGGCCTAAGCTGGCGCTGATGGAGTTATCATACGGCATCAAGCAACTTATACTAATGGCTCTCTTGATAAACATCCTCTTCCCGTGGGGGATGGCAACCGATGCCACTGTAGCGGGTATTCTGATATCGATAGCTTCATTTATAATTAAGGCCTTAATACTGGCAGTGGTAATGGGTGTTTTTGAATCCTTTTTTGCCAAAATACGCTTCTTCCGCCTGCCGGATTTCTTTATGATAGCCTTTTTCCTGTCATTCGCCACCATAGTATTTGAGTTACTGTCATGATAGATACAATTATTTTTAACGACATCGTTCACGCATTATTCGTTCTGATTCTGGGAACGGCGGCGCTGATTATTACCCAGCGGTCGCTGACCTCGCTGTTTAACATCTATGCCGCCCAATCCCTGATACTGGCGGTTATGGCAATTGTTCTTTTCATAGAATACGGCACTTTGAACCTGCTTTTTATCGGGTTGCTCACTCTGGCCGTAAAGACGGTCTTCATCCCCTTATTCCTGCATAAAAGCCTGAAAAAAATGGCAGCCAAGAGGGATATCCAGTTTTATTACCTGACACCGGCCAGTTCGATACTTATCAGCGTTGCGCTGATTTTTATAGTTTATTTCTTTTTTAAAAACTTTACGTCAACCCTGTTAGAAGACCCGCTTTTCCTGCTGGGGGGAGTCATCGGTGTATCGCTGGTTCTGATGGGTATGATGATAATATTCAGCCGTAAAAAAGTCATTACCAAGATTACCGGATACCTGACAATGGAAAACGGCGTTTTGCTCTTCAGCCTTTTCATGGCCGAAATGCCTTTCATAATAGAAGTATTGATATTAATCGACCTGTTTATACTTATTCTCATCTCGACGGTAATGGCTTTCGGTATCGATTCGAGTATCGAGTCGTTTCACCGCAGGCTGGTGAAATTCGGGTTAAAATTCGAGGATTAAATGGAGAACTGGACCTTAATTATATTTGCCATTCCTTCATTATTAATAATCGGCTTATTGCTGGCGCTTGGAAAACATGCCGCCGGTTCGGATAACCGTCCCCTGAATCTGCTGACAAATATACATACAATCATTTACCTTTGTATCGGTTTGTGGCTGGCATTTGCAGCCAAACTGCCGATAACATTGTTCGAAAGCAGCTATTTCTATATCGATGCGCTTTCAGCCTATGAGATTTTAATTACAGTAGTGGTATTTTTCCTGGCTTCACTGTATGGGCGCGGTTATGTATCAAGCCTTGTCAAATCAGGTGACCTCGACCCGTTCGTATTAAAATTCTTCTACGGCGCTTTCTGCCTGCTTGAAATGTTCCTTATTTTCGGATTCATGGCTAATAATATCGCCCTGCTCTGGATATGTGTCGAACTGAGCACAATACTAACCGCCGTGCTTATAGTTACTTTAAAAGCCCGCGAAAATATCATTGCCGCCTTGAAGTATATCTTTATTGCTTCTACCGCCATGCTATTCGGTTTTATCGGCATAATCATCCTGTTTACGGTCAGCCAGAAATCAACCGATGGCGGCAGCCTCAACTGGACGGCGCTGATGGATGCCGCGAGTACCATTGACCCGGCCATGTTCAGTTTTGCTTTTATTTTCCTGTTTATCGGGTTTGCCGCCAAGTCGGGATTGGCGCCATTCCATACCTGGGTTCCTCAAGCTTATGTCAGAGCGCCGTCTATCGTTGCCGTTGTATCGGGAACCGTTTTGAATTTGGGTATTTACGGAATTCTTCGACTATATGCCATCGGCAACCAGTCCGGCGCCGGGGATTTTTTGCAGACTTTCTTACTGGTTTTAGGATTATTAACCATTATAATAGCCGCTTTCAGTATTCTTGTCCGCACCAATACCAAGAAACTGCTGGCGTTTTCCGGAATAGAAAACATGGGCTTCCTTATCCTGGCTATCGGGTTGGGTTCTCCGGTAGCTCTCTTTTGGGCGCTTTTCCACAAACTTGCCCATTCACTCATAAAAACGCTGCTCTTTTTCTGCGCCGGCATCTTTCACCGGCAGTATCAGAGCAACAAGTATTTTATGGTTAAAAAACCCTTCCAGTTGCAGCCGCTGGCAAGCTGGGGGTTGATACTGGGAAGCGCCGCCGTTATCGGCGTCCCGCTATTCCCGGTATTTTTAGCCAAGTGGAACGTGCTGAGCGTACTTGTTTCAACATCGGTACCCGCCTTTGTCATTTTACTGTTGTGCATCTTGCTGGTGGCAGCGGGATTTGCCATATTCCTTATCAAGACTTTCAGCCAAAAATCCGATGAGGAAATACAAGCATATAAAACCCCCGGCAATATGAAAATAGCTATAATCATAACCCTGGCGATGATAATTCCCCTGGGAGTATTTATCCCGTCATGGCTTGGCGATATGCTGGAATCTATTGTTGGAATCCTTGGTTTTTAGGGAAGATATATGAATACACTGGGCGTAATATTGAAGCAAACACTGGAGGCCCGCAATATAAAGTGTATATTGCGGGAGAAAAATACCGGCGAGGATTACGTTTGCATTGAAATGGATTCGTTTGACGAAACCATGCAACT
>CAZJMW010000044.1:0-12126 GCA_964547375.1 uncultured Dehalococcoidales bacterium | reverse complement strand
TCATTCGTCCCTCATTTATACTTAGCGTAGCTAATGTACGAATTCAGCATGACAATTTAGAGATATTCTATCCTTTTACCAAAGAGGTATTGAGAAAGGTTTTAATAAAAGCGATTAAAGGCTTTCCGAAACCATCTTCAGGAAATACTGGTGCATTCTGCTGTCGTCAGTAAGTTCCGGGTGGAATGACATTCCCAGCAGGTTATTCTGCCTGACGGCTACAATAGTACCGTTGTCCAGTTTACTTAGAATCTCCACATTGTCAGACGCTTCTTCAATCAAAGGTGCGCGGATGAATACCGAGTGAAAGGGTTTATCTCCCAGCGCTTTGATATCGAGGTCTGTTTCAAAGCTGTCGGGCTGCCGTCCGAAGGCGTTGCGCCTGACGGTTATATCCATCAAGCCGAGTGTTTTTATATCCGAATTAGTCACTGTTTTGGCAAGCAGAATCATACCGGCGCAGGTGCCCATCATGGGTAAGCCTTCGAGTCCCAATTTACGCAACGGCTCGATAAGGTCGTAGTTATTGGCCAGGTTGAGAATGGTGGTACTTTCCCCGCCGGGAATAATAAGCCCGTCCAAACCTTTCAGTTCGTCGGGCTTACGTACCTGTTTAGCATCAACTCCCAGTCTGTCCAAAACATGGGAATGTTCTATAAAAGCCCCCTGCAGGGCAAGTAAACCTATCCTCATATATGTTATATCTTGACTATTTTAGCGCTGTAGACATCGGGCAAAGCCAGTAACCTGTCTATTTGTTCCTTTGAGAATGGGGCGTCGAGAGCCAGTATCATAAGAGCCTGCCCCCTGGGCTTCAAGCGGCTTAAATGCATATAGCTGATATTGACGTCTCCGTCTCCGGCAATTTTGCCTACGGCACCGATAAGGCCCGGCCTGTCGCGATGGTCGCTGAACAGGAAATATCCGCCGGTAGGAACAATATCTATCCAGTAGTCGTTTACCCTGACAACGTGGGTTTCTCCGCGCAGAACCGTGCCGGCAACCGTAATTGTTTCGCTGCTGGTGGTTACCTCTATCGTAATCAGGTTGGCGTAATTCTCACAGGTGGTTTCTTTTTGTTCGATTACTTTAATGCCGCGATGGGAAGCAATGATGTTGGCGTTAACGACATTGACTCTTTCTTCTGTCAGGCGGTTGAGAACACCTCCCAGTATCGCCGCTTTCAAGGCATTGGTATCGTATCCTGATATTTCACCCTGATATTTAATGTGAAGGCCTGTCATTTGTCCTTCACCCATATAGCTTGCCACGTTACCGATGGTAGCACATACTTCGAGGAACGGGGAAAGGAACGGTAATGCTTCCGCCTTGATAAAAGGTGCATTGACAGCATACCTGGCAGGCTGTCCGTTAAAGACATCTATAATCTGTTGAACTACTTCCGTAGTCGCCATTGTTTGAGCTTCGATGGTGGATGCACCGAGGTGCGGAGTGACGATGATTTTATCACATTCGAAAAGCGGGCTCTCTGTGCAGGGCTCGTTTTCGAAGACGTCTATTGCCGCTCCGGCAACCCTGTTTTCCTTGACCGCTTTCACCAGCGCATCATTATCGATAAGGCCGCCGCGTGCGGCATTGATAATCCTGACACTCGGTTTGACGGTTGCCAGTTCCTTTTCTCCGATGATATTCTTTGTCGATTCAATCAAAGGGATATGCAGGGTAATGAAATCCGATTCCTTAATCAGTTGAGCAAGAGGAACAAGCTCTACCTGTAGATTGGCGGCTCTTTCGGCTGAAATAATCGGGTCGTATCCTATCAGCTTCATTTCCATACCACGGGCGCGCCTGGCTACTTCCGAACCGACGTTTCCAAGACCGACGATACCCAGCGTTTTACCCCTGACTTCAGTACCCATAAAATCGGCCCTCTGCCACTTGCATGATTTCAATGAAGCGTTAGCCTGCGGTATATTACGTGCCATGGCCAGCATTAAGGCGATGGCGTGTTCCGCTGCGGATACTGTGTTACCGGTAGGCGCGTTGACAACGATAATTCCGTGCTGGCTGGCAGCATTGGTATCGATATTGTCGACCCCGACACCGGCACGCCCGATAATTTGCAGGTTTTTTCCGGCAGCTATAATATCCGCCGTAACCTGCGTCTGGCTGCGCACAATTAACGCATCATATTCACCTATCATGGCGACCAGGTCTTCAGGTTTTTGCTTTGTTTTTACATCTACCTGGGCATATTTGCTCAGTAAATCGATTCCTTCCTGGGCGATGGGGTCGGCAACTAATACTTTCATTTTATTTCTTCACCTCAAAACCGGCCTGCGGCAGGACCACTTTCAATTTATTCAATACTTCTTTGATATCATCTTCGGAAACATAACCAAGGTGACCTATGCGGAAGATTTTACCGGCCAAGTGCAGCTGTCCGCCGCCCAGTACGATATCGTGCTGTTCACGCATGGTCTTGGTAAGTAATTTAACATCCAGCCCTTCGGGCGCTAGAATAGAAGTTACGGTGTTGGAAGCGTATTTTTCATCTGCAAAGAGCGGTAAACCGAGTTCTTTGATACCTTTTCTGGTCATATCAGCGATACGGATATGGCGGGCAAAGATATTTTCAATGCCCTCTTCCAGCATCATTTGCAGGGCTTTTTCCATGGCAAAAACCACTGAAATAGCCGGAGTCCACGGAGTTTGGCCTTTCTCAAGGTTGCTCTTGGCCTTAGCTATATCAAAATAGAAACGTGGCATTTTAGATTCGGCGTTGGCTTTCCATGCCTTTTCGCTTACCGCAAGCATTGCCAGACCGGGCGGTACCATCCAGCCTTTCTGCGAACCGGAAACAACGACATCGCAGCCCCATTCGTCAACCGGGAAGTTAATCGAACTCATGCTGCTGACGGCATCGACTAAAAGTAATTTATCGAATTCTTTAACGACTTTGCTGATTGCTGCCATGTCGTTGGTAACGCCGGTAGATGTTTCGTTGTGGGTAACCAGCACCGCTTTAACAGCCGGGTTGTCATTTAACGCCTTGCGAACAGCTTCCGGGTCGGCTGCCTTTCCCCATTCGAAGTTTAAAGGTATAACCTCGGCGCCGTATGTCCTGGCAATGGTACCAAAACGGTCGCCGAAAACACCTATGGAAACTGCCAGCACTTTATCACCGGGAGAAAGCATGTTTACTACAGCCGCTTCCAGACCGCCGGTTCCCGATGCCGTAAGGGTAATGATGTCGTTATTTGTTTGAAATACTTTTTTAAGGTCACGGGTAACATTGTTTAAAACCTGGGCAAACTCCGGCCCCCTGTGATTTATCATTTGACGGCTCATTTTCATAAGAACCTCATCAGGGCAGGGCGTCGGTCCCGGGATACGCAGATTAGTCATCTTCTTAACTCCTTTGAAAACAGTTCTTTATTTAGTATAAAAAGTTACTTAATTATATCCGAATTAGTTATTTTAGCAAAGCGCCTTTTTCCAACCTTAACGATTGAACCGTCTTCTATTTTTACAGAGTTAACGGTAACCGTTTGCCCATTGATGCTGACTGCTCCCTGGTCTATCAACCTGCCGGCATCGCTGCGGCTTTTAGCCATATTAATAGATGTAAGCAGTTCTTTTAAATCTACAACCCCGTTCAGGTTAAAACTGCATTCCTCCATTTCGTCAGGGATTTCCTTGTTTTGAACCACCTTTGCAAAGTGCGCTTCCGCCTCTATAGCAGCTTCATGATTATGCAACTTGGTGACAATCTCCCGTCCCAGCCTTTTCTTGAGTTCCATCGGATTGATTTCGTTATTTTTCAGCAGGCATTTGAATTCATCCAGTTCATCATCAGGAACATCGGTAATCAATTCGAAGTAGTTCATAATTATGCCATCGGGTATCGACATGACCTTGCCGAACATATTTTCGGGGGCATCGGTGACTCCGATGTAATTGCCGAGGCTCTTACTCATCTTGTGAACACCGTCTGTTCCGACAAGCAGCGGAACCATTAAGACCTGCTGCGCTCTTTGCCCCAGCATGGTCTGCAGTTCACGTCCTACCAGGAGGTTGAATTTCTGGTCGGTGCCGCCGAATTCCACATCGGAGTTGATGGCAACCGAATCGTAAGCCTGCAGGAGCGGATACAGGAATTCCGTGATTGTAATCGGCTGATTGGCATTGTACCTCTTGCTGAAATCGTCGCGCGCCAGTATTTGTGCAATGGTGAATTTACTGGTCAATTTAATTACATCGGCAAGATTGAAGTTGCCGAACCATTCGCTCTGCCAGCGTACCTCGGTTTTATCCTTATCAACAATCTTGAAGAATTGTTCCATATAGGTCTTGGCGTTTATTTTAACCTGTTCCGCTGTCAGCATCGGGCGCGTTACCGAAGCGCCGCTGGGGTCTCCGATCTGGGCAGTCCAGTCTCCGACGATTAATACCACCTGGTGACCCATATCCTGGAATTCGCGTAATTTCTTGAGCCCCACCATATGTCCAAGGTGTATATCCGGGAAACTGGGGTCGAATCCTTCCTTCAACCTAAGAGGCTTTCCCGCTTTTAACGCCGATACCAGTTCTTCCTCGATTATGACCTCAGATACGCCTCTTTTTAAAAGTCTTTTAATATCAAGTTCAGATAATTTTTGCATATGTTTATTTCCTATCCAGTTGGTTTAGATAATTTTTAGCCGCAATGGCATCCTTTTTTATTTGTTCGGCAAGTTCGTCTGCATTTTCGAACTTTATTTCACTGCGTAACCTGTAGATTATATCAATTTTAAGGTTTTTATGATACAGGTCACCATCAAAATCTATGATGTGGGTTTCTATCGTTCTCCTGGTATCGCCAAAAGTGGCACGTCTGCCGATAAAGGTGACGGAATCATAGCTGTTTCCATCAAAGAGAGCTTTAGTGGCATAGATGCCCTCAAGCGGCAGCGCCTGTTCGCTATCTACAAACAGGTTGGCGGTAGGGAATCCGATTCTTTTACCTGTCCCGGTACCTTCCACAACCTCGCCTTCTATGCTGAAATAACGCCCCAGCAGGTGATGCGCTTTTTCCATATCGCCGGCAGCCAGGGCGTTCCTGATACTGGTGCTGCTGATAATGCCGATGCTGTTTTTAAAAGGTAAAATAGCGTCAAACTCAAAGTTCATCGACTGCGATAGGCTTCTAAGAAAAGCTATATCTCCTTTGCGTCCGCTGCCGAGGGCAAAATCGGGGCCTACAATCAATCCTTGCATTTTGAGGTGTTTTTGCAATAACGCTATGAAATCAGCGGCGCGGATTCCGGCGATTTCGTGGGTGAAATTCAGCGGAATAACGAAATCCACACCCTCGTCTTTAATCAGCTGTATTTTTAATTGCAGATTGGTCAAAAACTGGATTTTGTTGTCAGGATTGAGTACCCGGCGCGGGTGCTGTTTAAATGTAATAACCCCGCTCTTCAGGCCTTTTTGTTTTGCACGTTTGACAAGTTCCGAGAGCAGGCTCTTATGACCGAGATGCAAACCGTCGAAAACACCGATTGTTAAGTAAGTGTCTTTTTCGGGAGTAAAGCCTGATAAATCATTTTCCAGAGACATAATTCAATCCTGCATTGCTTAAATAGTAATTAACCTAGACTATAACATAAAGTCCGGATTATTGCTGTCTGGTTTTTCAACAGGGTAAAAAGATAAATAAATTATAGATATATTATTCCACAGTGTAAAGCGGAACGTTATTTGACATCTGATATATTACATGGTGTATAATAATACTTGGAAATAAAGATAAGAAGAAGGATTGACAAAAATTATTTTTTGTGCTATGCTTCCCCTTTGCTATTATTATGCCTCAAAGGATTCAACAGATATTCCCAACACAGAATGTTTGTGCTAATTCGCGTTAGCACTGTTTTATTTTAATTCCGCAGATAGATTTTAAGGAGTGATAATGGTATCGAAATCGCCAGTTCCTTCCAAAAAGGAAACGTACCCCGCTAAACGCAAAACCTTTGCCAAGCTTCCACAGGTTCTTGATGTGCCTAATCTGGTCGAAGTCCAATTGGATTCTTTTCAATGGTTACAGGAGGAGGGAATCAAGCAGCTGCTGGATGAGATATCCCCCATACAGGATTTTACCGGTAGCCGTCTTGAACTTAGTTTTGTAGGTTATGAATTCCGTGAACCGCGTAATTCCGAACAGGAGTGTCTACAAAAAGACCAGACCTATTCCGTGCCTTTATACGTAAAAGCACGATTACTTACCAAGGGAACGGGTGAAATAAAAGAACCGTTCGACCTGTTTTTCGGTGATATTCACTTAATGACAGATAAGGGTACCTTTATTACGAGCGGTACAGAGAGGGTGATTGTCAGCCAGCTGTTGCGTTCACCCGGTATCTATTTTACCACTGACGAAGATTCGACTACCGGACGTAAACTGGGGAAGGCTAATCTCGTTCCCAGCCGCGGCGCCTGGCTGGAATTCGATACCAGCAGCCGTGACGTGATATCTGTCAAGGTTGACGGAAAGAGGAAAATACCTGTTACAACTATACTACGGTCAATCGGATATGGCAGCGATGCGGAATTGCTGAAAATATTCGAGCGGGATGATAATTCATCGACCAGGCATTTTATCCAGTCTACCCTCGATAAAGACCCGCTGGTTAAAAATGAGGAAGATGCGCTGATAGATATCTACCGGAAATTGCGTCCCGGTGACCCGCCCAATGTGGAGAATGCCAGGAAGTTGATAAACAACCTCTTTTTTAATCCGCAGCATTACGATCTGGGTATCGTCGGCAGATATAAACTGAACCAGAGATTAAATATCCCTGAAAAAGACGATGAAAATGACAGGGCTTTAACCCGTGAAGATTTAATAGAAATTATTCGCCATATAATAATGGTAAGCAACGGTGATGAAACCCCCGATGATATCGACCACCTGGGAAACAGGAGGGTGCGCACTGTCGGCGAACTGATTCAGAACCAGTTCCGTGTCGGGCTTGTCAGGCTGGAGAGGGTTGCCAAAGAGCGTATGAGCATCATCAGCAGTGATGTGGTAACACCGGGGGCTCTGGTAAATATTCGTCCGGTGCTTTCGGCAATCAGGGAGTTCTTCAGCGGCTCGCAGTTATCTCAATTCATGGACCAGACAAACCCGTTGGCTGAACTTACCCACAAGCGACGTTTATCGGCTATGGGGCCGGGTGGTCTGTCACGCGACAGGGCCGGATTCGATGTGCGCGATGTGCACTATTCGCATTACGGCAGGATTTGTCCCATCGAGACCCCTGAGGGTCCGAATATCGGCCTTATCGGTACATTGGCTGCCTACGGTCGTATAAATCGCTATGGTTTTATTGAAACGCCTTACCGCAGGGTTGTAAAGGAACTGTTAAATAGTGACAAGGGATTGATAGGGAAGATTGCCGGCGAAGATATTACAAATGATAAAAATGAGGTTATTGTTAAAGCGGGTGATGTAATAACCAAACCGCTGGCGAATGAACTATCCAAATTATCAGAAAGAAATATCCCTATTAAACCTTATGTATCCGAAGAAATCGATTACTTACAGGCGGACAGGGAAGATAAATATAACATTGCGCAGGCAAATACACTCATCGACGAAAACGGCTATTTCGTTAATAAGAGAATCGAAGTCCGTTACGAAGACCGCTATATGATGCTTCCGCCCGAAAAAATAGACTATATGGATGTATCCACCAAGCAGATCTTCAGTGTGGCGGCATCATTGATTCCTTTCCTTGAACATAACGATGCCAACCGTGCCCTGATGGGAGCGAATATGCAGAGGCAAGCCGTACCCTTGCTCTGTGCCGAGTCCCCGATTGTGGCAACCGGCATGGAAAGAGAAGTCGCCCGCTATAGCGGACAGGTACTTTTTGCTAAAAACGCCGGAATGGTTATTTCTGTTACCAGCCTGCAAATCGTTATAAAAAGCGATAGTGGACAGGAAGATGTTTACCGTCTGCAGAAGTTCATTCGTACCAACCAGGGTACATGTATCAATCAGCATCCGATTGTGCACCGCGGGCAGAGGGTTGAAAAAGGTGACGTTCTGGCGGACAGTTCTGCAACCGAAGACGGCGAACTGGCGCTCGGGCAGAATGTCATCTGCGCTTTCATGAGCTGGGGCGGTTACAACTATGAAGATGCTATTATACTTTCAGATAGAATGGTGGAGCAGGATAAATTCTGTTCCATTCATATAACGAAGCACGAAATCGAAGCCAGGGATACCAAGCTGGGACCAGAGGAAATCACCAGGGATATTCCTAATGTCGGTGAAGAAAGCCTCAGCGAACTGGATGAAAACGGTATTATTCGCGTCGGAGCCGAAGTCGGCCCCGATGATATCCTGGTCGGCAAGATTACACCGAAGGGCGAAACCGAACTTTCTGCGGAAGAAAAACTACTTCGTGCCATATTCGGTGAAAAAGCGCGCGAAGTTAAGGATACCTCATTAAGAATGCCTCATGGAGAATGGGGTAAGGTAATTAACGTTAAGCTCTTTTCCCGCGAGGAAGGCGCCGAATTACCTGTCAGGGTTAATCAATGGGTACAGGTATGGGTGGCTCAGAAGAGAGCCGTTTCGGTTGGTGACAAGTTAGCCGGACGCCATGGCAACAAGGGTGTTATTTCGGTAATTGCCCCGGCAGCCGATATGCCGTTCCTGCCTGATGGCACGCCGGTAGATATTGTTCTTAATCCCATCGGTGTTCCCTCTAGGATGAACCTGGGGCAAATACTGGAAACTCACCTTGGATGGGCTGCCAGAAACCTGGGCTTTAAAGTTTTAACCCCGGTATTCGACGGAGCAAGCGATACCGAAATTGAGGATGCCCTGGCACGAACATGGCTGGTACAAAAAACCGGCTCGATTACCTTGAGTTTCCAGGGTGGCAAACCCTCACTCGACCTCGAGAAAGCCAAAGCCTGGGTAACCGAAAAGGGTTTTAACGGGGATAAGGTATTCGATAACAGTCTCATCGGCGAAGCGCGTGATGTCTGTTTACGTTTATGGCTTGAAGAACTTGGCGTTGAAAGCAGGAAGCTGAAACCCGACCAATTGACTGAAAAAATGAAGGAAGTAACGATTACCAAGAATTCGCCGTCACCCATCAGCGGCAAGGCTGTTTTAAGGGATGGACGCACCGGTGAGCCGTTCGACCAGCCGGTAACCGTCGGCAATATTTACATGTTGAAACTGATACACCTGGTAGAAGATAAAGTACATGCCAGGGCAACCGGTCCTTACTCATTAATCAGTCAACAGCCGCTGGGAGGCAAGGCTCAGTTCGGCGGCCAGCGTTTCGGCGAAATGGAAGTCTGGTCACTTGAAGCCTACGGCGCGGCACATAACCTGCAGGAGGTTTTAACTATCAAATCCGATGATGTTGCCGGCAGAGCCAAAACATATGAAGCGATTGTTAAGGGCGAGGATATTTTACCGCCCGGCGTACCGGAATCTTTTAAAGTACTGGTTAAGGAATTGCAGAGCCTTGGCTTAGCGGTTGAAGTTATCAATGAAGAGGAAAAAATAATCCAGGCTGAGAAGATACAGGATAGCTCTGAATTCGAAGGACTGAGCAGCGCTAAAATGGTATCCGGAAACGAAGAAGCAGATGATTTGGAAAGTAAAATAGAAGATTTAATCGGGGGAGAATCTTTTTTTGACAGTATTAATATCGATTCTGATGATAAAGGAACCGATTCCCCTGAGAGTGAGGTAGATTAAATTAATGCTTGAAGTTAATGATTTTGATGCCGTACGTATTTCACTGGCCTCACCGGAGCAGATAACTAGCTGGTCTTATGGTGAAGTTACCAA
Organism: uncultured Dehalococcoidales bacterium; assembly: GCA_964547375.1. Taxonomy (GTDB): domain Bacteria; phylum Chloroflexota; class Dehalococcoidia; order Dehalococcoidales; family UBA5627; genus UBA5627. The sequence goes on along the minus strand of CAZJMW010000044.1, from coordinate 2,300 downwards.
ACCGGAAACGATTAATTACCGTACGCTTAAACCCGAAAGAGACGGCTTATTCTGTGAGAGAATATTCGGTCCGACCAAGGATTTTGAATGTGCCTGCGGTAAATATAAGAGAATACGCTATAAGGGTATTATTTGCGACAAATGCGGTGTCGAAATAGCCCGCTCCAAGGTGCGCCGCGAAAGGATGGGGCATATCGAACTGGCCTGTCCTTTGAGCCATATCTGGTTTGCGCGCGGTATACCGAGCCGCATCGGTCTGCTGCTCGACCTCTCCGCCCGCAGCCTTGAACGTGTGATATATTTCTCTCACTACATCGTCACCGAGGTTGATGAAGAGGCTTGTAATACAGTTATCAGGCAACTGGAAGGCGAACTCAGCAACGAAATTGCCGAAAGCAAGTTGACGCTTGATAATAATATTGATGCCATGGAAAGAGACCAGGCGACCGTTGAAGAAATAAATAAGATACGGCGTGATTTTGAAACCGAGAAGGAACAGCTTGAGGATGCCCTGCCTTCCAAGATAGAGCAACTCAAGAGTATCCGCAAGGGTGCACTCCTGACTGAAACACAGTATCAGGACTTGAAACAGCAATATGAAGATGTTTTTAAAGCTGAGATGGGCGCCGAGGCGATTCTTAAACTCTTAAAGGAAATCGACCTGGATGCTCTGCGCAGCCAGCTTATACAGGAAACACATTCATCCTCCGGACAAAGGCGGCGTAAAGCCAGCAAGCAATTGCAGCTTGTCGAGGCTTTCAGGCGCAGCGGTAATAAACCGGAATGGATGGTTTTAACGGTTTTACCGGTGCTTCCGCCGGATTTGCGCCCCATGGTGCAGCTGGATGGCGGCCGCTTCGCTACCAGCGACTTAAACGATTTATACAGGAGAGTTATTAATCGTAATAACCGTTTGCGCCACCTGGTAGAAATCGGCGCTCCCGGTATTATCATTCGTAATGAAAAAAGGATGCTGCAGGAAGCCGTCGATACCCTTATCGATAACGGCAGGAGAGGCAGAGCCATTGCCGTCAGCGGTGACCATAAAGCAAAATCCCTTTCCGATATGCTGCGAGGCAAGCAGGGAAGATTCCGCCAGAACCTTTTGGGTAAGCGCGTCGACTATAGCGGACGTTCCGTAATTGTAGTCGGCCCCGAACTTAAAATACACCAGTGCGGACTTCCGCGCAGAATGGCATTGGAATTATTCAAACCCTTTGTAATGCACAGATTGGTTATGGAAGGGCTGGCCTCCAATATTAAAAGCGCCCGCCGACAGGTTGACAGGGGCAGGCCTGAAGTTTACGACGTACTGGAAGATGTTGTAAAAGAAAGGCCGGTTATGCTTAACCGTGCTCCTACTCTGCACAGGTTGAGTATACAAGCCTTCGAGCCGGTTCTGATTGATGGCAGTGCACTGCAGATTCATCCCCTGATGTGTGCCGCTTTCAATGCCGACTTCGACGGCGACCAGATGGCGGTCCATGTGCCTTTATCCGATGCGGCTGTAAAAGAATGCCGTGAGATGATGCTTAGCACCAACAATATGCTGCTTCCCAGTTGCGGCGAACCGGTAGTCACTCCGACACTGGATATGGTATTCGGATGTTATTACCTGACTACCATTAAAACTAACGCCAAGGGTGAAGGTTCCAGGCTGGGCAGTTTTGAAGAAGCCAAGCTCACGTATGAGTTGGGCGCTATCGAACTGAGGGCTGAGATAGAAGTCAGAGTCGAAGAAGGCAAGATGGTTAAGACCAGTGTCGGGCGTATTATATTTAATGATATTCTGCCGCCGGTACTCGGTTTTATTAATAAGGATATCGATAAATCCAGTTTGAAGAGAATTGTGGCGGATTGCTATAAGAAGCTTGGAAGCGACCCTGCCATGGGCAAGATGCTGGACGATATGAAAAATATTGGCTTTAAGTATGCCACTAAATCGGGTATTACGATTGCCATGAGCGATATCGAGGTTCCGGCTGATAAACCCAAGCTGATTGAAAAAGCGGATGAAAAAACCGCTATAGTAGATAGCCAGTATCAACGCGGCCTGATTACCGATGACGAAAGATATAACAGTATTATCGAGGTTTGGATGGATACCACCGACAGCATAACCCAGGCCATCCAGAAATCGATGAATAAAAACGGCAGTATTTACATGATGGCAAACTCAGGCGCCAAGGGTAACATTTCGCAAATCAGGCAAATGGCCGGTATCCGCGGTTTGATGACAAACCCCTCCGGTAGAATCATCGACTTCCCGATTAAATCCAGCCTGCGCGAGGGTTTGAGCG
>CAZJMW010000043.1:4611-12379 GCA_964547375.1 uncultured Dehalococcoidales bacterium | reverse complement strand
GCGCCCATATCGGCCGCTTTGGTATAGATACCACCGCCGAGTTGGGCAAAAAGAGCAACGAAACTGGCGCCGAAACCGAAACCGACAATCAGATGAGGGGCGATTCCGGGGTTGGTTGCGCCACCGAAAGCAAAGAAAATACCGGTTACACCGATAAGACTGAGTACAGTGATAAGAAAACCGGATACGGCACCGCCGCGCAGAGCGACATTGATGGCTTCACGCCAGCTGCGCTGAGCAGCAGAAGCACAACGTACATTTGATTTTACTGCAACATACATGCCTAAAAATCCCGAGACACCGCTGCATAAAGCGCCGACAAGGAAAGCAACTCCGGTACGCCACATAATGCCTACCATTGTCATTCCTTCGATTCCCTCTTGTCCGCCCAGCAAACCGACCAATACACCGATTACTACGGCGACAATAACGGAAATAATTCCTATTGTCCTGTATTGACGCTTGAGAAAAGCCCAGGCTCCCTCAAAAATCATGTCCCCGATTTCCTTCATTTTCGGGGTACCGGTATCTTTACTCAAAACATCCCGGGCGAGATATATGGTAAAAATTACCGTTATGAGACAAACGATGGGTACGATCCAAAAAATACCTGGCATAGACCTCCTTTATGAAACATTTATTTTTCAAATATGAAATTGTAAATTAACGGCAACAATTATAGAGTAAAAAACGAGAATAATGCAAAAATACTTCCTTCAAATTCTGAAATTAAAAATTCTTTAAATTAACTAATTAGAGAATTTACAATTTATAAATGTCTTACTGTCCAAAATTTACGAATTGAGGTCTAGACTGGCGTCGGGATATTGTTCCCTGTAACGGTATTCAATGTCGGTATCCATATTGTAATTGTAGCTGCTGTCATTACGCATCATAGCAATTCTGCGCCCGAGCCAGAAACCGACCAGAACAAGTACTACGAAACCGGCAATTCCAATCAATACATAAGTTAACCAAACAGGCCAGTTTGAACCGATAATGAAGCTATCCGTTGTCCATGCGCTTTCGTTACCGACTCCATCGATTGCCATTACTCTCCAGTAATAGGGGTTTTTAGCGCTGACAGGATCCAGTTTGTTTTCTGCATCCATTGTATAACTTGCAGCAGACAGGTCTTCAATATCGATAATGGTTGTAGTAAAAGTTGCATCGGGGGCAACCTGCAAACGGTAAAATACACCGCTGGGGTCGCTGGATGGATTCCAGCTGAAGATAACCGGTTGTGGAATTTTGATTTTGTTTACCGGAGATATCAGACTAACATTCTCGGGCGGAACAGACTCATAGATTTGAATAAAACCAAGGCTGGAAGTATTGGTTCCATCACTTAATTCTATGGTATAAGTACCGGCAGTGATATTTGGAAGTACGAACGAGGCAACAAAGCTGCCGTTAATAGAGGTTGTTACAGTTCCCAATGAGGTATTTACAATGTTGTGGTTATATTTGACGGATATTTTTTTATTGGGAGCAAAACCGTAACCCGATATCTGCACTTCTTCACCGGCAACCCCGGTTGATATATTGGCGGTAATTGTACTATTTATGGTAATAGCTATGCTGGCATTGTTCCCGTAAGTATCCGTTGCCTTAATAATATGGGTGCCGTTTATCATATCAGGTATATTAAAACTGGCGTTAAAACCGCCTGAGGCATCGGTAAAGATATTGCCTTCATTCATAACGATAGCATTATTACCGATGGTAAAAGTCATCATGTTGTTATAAGAAGTTCCGGAAGCAAAACCGGTCCCGGATATTACAATTGTATCTCCGTATACTCCCGCGGTATTATCCGATTTGATGTCGGAGACAATGGTAAAAGTAACTGCGTTCTCATTTTCATCTTCGTCGACAGCTTTTATCAAATGTTCTCCGCAAGCGCTGGGAGGAACAGTAACGTTAAGGGTAAAAGTTCCGTTAGCCCCTGTTTTGACAGTTCCGACATTTGCATTATCGAAAAAGACGGTTATATCGGATGAGGCGGCGAACCCGTTACCGCTGATATTGATGCTTGCTCCCACTTTTTCTGAAGCATGGCTAATCGTTAAATAAGGTTCGACATTAAAATAATCCGTAGCCTCATTATTATTGCTGTCGATGGCCTTAACAATGTATTCCCCTTGAGCAATTAAAGGTATACATAAAACAATTGAAAAAGAGCCGTATGAGTCAGTTTGAGTAGAGGTTACTATTACATTATTAAAGAAAATTGATACTGATTTATTCGGGTCGAAGCTGGTACCGCTAACAGTAATGTTATCGTTTACCAACCCGGTATTTTTACTGATTGATATACTTTGTTTTATTAATAGATTCGCAACTGCCACATTCCCCGAATTATCGGTAGCTGTTATCGTACAATTACCTTTAGACATTGATATCGGCAGAGTTACGGCAGAAAGGAATGAACCGGTTGAATCAGTTACAACGGAAGACATCGCCATAGTTATTGCATTTAAAGTGATGGTAATCATTGATGAGCTGGCAAATCCGGTTCCTGTTACAGTTATTTGAGAGCCGGCTCCGATTGTATTGTCGGACAGCGTTATCTTGGGGATTATGGTGAATGTGGTATAGACAGAACTGGCTACCCCGGCAGTATCTACGGCTCTGATTATATGAACGGCTTTATTTGTTGCAGGAACCGTTATCGTTAACGGATTTAGTATGCCGGATGCATCAGCAGTTGTCGTAATCAGCGGTGTTGATGTGTTGTCGATATATATGAAAATGGTTCCCGAGCCAAATCCGTTACCTGTAATGGTAATCTGGTCGCCTACGGAAACTTCGTTATCGTTAATACTGATTTGGGGGATAATAGTAAATTCAGTCGAAGCGCTTTCGGTACTTCCTTCCGCCTTAACAGACACGGCATATTTACCGCGAGGGAGTACCGGTACCTGGAAACTGCCGCTAAATGAACCTGAGCTGATGGTAGCCAATCCCATGTAAGTGTCGTTAAAAGTAATGGTAGCTACTCCGTTATTCACTGTATTAAATGAGCCGGTAACGTTAACAGTAGTTCCGGGGGAGCCTGTATATAAAGATAGAGAAAGACTGGTAGCGGCTGATACTGAAGAAGATGGAAGTGCGGTAAAGCAGAGTAAAACGGTTAATAAAATGATAAGGGAGATTTGGAAAACCAGTTTAGCTTTTGTAATCATACTTCCTCTTATTCAAACTCAGATATAATGAGTTTACAATACAAGTTGTATTATGCTGCTTATATTATTTTATATAAACAGGATTGTCAAGAAAATTATTTATTTTATATAACTTACGGGAACGGAAGACGTTATAGTTTATAAGAATAATATTTCCAATTCGTATCTGCCAGGTATTTACAAAGATTAAAAAACGGCTTATGATGATGTCGTTGCGGATTACTCTGCTTTTAGCTGCATTTTTTTGTGGTTCTGATTATTATCTGGATAAATTGAAAATTACCGTTTCCATTTTATGGTTATAGAATTAATTTAAAAAAATACATGAAAGGAGGGAAGAAGGGTGGTTGATAAAGAAAAAGAGAAAAGAGTAACGGAGCCTGAAGAGGCTCCTAAAATAATGATGAAGCCGCTACCCCAGATTCTGGATGAAATGGATGAAAATATCCGGGCGGCAGCGGCCGCAGCCAGAAAGGCCGAAGAAGCGGCGCGTTCATCCAGAGAAGCAGCTACAGCAGCTACCCAGGCTTCCCTTGAAGCGGGAAAAAGGGCTGAGGAAGCGCGAAAAGCCGGCGAAAAGGCGGCAGGAGATGCTACCAGAGCCGCTGCCGAAGCGGCAGCCAAGGCGGAAAAAACGGCAAAGGATGCCATAGCGGCAGCAGAAAAAGCGGCTACAAAATCCGAAGAAGCGGATAAAAGTTCAAAAAATGCAGCGCAATCTGCAATATTGGCAGCCAATGAGGCTGTTAAAAAAGCCGAGTTGGCCGGGGCTACAGCGAAAGCGGACTCGGCGGCCGCAGCCAAAGCGGCTCAAGAGGCAGCTGCCGCTGCTACAAAAAAAGCTGAAGAAGCTGCAAGGCTTGCCATGGAGGCACAGGAGGAAGCAGGTAGAGTTTCAGCGTTAGCAGCTGCAGAAGCGGCTAAAAAAGCCGACGAAGCGGTCAGAAAAGCCAAAGAAGCGCAGGAAGAGGCTGCCCAAGCGGCTTCCTTAGCGGCTGTGGGGGCGGCACAAAAAGCTGACGAAGCGGTAAGAAGGGCTGAGGATGCAGCAGCTTCGGCAAGGGAAGCGGCAGAATCCGCCATTCAAGCAGCAGCTGAAGCTGTAGCCAGGGCGGAGGATGCGGCAGCAAAAGCGGAAGAAACCGCCAAAAATGCCCGGTATGCCGCAGAAGAGGCCGTCCGAAAGGCAGAAGAACTCGATCTGGCTGCCAGGGAAGCAGCGGCGGAAGCTTTAAGAAGAGCACAGGATGCAGCGTCCAGGGCTGAAGCCGCAGCGATAACTGCGAAAGAATCAGTGGATTCGGCCTTCGGTCAATCCGCAAATATTAATAAACAACTTGATGACAGCATAAAAAAAGCAAAATCGGCACAAGAGGAACTGGATAAGAACTTATCGGCAGAAACAGCCTCTAAAGCAGACGAGACCGGGAAGAAAGCTAAGAGAATTTCAGCTGCCGGTTTCAGACTAGCCGAAGAAATTGAAAGGAAAGCGGAGCTTGCCGACATAGCGGGAGAAGAAGCCCTCGCTGTGGCAACTAAGGTTTCCGGTCCGCTGTCCGAATCTGTTGAAAAAGCCGGGCAGGAAGCCAAACAGGCGGCACTGACTGCTTTTAAAGCAGCCGAAAAAACACGCGGCAAAGCAGAACAGGCGGACCTTGCCGCGGATGATGCTGTCGATGCGGCAGCCAGAGCTCTGCATAAATTGGTGATGATGGCGGAGGAATCTGCTAAAGCGGCTCAGGAGGCGGCTTCGTTAGCTAATCAGGCGTCTGAAAATGCCAGAACTGCAGCTGAAGAAACCATTAAGCTTGCCGGTGATGAAGCACAGGCCAGAATACTTGAAGCAAAAGGAGCTGCGGAAGAGGCTAAAAAGTCGGCTGAAATAGCACTTGCCGGAGCCACAAAATCTGCTTTTGATGCAAAGGAGGCTGCCGAAGCAGCCATGAAAGCTACCGGTGACGAAGCGCAGGCCAGCATTCTCGAAGCAAAAAGAGCGGCGGAAGAAGCTAAAAAAGCCGCTGAAGTCGCACTGGCAGGGGCATCAAAATCGGCATTCGATGCTAAAGAAGCTGCCGAAGCAGCTATGAAAGCTACCAGCAAAGAAGCGACAGCGAGGATTGAGGAAGCCAAGAAAGCAGCGGAGGAAGCCAGAAAAGCAGCTGAAGATGCCAAAAGCGCTGCATTGGCAGCCAGTGCCCGTGCCGAAAAATCCGCTGCCGATGTTAAAGCTTCGGCAGAGGAAATCGCCAATCAAGCCAGCATAAAAGCGGAAGAAGCGCTGCAAAAAGCACAGGAAGCATTATTAAGAACACTGGTAAAAAAGGTGATGACTTCAAGGGAACTTACGACCATTATTGTGCTGTCGGTACTTGGTGCCATTGTTGCAGCGGTTACCATCAGTTTGGGGTTGATGATGCTGGGATAATCCAAAAGAGATGCGTTAAAAATGCCCTGTAAAAACAGGGCATTTTTATTATAATACAGAGTATAATGGGATGAGTAATAATTGACGATTGTCAAATATTCAGATAGTATATTATCTAATTTATTACCTGTCATAATTTAACCGGTTTTTGTTTACTGTGGTTATAGCGATATCGGATAATAATTATTCGACTTCTATAAAATCAAAGGGGGATGTTTTAAAAATACAGATGAAGAAAAATAAAATTGCTGCAATCGATGTAGGTACTACCAAGGTATGCACAATAATGGCGGAGGTGGATGAGACAGGTACACCCACCGTTCTCGGTGTTGGTGTTGTTCCTTCTGACGGTTTACATAAAGGAATGGTTGCGGATGTAAAGGATGCTAAAGAATCCATCAAGCTTTCGGTAACGAAGGCGGAGCAGGCAGCCGGATACAAACTGGAATCAGCCTGTGTCGGCATTACGGGTAAGCATATAAGCTCTGTCAATAATCACGGGGTAGTATCGATTACTCACAGCAGAAAAATAGTTCATCCCGGTGATTTGGAGCGTGTACTCAAAATTGCCAGAGATATCGATTTGCCGCAGGGCAGAGAAATTCTTCACATTATCCCCCGCTCTTATGCATTGGATGGTCAAAACGGAATCAACAGCCCGGTAGGAATGCATGCCAACCGTCTCGATGCTGAAACGAATATCATCACCGCTGCCGCTACGTCAGTACAAAATCTCGTAAAATGCGTTCGCTCAAGCGGTGTAAAAGTTGAGGATGTGGTACTGGAACCGTTAGCCAGTGCTGAAGCCGTATTAACAGAGGAAGAAAAACAGGACGGGGCTGTTCTTTTAGATATCGGCGGAGGGACAACTGATGTCGTGGTATTCCAAAACGGCAGCGCCTGTTACGCCTTCGTACTTCCTGTATCTGGATTTCAGGTAACAAGGGATATAGCGATTGCTACCGGGATTTCTTTTGACCAGGCGGAGCAAATAAAGATCAAATACGGGAATGTTATTCCGTTTAGCGGTTTGCCTGATACAAAGGATATCGTTATCGGTGATTACAGTATTTCGCATGCCAATTTAACCAGGATTATCAGTACCAGGTTGGAAGAGTTGTTGAGATTGGTTATGATTGAACTGTCGGAAATTGAACTGCCGAATATGGCGGCGCTCACCATGGTACTAAGCGGTGGTACAGCCAACATACCGGGATTTGCCGAATTGGCGGTCAGTACGACACAGTTGCCGGCCAGGGTAGGATATCCGGTTAGGTTACCGGGTGTATCGGATGCTCTGGGAAATCCGATGCATGCAACCGGAGTTGGGCTGTTGCTTTGGAAGTTGATGAATGATGAAAAACAGTCAAGAAATGCCAATTATATTTCAAGAATAATGGGTAAAAATATATAGCTATCGTACGCAGGAGATTATAAATATGACACAATCAATAAATGTCCCCAGTCCGGCAAAAATAAAAGTCATCGGTATGGGTGGATCGGGATGCAATGCTATAACCCGTATGGTACAGGAAGGTATCAGGGGTGTCGAATTTGTTGCCATGAATACTGACACTCAGCACCTTGAAATAACCGAAGCGCCCACAAAGATTCAACTTGGCGCAAAATCGGCGCGCGGTCTTGGAGCCGGTGGAGACCATACCAGGGGACGCAAAGCAGCCGAAGAATGCATGGATGAAATACAGGCCGTTATCAGCGGTTCGGATATGGTGTTTGTTACAGCAGGAATGGGTGGAGGAACCGGAACCGGTTCTGCGCCGGTTGTTGCTGAAATGGCGAAAAAAAGCGGTGCATTAACAATTGCTGTTGTAACCCGTCCGTTTAAATTCGAGGGTGCGCATAGGGCTAAAGTAGCGGAAGAGGGTATTCGAAATCTTACCCCGCATGCCGATACTTTAATTATAGTTCCAAATGAGAAAATCCTGGATATTATCGATAAAAAAACCAATGTAAGCAATGCCTTTCGTATGGCCGACGAAGTTTTACACCAGGGTGTACAGGCAATTGCGGAAGTTATTACTGTCCCCGGCCTGATTAATCTGGATTTTGCTGATGTAAAGGCAATTATGAAGGATTCCGGACATGCCTGGATGTCTATAGGATGGGGAAACGGTCAAAACCGTGCCATCGATGC
>CAZJMW010000043.1:0-4511 GCA_964547375.1 uncultured Dehalococcoidales bacterium | reverse complement strand
GACATGCCTGGATGTCTATAGGATGGGGAAACGGTCAAAACCGTGCCATCGATGCGGCCAAGCAGGCCTTAACCAGCCCGCTGCTGGATGCTTCGGTACACGGAGCTAAAAAGGTAATGTTTAATGTGGTCGGCGGTAAAGACCTGACCCTTTTCGAGGTAAATGAAGCGGCGGAGACGATTAAACAAGCGGTGGCTCCCGATGCTAATGTAATATTCGGTGTTATGCTGGACCCGTCTTTGGATACCAAGGTGCGCCTGACGCTGATTGCTACCGGTTTTGAAACAACTGAAGAAGCAGAGGCCAGGGAACAGCAATTGGATGCCGAGAAGAAAGAGGATATGAAACGCCTGTTAACCAGCGAAAACGAGGAAGAACTGGATATGCCCTCCTTTTTCAGACATTTTAATAAAAAGAAATAGAAATATTACATAATTTTTTGGTATAATATTTTTTAAATCATTTTAATATTTACAGAATTTAGAAAGGGAGGTAAAAATGGGTCACAAAGCTCCAGCAAAAGCAGCAGGCGGCAAACCGGCAGCTGCTCCTGCCAAACCGGCAAAAAAGAAATAGTAAATTTTAAGGGAAGATTTCCCCTGGTTAAAACGGGAGGTTGAAATAAAAGTCACCGCCCGTTTTTTATTTTACGAAGATTAATAACTACTAAAAAACATTTATAATTATTTTACTTCACTCTTTAAAGCAGCAAAGCCATTTTTTAATTTATCCACTAAATCGATTTCTACCGCATTCTGGGACATAGCAACAACATTGCTGATATCATGTGCTTTACTGTTGCCGTGAGCCTTACAAACAACCCCGTTGATTCCGTACAGGATTACGCCGCTTTGCGCGCCGGACCTCATACAGTTTCTAAGTTCGGCGGTTAGTTGTAAAATTTCATCTTCAGAATACCTGTTAGATAATTTGTCTTTTAACCAGGCGGTAGTCTTAAATCCTAAACCTTCACTTAATTTTAAGAGTATATTCCCGACAAAACCATCGCAGATGACTACGTTGGCCTTCCCGTTCACAATATCATTGCCTTCAACGTTACCGATAAAATTCAAACCAGAGTTTTTTAAAAGCCGGTATGCTTCCCTGACAACATTATTTCCCTTGCCTTCTTCAGAACCGATACTGACAAGAGCGACGCTCGGATTCGGTATACCCATTATTGTATCGGCATAAACAGTGCCAAGCATTGCAAAATCAAGCAGTTGTTCCGGACGTGAATCTATATTGCTGCCGATGTCAAAAAGTACGGTATCGGGAGCAAAACCCATAAAATGCCCACCTATAACAGGGCGGGTAATACCATCGAATGTCCCCAGTATATGCACGGCAGAAGATACCAGTCCACCGGTAGGCCCTGCGCTTATAACGGCGTCTGCTTTGCCTTCTTTAATTAATTTGACGCAAAGCATAATTGAAGAGTTGCTTTTATTACGTATGGCAAAGGCGGGGCTTTCACCTTCAACCAGGTATTCTTCGGTATGGATTATATCTATATCGAGCTTTGATGTGTCATACTTTTGCAGTTCACTTTTTATAGCGTCAGCTTGACCGACAAAAATAATTGCGGCTCTGTATTCTCTTGCGCCCGAAATAGCGCCTTTTACTATTTCACCGGGGGCAAAATCACCGCCCATGGCGTCTACTGCTATCTTTAACATATATTCACCGCTGCAATAATTTTAATTAATTATAGTATCCATTACCGGCTAATGAGTGTCAATAAATGTGCCTTAAGGGTTACCGGATGAACGGGCAATCAGGATTATCTTTACAGGAGAGCTTTATTAACGGTAAAATAGGGGTGTTCAAAATGAGCGGGTGTAACTCAGCGGTAGAGTGCTTGCTTCCCAAGCAAGACGTCGTGGGTTCGAATCCCATCACCCGCTCCACTATAAACCTTTATGTTGTTACCTCTTTTGTGAACTTTTCGTTTTATAACCATGCCTATTCTCTACTCTGTTTATTAATGCCTGGTATTATAGGGCATTGGGGGAGGGGAGAGAATGGGGGAAGAGATTGGATTTGTTATTTTATTAAATTCTTTGCGTGATCAATATTAAAAACAAGGGGATTTTTATTTTGCTTTTCCCATTCCAATAGCTTCCATAGCCGTAAATGAAACGTTCTTAATAAGCGTTTTTTCATGAAATTAGATATTCTTTGATCTTTATTATTAATACTTATTCTAATGAAAAGCTCATCATATGTTAAGTATAGCGCCCAAAGATATATAAATGGTAAATACAATGTACTTAGTATTATAGGTAATATGAATATTTTAGCGTTTAGAATAGTAAAATATTCTTCATGGTTGCATATAGTATTATAAATAGTAATTACTAATAGAATTAGTCCAGTTAAAGAAAGTATTTTATTAAATATCTTATTAACCATATCGTATCTGGGATCTTTGCTTTTTTGCAACTCAGTTATCTGTATTGATAAAGCAGTAAATGTAATAGTTGGTACTAATAACAGTTCAATCCAAAGTGGGAATGTGTAAATATTTAAGATAAAACCCAGTACAAATACCAATGTAACATATTTTATAATAATCTGTTTAAAGAAACCGTTTCTTTGTTTGATTTCGTTTGCGTTTATTAAACCAATCAAAGCTGTTCCTAGAATCCAATATATAGTCTCTTTCAACATTGAGATGTCCCAGAAATTAATGAGGAACAAAACGATTACACAGACGCCCATATAGAATATCATTAAGATTATTGGAAATAATATCTTAAATTGACAAAGACTGTTAAAGCTTTGTTTAATTGATTTTCCAACTTTTCTATGTCTAATAACGAAGAGAAATAATATAAGCAACCAAATGGCTGTTGCAATTTCCCGATTGTTAAATATCTGATCCATTATTATTTATCCGAATTAATGGTCTCCGAAATAATTGATAATAATGAGGCGGCTTGTTGAATTGAGAAACGAGCATAAGCTCTATTAAATATTAATGAACTAGGATGTGCAGCTCCAGAAAATGGTTTCCATAGTGAAATCATGGTATTTTCTATGTGTTCAGTTTGAGTTTTTCCTAAGATAGGAGAAATTAACTGGTCACACATTGCTCTCACTTTTGTTTTGAAACTTGTATCTTTGTTGCCGTCAGTTTTTGTAGGTAGAGTCAAAGAAAATTGATTTATCAAAGATTCAATTGTTATTCTAGCTTTTGCAACTACTGCCTCAAAATCTGATTCCGATGATGCTTTTTCAAGTGTTTTAGTAGCACATGATAGTTCTTTCAAACTAGAGGCTAAAGGTTTTCGTAGACCAGAGGGGATATTAATTGTAATTGAGTTTAAATAATCAATGCCCATTGCTGGCAATATAGAATCTTCCCAAGTAGATTTGGGTATAATTATCACAATATTTAGATGTTTCGTAATAGGATTGCTGTAAAAGAGATTGTTTCCAGATTGCTTCTTTTCTTTAATTGCAAATATACCATCTACGTCAATGACAAATTTAATGGATTGTCCACACCTTAATTTTTCAACAAACTCTACTTTGTCTAAAGAAATAGGAATATTAAAAGATCGGTTATATGAAGGATTGATAATAGGTCTTGCATCAGCAAATCGAAACAGGCCATTGTCTCTAGTATAGCTTATATTCGCATAAAACATTAATGGAGTTATATAAATACCATTATTTGCCCAATGAGAATTGGCATCCAAGCTAAATGGAATTGTTAATCCTTTTTCAAAATCGTTTTCAGGCATTGGCGATATTTTATTCTCATCAATCTCAATCCTATATATACCATCGCCTTCATTTTCGTTTGTATAAAACCATTGCCCAGTCATTTAATTTACTTTATTGCGGCGGAAAATATAAAATATTTTTTCATGTTCTTCGGCTCCATTAACTCCCCCAGTAGTAGAAAAAGCTGTTACTAATTCCCAGCCTTGTTCATCAAATTTATTAAGTTCTTCATTAGTTATTACCCTATTAAAATATCCTTTCATTTGCCCTTGAACGACATTGTATTCCCAAGACATCTATTAATTCCTCCATTATATATTTAATTATATTGACTAAACATAAAAAAGCTCATATATGATTAGATAATAATGAATAGATAGTTATATGTCAATAACCAGAAATCTAATTTCTCAAACCCACCCCACCCCGGAATACAAATCACACGTACTCCAGCAAGGATACTTAGTATTATCATTAGCTTGGGTAAATCATTTCAAAGAATACACAGTTCTTATCTTACTCGATAACATATCCGGTATAATCCGCAATCAGCGCTTTATCCAGCTCAGCCTCATTGCCAACGCTGGTTTCCGTAAACAGGATGGTAAATAAGCCCATAGCCGGATTGTCTACTTTGCGCAGGGACAGGATATTCTCGAAGTCATTATTCAACCTGTCATAATCGAACTTTTCGTTATCGATATCCTTACCGTCTTTATCTATAAGAACCAGGCTGTAAATCTTGTCCGCTTTTTTATCGATGATGCTATCAAAGT
>CAZJMW010000042.1:0-12849 GCA_964547375.1 uncultured Dehalococcoidales bacterium | reverse complement strand
GTGGGGTGGTTATTAAGGATTTCTCGGTTGTTGCCGCAGATACCTCTATGCTGTTTCTCCCCTCCCCCCAGTTCCTTCTCCCGATGAATCGGGATCAGGATGACAGTTATCAGTGTCATTCCGATAAAAACGGAATGACGGATGAGGGTTAACGACAGCACCTCATTCAATCCCAGGTATTATGTCAACTTTATACAACCGGTAATCCCCGAAATCCATCTCCAGCGTGCACCATTCGGCGCCGTTTTCATACAAACCGGGGTAATAATTGTTAATGGCATCCGAAATACCCAGCCCGGCGGAATTTACTGTCAGAATATATCTAACATCGTATTCCCACGGGTCTGCCACAGCTTGCTGGAAGGTGTAGCTGCTGGTCGTTATCAGGTTTTCGGTAGAATCGAGGTGCAGTATAACATAGTAAGTCTGGAATGAATCCAATAGCAGGACACCGTCCGTGCAATTTTTGTTGACATACTCAGCAATTTGCTTCTGGATTTCAAAACCGGCATTCCCCGTCTTGTAGGTAGTGTATTCTTCGCTTGCCATGTCGGGGTAGTTAAACAGAAAACCGGTTACAATACCGCTACCCAGTAGAACCACCAGGCACAGGGACGCCAGGATATTTTTTAAGCGGGTTCGCTCTATAGCAATCCTGCCCAACTCATAAGGCAGCCAGGCCACTGCAATCGGTAAGGGATAAACGAAAAACCGCAGCCATCCGAAAGAAGAAGCGGTATACAGCATAATGTATTGAAAGGCCGGAATCGAGGCAGCCAGCGCCAGCAGCATTAGTGTTTCCCACTTGAAGAGTTGCTTATTAAGCAGCCTGATAAACAGGATAATAATTAAAAGCGGTAAAAATACCAGCGATTTTTTTAATACATATAGTAAGACAGCGCTCTTATCCCCTACTATTGCCCTAATATCCGGCGGCAGGTTGGCCTCGGATTGTACCGCATTCGAATACTCGGACGTTAAGAAATATAACGGGTCGTCCATAATTATCCAGTTGGCCAAAATCCACAAAGCTATACACGTTATCAGCGGCACGAAAATAACAAGAATCGTACCTTCAAAATAACTCCAGTTGGATTTGACCCCGGTAGCCTGGCGGCGCTTTTTAATCATAAAGAAACCTACCGTCAGGAAAACTGCTGCCGCAAACGGAATTGCTTCATAGCGCGTTAGAAACGCCAGCGCCAGGGCAACCCCTATCCATATTAAATGTATCAGCTTCTCATCATCGATCCACTGAATCAGCTCGGTTATTGTCCAGACGATAAAAAAGATGAAGATGGCTTCACTCATACCGTTAAAACCATATACAAAAATAAAAGGATTAAAGGTATAAAGCGCTGTCAGGAGAAAAGTTGCCCAGGCAGGGACATTAAAGTGCCGGCAGTTTTTATAGATTAATACCACCGTTCCTGCCGCAAATAACGAAGTGACAATTACTCCGGCAAAAGCGGATGTTGCCATTGGTTTAATCAGCGGCGATAAGGCCACAAACGGGATTTCTAAAAAGCTGGGCAGCGGGTTCCATATAAAACCGATGGAGGCTAAATGCGGAGGCTGAATATTAATAACATAAAAGGCATTCGCCACCCTGGCTACGGCGTCGCCCATAACCATATTGTTTACGTAATTGAAATAGTATCCCGCTTCCAGTTCGACGGCAAGCACCAGGAAAAATATCAGCCAGCTTAAATCAACTTCCTGATGAAGCGACAGCTTTTTATCCCTGATGTTTTTAAGCACAATTAGTATGAAAAACATCAAGGCCAGGCTTATGGTTGTTATTAAAAATATTATCAGCGGCACTTTTTCTATTTCTCTTCCTGATTCTTATTTATTATCGATATATTAATAGATAACCTCGTATAATTTATAGTTGCCAAAATCCTTAACCAGTATGCACCAATCAGCCCCGTTTTCGAAAAGATCGGGATAATAGCTATTCAAGGCATCGGATGAGCCCAATCCATCGGTTGTAACTGTAAGAATATACTTAACATCGAATTCCCATGGATTCCTCACTGCGTCATTAAAAACATAACTGCAGGATGTTATGACGTCTTCCGTGGAATCCAGTGCAAGGATAACGTAAAATGTCCGGAATGAATCCATCAGGAAGATGCCGTCGATTTGATTCATGTTAATATACTCGGCAATTTCCCTCTGAGCTATAATTTGGTCATCTCCGGTTATATAGGCGCTATGCTCCTCGCTGGCTATATCGGGGTCATTTAAACAAATCCCCGACAAAATACTGCTTAAAATCAGCGCAGCACAACAGATAAAAACCATAGTCTTACCAGAGACCGCTTTGAAAGCCTCTTCTTTTTTAAACTCAAAGGGCAGCCATGCCATCAATATAGGAAGAGGATACATGAAAAAACGCAGCCATCCGAAAGAACTGCCCATGAAAATCATTATATACTGGAAAAAGGGAATAGATACGACAAGCGCGAGGAGCATCAGTGTCTCCCAGCTTACCAGTTGTTTCTTCATATAACGGATAACAAGCACGGCAACCGTCAAAGGAAGAAAAACAAGTGCCCTTTTCATCACGTGAACAAAAACCCCGAAGATATCGCCAACTATTAATTTTATAGCGGAGGGCAAACTCTCGTCAGATTGTGTTGCATTGGAATACTCCGAAGTTAAAAAGTAGAGCGGGTCATCCATGATAACCCAGTTTAAGAGAATCCAAATGACTATACTGGCCGCTATCGGCAAAAAAATGACGATGCTGGTACCTTCGAAAAAGCCCCAGATTGTTTTGGCGTTTCCGTTTTGCCGCTTTTTTCTTATCATAAGGAAGGCAACCACCAGGAAGATGGCAAAAGCGAAGGGGATAGCTTCGTAACGGGTTAAAAAGGCCAGCGCCAGCGCAATCCCTATCCAGACAAGGTGCAGCCAGTTTTCATCATCAAACCACCTGACCAGTTCAGTTATCGACAGCACGATGAAAAAGATAAAGATGACTTCACTCATACCGTTAAAGCCGTATATGAAAATGAAGGGATTGAAGGCATACAGGGCAATCATAATGACGGATGCCACCTGTGATACATTGAAGTGCCTGAAGTTTTTGTAGAGTAAAACAGCGGTGCCGGCAGCGAAAAACGAGGTAACGATAACCCCGGCCACCAGCGACGCGGCGATGGGTTTATAAACCGAAGCAAGTACCATAAACGGAAGCTCTAACAGGCTGGGAAGCGGATTCCAGACAAAACCGATAGACGCTAAATGTGCCGGTTCGATATGTAATACAAAAAAGGCGTTGGCTACCCTGGCTATGGCATCACCCATAAAGTAGCCGTTGATACTGAAATAATAACCGGCAACCAGTTCCGGGATAAGCACCGAAAAGAATATCAGCCAGCTTAAATCGTATCCCCTTTCATTACCGGCATGTTTACCACGCTCAACCAGTTTTAGAGCTAACAGGTACACTCCCATCACTGCCAGGCCCAGAATCGATATTGCCAGGATTACTTTTTCCATACTATTCGCTATCCTTGTTTACGGTATTATGAATATTCCCCATCAGGTCGAACTTATCTCCATCCATTCCATGCTCGGTTTTTTCCCAGTGAGTGGGTTTAAATATCAACTGCCAGAGCGCTTTATAAGCGGCAAAGGTCATCAGCGTCCAGTATAGCGGCGCCAGCAGGGCGTATTTAAGTATTTCATAAGAAAAGGGCAGGCTTTTTTGCCCGCTGGTCCCTTCCCTGCGGGTGATATCGCTGATTACCCAGTAAACACCTACCAGATTGGAGTAAATAAAGAAGAAATTACCGGCAACAAGCAGAAATAACGACATATAGTATATGGCGCTGGGAAACAGCAGCTGTATCCAGTATGCTTCGGTACCAAACCATAAAAAGAGCAGCAGCACGAATATCGGGTTGACCAGCGGCAGCGCAAATGTCCCGAAAACGGTTACCTGAAAACCGAGAAATCCCCGCAAACGCAATTCCTTATACAGTTTAAAGGGATTGCGCATATGCACCAGCCATGTTTGCATATAGCCTTTCAGCCACCGGGAACGCTGACGTATCCAGGCAGAAACCTTGTTGGTAGCTTCTTCCCAGGTACGGGAAGCTAAAACACTTGTTTTATAACCGCTTTTAAACAGCCGTATTCCCAGGTCGGCATCCTCGGTTACATTATACGGGTCCCATGCCCCGATATTCTTTAACTCGGCTGTTTTAAAGTGATTTGAGGTACCTCCCAGCGGCAGCGGAATATCGAGCTGGGCAAAACTGGGCAGCAGCAGTTCGAACCAGGAGCTGTATTCGTGGGTAAACCACTTGGTAATGATATTCTGCTTGCTGTTGTAATAATTCAGCTTGGCCTGAACACAGATATGCTCCGCCGATAAACCTTTAAATGCCAGGTACACTTTTTTCAACTGGTCTGGTTCCGGTTTATCCTCGGCATCGAAAATAACCACATACTCCCCGCGGGCGTTGATTAACCCGTAATTGCAGGCTTTCGGCTTGGTCTTGGGCTGGCTGTCGGGAACGACCAGAATGGTATAGTAGGCCGGAAGGTCGAGCGAACGCACAATTTTTATGGTATCCTCGTCATCTTCTTCCAGAAGTAACCTGACATCCAGTTTTGATTTGGGATAGTCAAGGTTATCGATATTATTTAAAAGGCGGCTGGCGATATGTTTTTCCCTGTAAAGCGGTACCAGTATAGTGTAGATGGGAAGTTTTTTCTCATCAACGCTTTCCACCTGCTTGGCAGTAAAGCGTATTTGCAAATCCTTGGAAATACCGTTGGTCAACAGGAACATGCGAAATACTATCATGCAGAAATAGCTGATTTGTACAATCAGGTTGACGACAATGGCGGTTTGAAGAACATTTAATACACCGCCGATTATAAGGCCGACAGCCAGTAGAAAAAGAAACAGTTTTTGGAAAAAGGTTACCGTTGTTTTGGCAGAGTTATCCGGTTTTTCAGTCGCTAATTTATCCCTGCTCTCCCAGCTCAGTTCTTCGGTATAGGCATAAGCCCAATAGTAATCGAGTTCACTCCTTGAAATAAGTACCTGTTCCACGCGATAGTTAATGGTTCTCTGGATATCGGACACCGATTCGTCATCCAGTATAGCAATGACACCCAGTAAACAGTTCCCTCTAACGCAATTAAAAATTACTGCATTATATTTTTTGGCCAGCGCAAAAGGCAGTTTCCACTCCCCTTCGAAATCGAACTTGCTGCCGGGTCGTCCGATACAATTCTGATTGGCCAGGTAGCGATAAAGCGTATCGGGGGATACCATTTTTAAGGACAATATAATATCACCCAGCGGTCCGTCGCTTATTTTCTGGAAATTCAGCGCTTTTTGTAATTGCTGCGGGGAAATTTCATTGTTTTGAACCAGCAGTTCCCCGATCGGGATGCGGCGGTTTAAAACCAGCAAATTCTGCTCTATAATTTCTTTTGTCGTATATCCGTGATTAACCAGGATCTCACCCAGTAGTCCGCCGTTATCTTCCTGATATTTAAGGGCAAATTTTAACTGCTCGGCGGTTATCGCCCGGTTATCAACCAACCGTTCGCCCAACCTTAACGGCGGCGGGGTTGGTATGATTTCATCGATATCGCGTGCGGTGATGTAACCCAGCGAAACCAGTATCGAACCGAGCCGTCCACCGTTTTCCCGTTGTTCTTTAAGAGCATCATCCAGCTGGCTGCTTGTTATGATACCTTTGGCCAAGAGTAATTCTCCTATTTTTGGCATGTTTATATTAATCCCTGATATCCGGCGAATTCACTGTTCCAGCAGTAAGTGCGCGACAATAGAGGGAACCGGACAGTTATATTTCTCACGATACCAACTGTTACTTTAGTACTATGTCCATTATTATATGCTTCGTAGCTCATCGTAGCAATATCAGTCTGTATGGATATATATATTACTTCAAGCGTGTGGGTTATAGATGGTCAATACTATCGCTCAAAAGAAATCATAAATACCTCAACACGTATTTTAAGGAAAAAAAATACTGACAGGAGTTTTTCCTGTCAGTATTACTGTTGCTTTAAATAATTTTTTTAGAATATCGGGTTCAAAGGAATGGTCTGCTCCCGGGTAGGTCCGATACAGGCGAAGTTGACAGGGCAATCCATAAAATCTTCCATACGCTTGATATATCTTCTGGCTTGTACCGGCAAATCCTGATACTTGCGTATATGCTCGGTAGAGGTTTGCCACCCGTCAAGTTCTTCGTAGACCGGTTTACACCTGTCATATTCGGAGACACTGGCCGGAATATAATCTATAACCCTGCCATCCAGTTCATAAGCGGTACAGATTTTCAGCTTCGGCAGTTCATCAAGTACATCGATGCGCGTGATAATGCCGCCGGTAAAACCGTTAAGCTGGCTGGAGAAACGGGCGGCTACACCGTCGAACCAGCCGCAGCGACGCGGTCTGCCGGTAGTGGTACCGAATTCGTGCGCCTTGACGCGAATGGCTTCGCCAACCTCATCATTGAGTTCCGTCGGCATCGGCCCGCTGCCGACCCTGGTGCAATAAGCCTTGTAAACACCCAGCACCCTATCGATAGCGGTAGGACTGATACCAGAGCCAAGGCAACCTCCGGCCGATAAAGGTGAGGAAGAGGTGGCATAGGGATAAGTACCGAAATCCGGGTCCAAAAGCGCACCCTGCGCCCCTTCCAGGATAATGGTATCGTTTCTCTTCTGGGCATCCCTCAAAAGTGTAATCGTTTCCTTGATATAAGGCGCCAGCCGGTCACCGTATTCACAGCACTGTTTATAGATTTCCGCCAGCGACAGCGGTTCGGCTCCGTATATCTTGGTTAAGATATCATTTTTGGCTTCGATAACCATGCTGAGGCGTTCTTTTAAACCCTCTTTATCGAGCAGTTCGCCGATTCTGATACCCTGCCTGGCTGTCTTATCGGCAAAAGCCGGACCGATACCGCGCTTGGTCGTTCCCAGCGCTTTGCCGGCACGCGACTTCTCTTCCAGTTCGTCGATAATAATATGATAAGGCATAACGATATGCGCCCTGTCGCTAATAACAAGCCGTCCGGTATCTACTCCGCACTTGTTGAGGGCATCTATTTCGTCAATCAGCTTGGCGGGATTAACTACCACACCGTTACCGATAATACAGGTAACACCGGGATAAAATATTCCCGAGGGAACGAGGTGCAATTTAAACTCTCCGGACGGGTTGATAACGGTATGACCGGCATTATCGCCACCGGAAAAACGCACTACCACCTGAGCTTTCTCAGACAGCATATCGACAACTTTACCTTTCCCCTCATCCCCCCACTGAGCTCCAACAATAGTTACAACTGGCATATCATCACCTACTTAGTTTATTTTAACTGGCAACGGACGTTATGCAAACGCTGCACCACCGTAAATACACTGCAGACAGCTATTATTCCCAGGGCAATCACTACCTGGTTTATTAAAAGTCCTACCGCCAGCACAATTACTCTTTCAGGCCGGGTAAAAAGCCCTTCCTGGCACTCCAATTTCATAATTTCGGCTTTCGCCCTGACATAACTTACCACCAGTGACGACAATAGCGTAATACCTGCCAGCACCACCCCTATTGTCGAACCCACTTGCGAAAACCAGTATAAAAGACCTATTAAAAGCACCCCTTCCGATAGCCGGTCCAGTGTCGAATCGAGGACTTCTCCGAAACGGGAAACCTTGCCGGTTTTCCTTGCCAAGGAGCCATCCAGCATATCGAAATAACTGCCGAATAACACCACAAGACCGGCAGCAAGCATATAACCAAGCGCTGCTAAAACGGCAGTAACAAGCGAAATCAAAAAACCGAACCATGTCAGGGCATTCGGTGTAATTCCGGTTTTTGCCAAAATGTTAACAACAGGGTCTGTACAATATTTCTCTGCCGTCTTGCGAAATCGCGCCAATTTAATCATAGTTATGTCAATTTCAATAAAATAATCCGGGAAAACAAAATACTATACCAGGACTTCGGTTTTTTCCGCATCGTCGGCCGGTTTTGATTCGGATTTTTGACCCAGTACTTCCAGATAATAATCATAAACCTGATTGGCAACCTTCTTCCAATCGTATTTCCTGGAGGTTATAATACCGCTGGCGCCCATCTGCAAACGCAGTTCCTTATCTGATAAAATGCGGCATATAGCCTCTGCCATAAGCTTAGGTTTTCTCGGGCGCACCAGCAAACCTTCCTTGCCGTTTGTCAATACGGATGCATAGCCCGGAATATCGGTGGCGACGATGGCTGTCCCAACCGCCATTGCTTCTAAAAGCACAATGCCGAAACTCTCTCCGCTGACCGCCGGCGAACAATATACATCGGCCGTTTTATAGTAACGAGGCAGGTCCTCGAGAGAAACCTTGCCGGCAAAGACTACATCGCCGATATGTTCCCTTTTTACCTTGTTCTCATACTTCCTGCGGAACCTGACTCCCGGACCGACAACTATCAGCCTGGAATTCGGAAATGAATCCTTCACGATTTTAAAAGCATCGATTAAATGTTTCAACCCCTTGCGTTTCTCCAGCCGGCCGACAAACAGGATGTTCAGTTTACCATCCAGATATTCTTGCAGCGGTTTTACATCGGGGTGAAAATAATCCGGGTCGATTCCGTTGGGAATAATCCGGTAGTCACCGGGAACATATTTTTTAGCATATTCCATAGCCGGTTTGGATACGGCAATCTTGCCGACTATGCGGTGTCGCCGTCTTTTCAGTTTATAAGTTGTGACTGGCCATCCGAAATAGTAATTCGGAATAACCCCCGAAGCATGAAACGTTCCCACAATCGGCGCATCGGCAAACTTAAGCAGAGAAGAACACAACATCGGCATACAGGGCTCATGCAGGTGATAAATATCGAACTTCTCTCTCTCAGCTACTTCTTTAATTCGAGAGGCCAGCCTTAAAGATGTACTTACACGCAGAGTAGTCCCTTTTACCGGGAAACAACGCGCTTTACCGATTTTTATATAGTTATCGTGGCTGTCTACGGCTCTCGAGGTCGGGGCAATGATTTTAACATCATGCCCCATTATCGAAAGCTGTTTTTCCAGCGCTACTATATGGTTGACTACCCCCCCGGGATAGGAAAAATCATATGGAGATACCAATGCAATCTTCACTATTCTACCAACCCCCGCACCAGGTATTACCCGGATACTCTCTCATCCGAACAGATTAGCTTTTCTTCTTCGGCTCCGCTTTAACAGCGCCACCTGCTGCATTTTCTTCTGCAGATTTATCCCCTGTATTTGCATTGACCTTGATAAACTCTTCTACCATACGGCGGGCTTCATCATCATGATACTGAACAGGCGGTGATTTCATAAAGTAGGATGAAGGGGCATTCAGCGAACCCTTGATTCCTTTGTCCATAGCCAATTTTACACAGCGGACAGCATCGATAACAACACCGGCCGAATTGGGGCTATCCCAGACTTCGAGCTTGGCTTCAACCTTCAAAGGTACATCACCGAAGGTGCGCCCTTCCATTACGATGTAACAATACTTGCGGTCTTTTAACCAGGGAACATAGTCGCTGGGACCGACATGAATATCATCCGGGTCCATTTTATAATCAAGCTGTGAAGTAACGGCGTTGGTTTTAGATATCTTCTTGGATTCCAGTCGTTCTCTCTCAAGCATGTTCATAAAGTCGGTATTGCCGCCGAAGTTCAACTGATAGGTGTGTTCCAGTTTGACGCCCCTATCGGCGAACAACCTGGTAAGCACACGGTGTGTTATGGTGGCTCCGACCTGCGACTTGATGTCATCGCCGATTATGGGTAAGCCCTTGGCTTCAAAGCGCTGCTGCCAGTACTTCTCACGGGCGATGAAGACCGGGATACAATTTACCATGCCGCATCCGGCTTCCAGTACCTGTTCTACATACCACTTGGTGGCTTCTTCGCTGCCGACCGGCAGATAGTTGATAACCACATCGGTCTTGGTCTCTTTTAGAATCTTGACGATATCGGCAGTGGGTCCGGGCGCTTTTTCTATAATCTGCGACAGGTATTTACCCAAACCGTCGTGAGTCATGCCCCTTTCCACCTTAACACCCATGGGTTCCACATCGCAGAACTTGTAGGTATTGTTAGGTGCGGCATAGATAGCCTGAGCCAGGTCTTTGCCGACCTTGTTTTTATCGATATCGAAAGCAGCAACAAAATTGATATCGCTGATATGATAGCCGCCCAGATTAACATGCATTAACCCGGGGACAAGATCGCATTCTTTGGCTTTTTTATAGTACTGAACACCCTGAACAAATGAGGAACAACAGTTTCCGACACCGATTACAGCTACATTTATTTTTCCCAATTTAATAACCCCTTTCCGGTAACAGCTAAATTTTTTATTTTTTATTTTCGGCCATTTTTAAATAATTTTTAAAGAGCGGGCTTTTCAGGTACAAAAACCTGCTCCCAAATATCCGATTAATTTAATTATAATCAATTGAACCTACTCCTGCTATCCTTTTCCCAGATTGCAAAAACACCAACAGAACTATAGCTATTTTATACGTGAGTTGTCAAGGTCGCATACAACGTCCCCGACAACAAAGACTGCCGGATATTCAATTAAATACTTTCTGCGGTTTCCACTTCCCGGTTTCGGCATCGAAATTCAATATTGCCAGAAAAGCGCCTTTTTCATCGTAAGCGCAGCATTTATCATCAGAGTTCACAAACTGTTCTTCCAGCATTACCGGGACACCGTTCCTGATCTGTTTTTCCTGTTCTTCGCCGACTGTCACCGATTCCCATTGCTTCATTATAAAATCCACAGGATGAACAAAGTTCTGCCAATCACCGCTTGAAAAGGGTTCTGTGAGTTCGGACATAGTGACAGCTTCTTTTATATCGAAAGGCCCGTATTTTAATCTTTCGAGCCCGCTTACACAGGCGCCGCACCCAAGCTGCTCTCCGAGGTCATTTGCCACAGAGCGCACATATGTACCTTTGCTGCATTCCATTTCTATGGTAACAAAAGGCGGATTATAGTCTATAAGCTCCAGCCTGTAGATATATGCCTGCCTCTTCTCTCTTTCAACTGTAATACCGGCTCTCGCCAGTTTATACAGGCACTGGCCGTTGTGTTTTAAAGCGCTGTACATCGGGGGTTCCTGCTCGATTGCCCCGCGATAGTAATCCAGAGCCGATTCTACATCATGTCGTGTTACGGATGAGGCGTCAGACTGCCTGATGACTGCGCCATCTATATCGTATGTATCGGTGGACGTACCGAGTTTAATTACCGCTTTATATGTTTTTACTGCATCCATCAGGTATTCTATTAGCCTGGTTGCCCTGCCGAAGAAGACCGGTAAAACGCCGCCGGCTAGAGGGTCGAGCGTCCCGGCATGGCCGACGCGCCTCTCCCCTGTGACATGTCTGACAAGCGATACGACCTTAAAAGAAGTTATTCCCGGGGGTTTATTAATATTCAGTATCCCATCCACGGCTATCCCTGTTCTTCAGGTTTTGAAACCCGGTCGATCAGGCTCATTAAATGGGTAGCCCTTTCGATGGAGTTATCCCAGTAGAATGTCAATGATGGAACATATCTCATCCTGATACGTTTGGTTAACTCGTTATGTAAATACCCTTTGGCAGATTCAAGCGTAGAAATAATTTCCTTCTTTTCATCTTCGGTACAGATACAACTAACGTAAACCTTGGCATGCTTTAAATCGGCAGCCGTTTCCACCTGGTTCACAGACAGAAAACTCCCCAGGCGCGGGTCTTTAATCTGGCGCAACAGTAAATCGCTTATTTCCTGGCGGATGAGTTGATTCACCCGTTCTATACGATATGACATTTAGCTACCCCTATCTGACTCTTTCGAGGCTGTAGCATTCAAATATATCACCGACCTGGAACTGGTCGAAGTTCTCCAGGGCAATGCCGCATTCGTATCCGGCAGCCACTTCTTTAACGTCGTCCTTAAAACGCCTTAAGCCGGAAATAGTTGTTTCCGCTACAGTTTTATTTTCTCTCTTGACTCTTACTTTGGAAGTACGTTTTATCTTGCCGTCTTTAATATAGGAACCGGCTACGGCTCCCTTTTTACCGGCAGAGAACACTTCCCTGACCTCAGCATGTCCGTCGATTACTTCCGCATACTCAGGTTCGAGCATACCTTTAAGAGCCTTCTCGACATCGTCAATCAGGTCATAAATAATCTTGTAGGTTTTAATATCTACACCCTCGGCATCAGCCATACGCTGAGCGCCGATTTCAACAGCGGTATTAAAAGCCACCACCAGCCCTTTCGAAGCCATTGCCAGCATAACATCCGACTCGGTGACATTGCCTGTCCCGTAATGAACCAGTTTTACCTGCACTTCATCCGTTTGCAGCCGTTGAATAGAATCCTTTATAGGCTCCACACTGCCCTGCACATCGGCTTTCATTACAATATTCAGTTCTTTTACCTTACCGGCATTAACCTGGTCTAAAAGATTGGTAAGATTGGCAGCTTTTGCCGCTGCCATAGTTTCGTTGCGGTTTTCCTCCGCTAAGTGACGCGCCTGCTTTTCGTCGGCAACAACCATCAGAGCATCACCCACCTGGGGAACCTCATGCAAACCGAGTACCACTACCGGAGTAGAGGGTTTGGCCTTCCTGACCTGCTTACCGGAATCGTTGAACATAGCCCTGACACGACCCCAGGTATTGCCGATAACGACTAAATCCCCGGGTTTTAATGTACCGTCATGCACCAGTATGGTGGTCAGCGGGCCTTTATTCTTATCCATTTCCGCTTCTATTACGACACCCTTGGCAGGCA
>CAZJMW010000041.1:0-12865 GCA_964547375.1 uncultured Dehalococcoidales bacterium | reverse complement strand
CAAATAGTCGAAGTGGAGGAAAAATGGACTTAAACATGATGAAACAGGCAATGCAATTGAAAAGCAGCCTGGAAAAAGCGCAAAAAGAACTGGAAAAAATGACGGTTGAAGCGGAAGCCGGAAACGGAGCGGTTAAAGTTACCGCCAACGGCAAGCAAAAAATATTATCCATTAAAATTGCCCCTGAAGCCGTGGAAACCGGTAAAGCGGCTAACCTTGAGAAACTGGTATTTAAAGCGGTTACCGATGCCATGGAAAAATCCAAGAAACTGGCAGATGAAAAACTTAAGGCCTTAACCGGCGGAATGAAAATCCCCGGACTGACCGATTAAAGGATGACATTGATTTGGAAGTAAATCCATCGAATACGGCTGACTCCGTTAATAGGCTGATGCAGGAACTTGCCAAGCTCCCCGGCATCGGCCCGAAGAGCGCACAGCGTCTGACTTACCATTTGCTGAGGACGCAGAAAGAACAGGTTACAGCTCTGGCAGAGGCAATTATGTCGTTAAAAAACAGCACCCGTCTATGCTCTGCCTGTTTTAATATTGCGGATTCGGAGCTCTGCCCGATTTGCCGTAATGGTAACCGTGATAAAACAAGTATCTGCGTTGTCGAACAACCGCAGGATATCCTGGCGCTGGAGCATTCCGGTATTTATAAAGGAATGTATCATGTGCTTCACGGAGCCATATCGCCGACCGATGGCATCGGAATCAACGATATAAGGATAGAAGAGCTGATAGAAAGGCTGAAAGGCGGCGGATTCTCGGAAGTAATCCTGGCCACCAATCCGACCCTGGAAGGCGAACAAACCTCCATGTACCTCAATAAACTGATATTACCGCTGGGAATCAGGGTGACGCGCCTGGCCAGGGGACTCCCTTTCGGCACCGAACTGGAGTATGCCGACGACGTTACCTTGAGCCGTGCGCTCGAGGGCAGGCAGGAACTCAAGTAACAGCGGATTATAATAATGCAAATTATTAATTATGCGGATTTTGAAAAGATAGATATCAGAACAGGCAGGATAATGAGGGCGGAGGATTTTCCCAGCGCCCGTAAACCGGCTTATAAACTTTGGATAGACTTCGGGGAACTCGGGGTAAAAAAGTCCAGCGCCCAGATTACCGACTGCTACAACAAAGAGGAACTGGTTGGCAGGCTGGTGACAGCAGTCGTTAACTTCCCGCCGAAGCAGGTGGCCGATTTTATATCGGAAGTGCTGGTCCTGGGAGTCGTTTTAAACGATAAAGAGGTTATCCTGTTACAACCGGAGAGAGATGTCCCCGTCGGCAAAAGGATATTGTAAAATTACTTTGCCTCAACCATTTCCCAATCTTTAATTGCTATAATTTCCTTGAAACCACACACAATATCGGCCTTTTTAGAAGAGAGTGATGTCAGAACCGAGAGATTATAAAACCGAAGCAATCATAATAAAAAAGACCAGGCTGGGAGAAGCCGACAGAATCCTGACCATGTACACTCCGCACCTCGGTAAAATCCAGGCGGTAGCCAAGGGAGTCAGGCAGCCGAAAAGCAAGATGTCGGGACACCTGGAGCTTCTGACATACAGCATGGTTTCTCTGGCAAGAGGCCGAAACCTGGCAACGGTGACCGGCAGCCAGACAATCAACGGCTTTCTGGATATAAAAAGCGACCTCGAACTGACTTCTTATGCCCTTTACATTATAGAACTGGTAAACCAGTTTACAGAGGATGGAATCGAAGACTATCCCCTCTTTAAAATGCTTGTAGATGCACTGGAAAAACTGTCAACCGAAAAAAACCGGGAACTGGTTCTGCGTTATTTCGAAGTGCAACTGCTCGATAATCTCGGCTATCGCCCGCAGTTAAAACAGTGCGTCTCATGCCGTATGCAGTTAAAACCGCAAATCAACCAGTTTTGTCCCGGTGCCGGCGGCATGCTCTGCCCTGCATGCGGTAGAACCGGCAGTTTCAGCTACCGGCTTTCGGTTAACGGGCTTAAGGTATTTAGACTGTTGCAGGACGGAGATTACAATACCATCAGCCGCCTTAAAATGACCGTAGAGCTGTCATTGGAACTGGAAAAGCTTATCAGGGCTTATATAAAATATTTACTGGAGAAAGACATTAAATCGATTGCATGGCTGGAAACAATCAAGAGGTGTCCGTGACATTCGGAGTAGCTTTACTATAATTCCTTGATAAAATATAATAACTGGATTAAACTTAACAGTTATACATCAATAAAAAACCTCAAATTATTATCATATTCAATATAAAAGGAAAAATATGGCATCGAGATTAGACGACCTGACACAGCAAAGGCTTGAAAAACTGGAAAGAATGAGAAATCGCGGTATAGACCCGTATCCGCGCAGTTACAAGCGCACGCATAGCGCCGAAGAAGCCAGAGAACTATTGAAGAACAATGAAGAAGCCGGTAAAAGCGAACCCGAGGTTATCAGTATTGCCGGGCGTATTATGGCTATTCGCAAAATGGGTAAAAGCTCCTTTGCCGACATACAGGACGGCACAGGTAAGATACAATTAATATTTACCGGTAGCGTTTTGGAGAGTGAAGCAGCGGCTGAGCTCTTTAAAGACCTCGATATCGGCGATTTTATCGGCATCAGCGGCGGTTTGATGCGTACCAGGACGGGCGAACCTACGGTGCATGTAGAGCAGTTTACCCTGCTTTCCAAATCCCTGCTGCCGCTGCCGGAAAAGTATCACGGCTTGCAGGATGTGGATGCCAGGCATCGCCAGAGATACCTCGACCTTATCAGCAACCAGGAAGTCAAAGATACCTTCAGGATGCGCAGCCGCATCATTGCAGCCATCAGGAATTATATGAATGGCAAGGGTTTTTTGGAAGTGGAAACACCGGTGCTGCAACCCTCCGCCGGCGGCGCCCTCGCCAGGCCGTTTATCACCCATCATCATACCCTCGATTGTGATTTCTATCTGCGTATCGCCCTCGAACTCCACCTGAAAAGACTGATTATCGGCGGGTTCGATAAAGTGTACGAACTGGGAAGGATTTTCCGCAATGAAGGCCTTTCCATCAAGCATAACCCCGAATTTACCATGCTCGAAAGTTATCAGGCCTATGCCGATTATAAGGATGTCATGGATATGCTGGAAGACATGGTTGCTTCGGTGATTAAGGAAATATCGGGGGATTTTAAATTCAAATTCGGTGAAAATAACATCGATTTTACTCCTCCATGGCAGAGGCTGGACCTGAGAGAAACCATTTTAAAATACAGCGGCATAGACTTTATGCAGTTCCCCGATGTTGTTTCACTGAGAAACGAAATGTTAAAAAAGAACATGGAAGTCGACCCCAATAAAGACAGGGGGAGATTGATTGACGAACTGCTGTCCACCTTTGTGGAACCCCACTTGATACAACCGACGATTATATATGATTATCCGCTTGATATGTCTCCTCTTGCCAAAAAGAAGCCCGGTTATGATAATATAGTAGAGAGATTCGAGGCTTATGTTTGCGGAATGGAACTGGCTAACGCCTTTTCGGAGTTGAACGACCCGATTGACCAGAGAGAGAGATTCGTAAACCAGCAGAGAAACCGCGGCAAGGACGAAGAACAGGAAGTCATCGATGAGGACTTTTTAACAGCTATGGCTTACGGTATGCCGCCCACCGGCGGACTGGGGGTCGGCATCGACAGGCTGGTAATGCTTCTTACCAACCAGCAATCGATTCGCGAAGTCATTCTGTTCCCGCAACTCCGGGAAAAGGAATAATAAAAATATGTTAGACCTTAAATTTATCAGGGAGAATACGGAACTGGTACGCCAGGCAATTGCCGTACGGCATGATAATGCGCCTATAGATGAGATTATCGAGCTCGACATAGCAAAAAGACAGAAAATGGCATCTGTCGAAGAGCTGAGATGCGAGCGTAAGGACCTTGCCAGAACGCAGGGCGCCGAATCGGCAGACAGGGGACGTGAATTGCGCGACCGCATTAAATCCATCGAAGACGAACTGCGCGATATCGACAGCCGCCTGGAGGATTTGCTTTTAAGGATTCCCAATATTCCGCAGGAATCCGTTCCAATCGGTGACAGCGAAGACGATAATGTTGTCATAAGCACCTGCGGTGAAATGCGAAAATTCGATTTTATTCCGGCACCGCACTGGGAATTGGGCGAAAGGCTGGGAATAATAGATTTCGAGAGAGGCGTCAGGTTATCGGGCACGCGTTTCTATGTTTTGAAAGGATTGGGCTCGCGCCTGCAAAGGTCGCTTATCAATTTCATGCTCAACCTGCATACGGAAGAACACGGATACAGGGAAGCCTATCTGCCTTATATGGTAAAGAAAGAATGCTTAATCGGCTCCAGCAATCTTCCCAAGTTTGCCGATAACCTTTACCGCGATATAGAAGAGGATTTGTGGCTGGTTCCGACAGCAGAAGTTCCTCTTACCAATATGCACCGTAACGAGATTATACCGCCCGGGACTCTTCCCATCGACTATGTAGCTTATACCGCCTGTTTCCGGCGTGAAAAGATGTCGGCCGGAAAGGATACGCGCGGCATAAAGAGAGGCCACCAGTTCGACAAGGTGGAGATGTACAAGTTTACCGAACCGCAAAACTCGAACGACGAACTGGAAAAAATGGTGGATAATGCGGTGGACATCTGCCGTAAGCTGGAAATACCCTACCGTATCAAGAGGCTGTGTACCGCCGATATCAGTTTTGCCTCCACCAAGACCTATGACATCGAAATGTGGGCGCCCGGCTGCGAAGAATGGCTGGAAGTAAGCTCATGCTCGAACTGCGGCGATTTTCAGGCCAGAAGGGCAAACATCAGGTATCGTCCGACCCAGGAGAGCAAACCGCAGTATGTTCACACCCTTAACGGTTCGGGGCTTGCCCTACCAAGAGTGGTTATAGCCGTTATGGAGAATTATCAGCAATCCGACGGCAGCATAAAAATACCAGAGGTATTACAGCCCTATATGGGGGCTAAAGTAATAAAATAATCAACGTTAATAGTGATAATAATTTTATAAAAGAGAGGCGTAATGGAACGAAAAAAAAGTGTTGGCAGGAATGAATTATGCACTTGCGGCAGCGGTAAAAAGTATAAGAATTGCTGTTATGCAAAAGAGGAAGTAAAGGAAGAAATAAAATTCGATAAAAAATCCTTTAATCCTTTTAAAGCGAATAAAGAAATCGCTTATCTCGGGGAGTTCGGTAAAACCCGTGAACAGTTTTGCATCGACCAGCAGGCACAATTAAAGGATATCAACGAGAAAATATACCAGCAGCAGCTGGAAGAAGCAGGTAACTGCGGAAAAACGATTTCCTGCCACCGGGGTTGTACCATGTGCTGTTCACAATATGTCACGGCTTCCCTGCAGGAGTGCGAAGCGATAGTTAACTACCTGTATAATCATGAACGCAAACTGTCTTCATTTATACAAAATTACAGGGCATGGAAAAACAGCCTGGATGAACATGAGGGTTTCCTCGATGAGTTTCATAAGGCTTATTCCGAGATGTGGGATTCGGGATTCGAAGATGAAAAGCGTCGTAAAGTGGAAGAACTGGGCGCAAAATATGCCAAGTTTAAAATTCCCTGCCCGTTTTTAAAAGAAGATGCCTGCATGATTTACGATATACGTCCCCTGGTCTGCTCATGCCAGGTTGCGGTTACTCCTCCGGAGTACTGTGACCCCGATAATCCGGATAGCGTGAAACAGGAACTGATATTGATGCTTCCGGAAAACTTCCAGTACATCCCGTTCTATCACGAAAGCTTCAACGAAATGAATCTGAGCGGTATGTGTATGCCCTATGTCGTCTATAACCTGCTTGAAGGCGGATACCTGTACCTGATGGCCTTAAACAGTCAAAAAGAATTCACCAGTGAAGTGGTTAAAGACGAGCAGGTAAAGAAAATGCTGGATGCACAGTTGGATTACTACGAAGAAAACGACCCCGATTTCGAATACGAAGTACTGGAATCAGACGTCGAAGTACTGGAACCGGGCGCCGGCAGCGAACCCGAAGAATAATTTAATATCGAGAACTTTTAATCAGGGAAAGGCACTCCTTCAATTCTGCCTTCCCCTGATGTTTTTATAGCCACATAGTCTCCGGCATCCTTGGTCTGATACATGGTGGGGGCGGCTATCAGTTTTAAAAGTTCCACAAAGTTCTGCATTTGTGAACTGATATCTTCTTTTTCGAACTTGTTGGTGCTGGCAAGCGCAAAAATGCCGTTAACATGACCGGATTCGGCACAAACCTTTACAAGGTCGTTATAAAGCAGACTGGTATTATAGCCGATAATAAGTTTCCAGATACCGGGTCTTAATTTATCAACGGATTGCAGGTTCTTAATCGCTTCATTCAGATTCTCACGGTTGAGAGTCCCTTTCACCTGTATCACGCACCTGACGGCTTCCGGGTTGATTACCACGATATCGCCCGATAAAAACAGCGGCCCGTATTCGGCGGCGCTGTAAACTATAATATCGCATTCCCGGCTGCTCTGTCCGTCCGCCGCCAGAATGACTCCGCGCCTGGCGGAAAAATACTGCGAGATGCTTTCCCTGACAGCCTCCATGATAATCGCTTCATAATAATCCCCGATAACTTTGGGGTCTTTCAGCAAAGAGCGGATAATGTCCCTCTGTACCAGTATCTTCTTTTGTACATTCCAGTAATATTGCTGCATTTTTTTCTCCCTTACTATATTACCCCTTGTTAACCGGGTTAGCAATTTATCGTCTATATCGGTATAATATCTATACCGTTTTTCACCTGCGGAGGGGTGTCCGAGTGGCCTATGGTGACGGTCTTGAAAACCGTTGTCCTCGCAAGAGGACCGTGGGTTCGAATCCCACCCCCTCCGCCAGATTAATTCACAAGATAAACCTCACTTAGTTTAGCCATTCCCATGGCATTTATTTCATATCCTTTTACATACGGTTTAACAAGTATGTAATCCCGACTGAAATATAAAGGAATACAGGCAGCATCATCGACCATTATCTGTTCGGCCTGCCGGTAGAGTTCAAGACTGGCAGCTTCATCGTTTTCTACGGCAGCCATGTCCATAAGCACATCGGCTTCCATGTTACTGTACTGGCCGTAGTTTCCTTCAGAAGAGCTTGAAAACAGGATTTCCAGGAAATTTTGCGGATGCGGGTAGTCCGCACTCCATCCCCAGAAAAACATGGCATCCTTTTCAGCCAGAATGTCATACAAAAACCTATTCGGGTCCAGTTGACGCACGGTTATTTCTACACCGAGATTAACCCGCCATTCATTGATAACTGCTTCCAGTATGGTGGAAATATATCCGCCGTAACCGCCACTGGTGATCACAATCTGCGGCAGGTTAGATACCTCTCCGTAAGACGAGGAAGCAATCAACTCAAGCGCCTGCTGCGTATCGAATGGCAAAGCAGACAAATTTTGATTGTAGCCGGGCATTCCGAAAGGAATAATGCCATCCGCCCTCATGACAGTGTTATTGTATACCAAAGATACCAGTTTTGTTTTATCGATTGACATGGCAAATGCACGGCGGATATTTGCGTCGTCAAAAGGAGGTTCATTGCAATTAAAGCACATATACATCAGGCTTAATTCCGGACTGCTGTACAACTGGTCATAGAATTCACCGTCATTATCGGTCACCCGGTAAATATTGCTGAGGCCGACACTGCAAACATCGATTTCACCGGTTTCGTACATATCGAACTCAAGGCCGGATAGAATCTTGTAAACAACGAAATCCAGTTTGGC
Organism: uncultured Dehalococcoidales bacterium; assembly: GCA_964547375.1. GTDB lineage: Bacteria > Chloroflexota > Dehalococcoidia > Dehalococcoidales > UBA5627 > UBA5627. The sequence goes on along the minus strand of CAZJMW010000041.1, from coordinate 5,075 downwards.
TTTATCGCCATAGTATTTATCGCTTCTTTGCAATACCAGTTCACTCCCCTCCACCCAATCCCACAATTTAAAGGGACCTGTTCCATTGGGATTTAACCACCAGTATTCATCTCCGGAGATATTATTTTCATCTACCGCAAAAGAAACCGGGTAGCTCAATTTTTCCAAAAAATAAGTTACCGGTCTTTCAAGCGTTACCTGTAGAGTATAATTATTAATTACCTTTACCCCGCTGATGGTATCGGCTGCTCCGGCCAGTACTTCATCAGCACCGAGTATGTCGCCCAGGTAAAGAGATGCGGTTTGAGAGCCGGTAAACGGATGGCAGGCGCGCTCCCATGAATATTTAAAATCAGCCGCCTTAACATTTTTTCCGTCATGGAAATAAACATCATTCCTTAAATAAAAAGTATATACCAGGTTATCTTCGCTGACTTCCCATCTTTCGGCAATATCAGCAACAGGTTCCAGTTCGTCATTAAAAGTTACCAGCCCGCTGAAGACCTGGAGAATGTAATTTATCGAGGTGGAATCACCGGCCAGAGCCGGGTCGAGGGTATATGGGTCTTCCCCGTAGAGATTCAATATATCCCCGGATACCCGGGTCGTTTTATCCCAATCGAAATCGCATGCCGCCGGCACAAACGCCGATAGAACGGCGCAAATTAAGAATAATAGAGTGATTAATATTATCTTTTTTTTCATAATTATCCGCCGTTAATAGGTGTATATGCCGGTAATATAATCCTGCCACAGGGTGTTTAAACCCGCTAAATCGAATCCGTATACTTCAAGAAGGGCATTATCGTATGTGCTGCCGTTTTTAAATACGGTCAATAATTGATGCATTTTTTGCTGCCCGTACTCTTCAATCAGGAAAGCCACCATGCTGTAGCTTTCGGCATAAGACAGGTAGCTGATATCGGAATAAGCAGAAAAGGGGCTGCAAAGGCTTTGTACAGATATCAGGTAGCCGCCCGAAGCCGCCGCCCCCAGGTAATATTCATAGTCCTTTTCCAGTTCCCCTTCGGCATACATCGATATCCCTTCGTTCAGCCATACGGGTATTTCATTATAGGGATTGGATGTCATCTGGTGCGTTACCAGGTGAGCCAGTTCATGCGCCAGTGCTCTCCTGCCCCATTCCAGGTTCGAAGCGGAAATACCGATGGCTATCACTCCGTAAGAAGGATAAGCTACTCCGCCCGTCCACTCCTTGGCAAAAACGATGGCGTCTCTAAGAGCATAAGAGCTTGCATAGATATAAATCCTGACCGGTGATTCAAGGTAGGAGCCGGTATCCTCTCCCAGCCTTAAAAGGGCTTCCTGGCAGGTCTGCATCAGGTCGGCGGCAAAATCGTTGTCGCCGTAGTACCAGTACAGGATGACATTGTTTTGACTTACACTCTTCCAGCCATATTCATCGTCATTAAAGCTGATGGATTCTATATCCGTTTGGTATATATTGCCATCGATATCGATAACTGTCCACCAGTATTGGATTACAGTTCCGGAAGGCAGCGAACCTGTAGTCCGCATATCCCATGTCCAACTGACGCTAATCTCAGCTTGAAAAGACATCGGGACATCAACCTCTATTTCCTGTGTTACAGCGGTAAAACTCTCGCGTTCTACAATATAATGCAGCCTGATATCACTGATACCGGCCTCTGTTTCCATATCCAGATTGAAATTAATAGCATCGGGAAATGAAGTTATCGCCGAAGCTGTTAATTTAGCAGATATATCTGACCTGCCGGATACTTGAAGCGGACTGAAAAATATCGTCATCAGGATTAACGACAGTAAAACCAGCGCTGTTTTTTTAATCATCTCCATCCCCCAGCCCGGCTCTCAAATAGGCGTTAATGAACCCGTCCAGATCGCCGGCTAATACTCCCTCGGCATCCCCCACCTGGTAATCGGTGCGGTGGTCTTTAACCATTTTATAGGGATGCAGAACATAGCTGCGAATCTGGTTGCTCCAGCCGGCAACAATGCGTTTACCCTTGAGCTTTGCCCGTTCTTCTTCCCTTTTTGCCAGTTCCTGATTCAATAAACGGGAAAGCAGGATTTTCATGGCGCTTTCTTTATTCTGGAATTGGGAACGCTCGCTCTGGCAGCTCACCACCGTACCGCTCGGCATATGCGTTATGCGAACCGCGCTGCTGGTCTTTTGCATATTTTGTCCGCCCGGACCAGATGACCTGAAGGTTTCTACTTTCAAGTCGTCGGCAGAAATGTTCACATCGACATCCTCTCCCGCCTCCGGCATTACTTCTACCAGGGCAAACGAGGTATGACGCGCATGGTCGGAATCGAAAGGAGAAAGACGCACCAGCCTGTGAACCCCGTGCTCGGACTTTAAATATCCGAAGGCATACTCATGCGATACCTCGAAGACAACGCTTTTTATACCGGCTTCTTCCCCCGGTGAAATATCGAGGATTTCGGTTTTATATTTCTTCTCTTCCGCCCAGTGCAGATACATGCGCAAGAGCATCTCCGCCCAATCCTGTGATTCAACGCCCCCGGCGCCGGCATGAATGGAGAGGATGGCCTTACGGTTATCGTATTCACCGCTGAAAGACAGCTCGAACTCCATTTCGTCGAGCTTCGATTCGATAGTTTCCATTTCCTGCCTGATTTCCGTATCCAGAGAGGATTCCTCACCATCGGGTACCAGCGACATCAGCTCTGTTATGTCAATTAATTTCTGTTCCACTCCCCGCCATTGTTCCACTGTTTTCCTGGTTTCGGCCAACCGGCGCATCACTTCCTGCGCACTTTCGGAGTTTTGCCAGAAATCGGGGCTTATAGATTGTTTTTCAAGCTCGGCTAACTGTTTTTCCCTGGCAGGGATGTCAAAGACGCACCATTGCTGATGAAATTCTCTGCTTGTATTCTTCGAGTTTATCCGATAGTTCGCTCATACTTCTCCTGTAACTATTTTATATTAACAGCTTAGTTTAATTTATTATGCCCGCTGATTACAAATTACCGCCGGCTGACAGGTGCGCCAGGCGTGTCGGTTGCGGCAGACGATACCCTCTGCTACACTCCCTAACCCAGTAAATCGCATTTTCAAGGCTTATTTTATGCCCTACCGAAATAATTAGCGGCTTAACGCTGGTTTTGGTTCTCAGGACGGCGCCGATAATTTCCCCGTTATCCGTAAGATAAGTAAAACTGCCCGCCTGCTCAGACGGCATTAGATAATCACCGCATAATTTCGTCTTGGCGCAGCCGATAGTCGGTATATCAATTATAAGACCGAGATGCGAGGCCAAGCCGATTCTCCTGGGATGGGCGTAACCCTGCCCGTCTACCATTACTATATCGGGAGAAACGGTGAGTTTTCTCCACGCTTGAAGTATCAGGGGAATCTCGCGAAAAGAGAGCAACCCGGGAATATAAGGGAATGTAATTTCTCCGACAGTCTTCTTTATTTCGACTATTTCAAGCCCGGGGTATTTTAAAATAACGATAGCGGCCTGAGCCTGATTTCTGGATTTCCATACAGCGATATCGATTCCGGCTATATATACAGGAAATGAAACCTGTCCGGATTTTATAACAGATGTCGCCATCCGCTTCTGTAAAGAGATCGCCTCCTTTGCGCTGATACCCCCCTGCCAAAGATAATTATCGTTCATATTATTCATTATATATACCGCAACAGGCACTGACAAACGTTTTATTCACGTTTTATATATAAATACTGTTGACAGGCATATGGCTTTTGTTGCATAATATCACGAAAGTAAGGTAGGAAAGAATTTTAAAATATGGTAAAAATTAGATTAAGACGTATAGGTTCCCCCAAAAAACCGGCATATCGTGTCGTTATCGCCGACTCGCATTCGCCCAGAAACGGAGCGTTTATTTCGATTATCGGCCAGTATGACCCGATGACCAACCCGGAAACAGTTAACATTGATGAACAGGAAGCTCTTAAATGGTTAGGTCAGGGTGCCCAACCCACAGTTACCGTTAGTCGTCTGCTTAAAAAAGCAGGTATTTTAGATAAGTTTAAGGCGACAAAGGAGAAATCATGAAGGAACTGGTAGAATACATAGCGAAATCGCTCGTTAACGCACCGGATGCTGTGGTTGTGACTCAGGAAGAAGGAGAGGAAGGAATTACTCTCAAATTGCAGGTTGCCGACGAAGATAAAGGGAGAATTATCGGAAAACAAGGCAGAATAGCTCAGGCCATCAGAACCTTAATCAGAGTAAAAGCTGCTAAAGCCGGAACTCGAGCTACCCTTGATATAATCTAATTTTTTGTTTCCTTATTCAGAATTAGCGTTTTTATTTTAGACTTACATTAAGCCGATGGGGTAGTTTACAGTAATCCTCAGGTTTTAAGTAGAATTAATCAAATACAAAAAAGGATGGTTTCAAAGCCATCCTTTTTATTTATTCCTAAATCCCTGAGGTTAAATACGCGGTGCCCTTTTCTTGCGCCTCTCCGCCACTTTTATCCTGACCAGTGAACGTCGTAACGCAGCTTCAGCACCACCGGCATCGACTCCCGGAGCGTACTTTTCAGTCATAAGTTTCTCGGCACGCTTCTTAGCCTCTTCCGCCCTCGAAATGTCGATTTCTTCCGCTCTTTCGGCAGAATCAGCCAGTACAATTATCCGGTCGGGACGTACTTCCAGAAAACCGCCCGAAATAGCCAGGGAATATTCTTCATTACCCTTGCGGGCAATCAGTTCACCCGCTTGCAGCATGGTCATTAACGGAGTATGCCTGGGTAAAATACCAAGCTCACCGTCAATTCCCGGTGCAATTACAATATCAACTTCATCGGAGTAAACCGAGCGTTCCGCTGTTACAATATCCAGTTTTATTGTCGCCATTTTAAGCCCCCGCTTCTATCTACTACGCCTGCAATGCTTTGGCAGCTTCAACTACATCATCGATGGTACCTGCCATATAGAAAGCCTGCTCAGGTAAATCATCATGCTTGCCGTCGAGAATCTCTTTGAATCCGCGTATGGTTTCGGCAATGGGTACATACTTTCCGGCGCGCCCCGTAAATACCTCGCCGACAAAGAACGGCTGGGT
>CAZJMW010000040.1:0-12919 GCA_964547375.1 uncultured Dehalococcoidales bacterium | reverse complement strand
GTAAAATGACGGCTGAAAAACTGGAAAAAGGATTGGTTTCGGTCTTTACCGGTGACGGTAAAGGAAAAACTTCCACCGCCATCGGCATTGCCACCAGGGCTGCCGGTCATGAATTAAAGGTTTACATTGCTTTCTTTTTAAAGGGCGGGAATTTTATCCACGGTGAAAGAAAATCCCTTTCTGCACTCAGTAACGTTGTATATGAAAGCTTTGGCTGCGAGGGCTGGGTTGATAAAGACAACATCCGCCCTGAAGACATTGAACAGGCCCGAAAAGGTTTTACCGCTTCAAAAAATGCCGCGCTCAGCGGTGAATACGACGTTATAATTATGGATGAGGTTAACATGGCGGTTAACCTCGGATTGATTCCTTTAGACGATGTGCTTGAACTGATTAATGAGAAGCCCGCGAATGTAGAACTGATTTTAACCGGAAGATATGCGGATGCTAAAATTATACAGGCATCCGATCTGGTAACAGAAATGCTTTCGATAAAACACCCCTATAACAACGGCATCCAGGCCCGACGGGGGATTGATTATTAAACCTTTTTAGTATTTAATTATATAAGTTTTTTGGGAGGTCATCATGAAGTTAACATTAAGCGTAATTAAAGCGGACATCGGCGGCTTTGTCGGCCATTCCGAATCGCACCCTGAAATACTGGCTTCTGCCAATGAAAGCCTCAATAAGGCTAAGGCAGACGGCATGCTGATCGATTACTATGTCACCAAGTGCGGCGACGACCTGCAGCTCATTATGACGCACCAGTTGGGCGAGGGTAATGCAAAAATCCACGAGATGGCATGGGATACATTTGTAAAAGGAACCGAAATCGCCAAGAAATTAAAACTCTACGGCGCCGGACAGGACCTGCTGTCAGATGCTTTCTCCGGTAACGTCAAGGGTATGGGGCCGGGTGTTGCCGAAATGGAACTAAACGAACGTATCTCCGAACCGGTTATAATATTTATGGCAGATAAGACATCCTCAGGCGCCTGGAACATGCCCCTGTACAAGATGTTTGCCGACCCGTTCAACACCATCGGCCTGGTTATTGCCCCTAATATGCATAAGGGTTTCACTTTTGAAGTTCACGATGTAAAAGAACATAAGAAAGTCAAATTCAGTACTCCCGAAGAAATATACGACCTGCTGGTACTTATCGGCGCACCGGCGCGCTATTGCGTCAAATCGGTTTACAGCCGTGATACCGGTGAAATAGCTGCCGTATCCTCGACTCAAAAACTGTCGCTGATTGCCGGACGCTATGTCGGCAAAGATGACCCCGTTTGTATTGTCCGCTGCCAGGGTTCGTTCCCGGCAGTAGGCGAAGTGCTTGAACCGTTTACTCAGCCATCGCTGGTCGAGGGCTGGATGCGCGGCTCACATAACGGCCCGTTAATGCCGGTATCGGTTGCCGAAAGTAAACCGACCCGTTTCGACGGCCCGCCCAGAGTTACCGCCTGCGGCTTCCAGCTTGCAGACGGGATGCTGATTGGTCCTCGTGATATGTTCGATGATATTTCTTTCGATGAAGCGCGCAAACAGGCCAACTGGGCAGCGGATTATATGCGCCGCCACGGTCCTTTCGAGCCGCACCGCTTACCGCTGGACGAGATGGAATACACCACCATGCCGCAGGTAATGGACAAGCTGAAGGAGCGTTTTACCACGCTGGAGGACTAGATGTCCGCGCTTCTTATTGCGACTAATAACCGGGGCAAGCTGGCTGAGCTTAGGCTCATATTTGCAGGCTTGCCCTGTTCTATTGTTTCCCCAACTGATGTCGGTATCGAATTGGATGTTGCCGAGAGCGGCAAGACTTTCGAAGAGAATGCCGCCTTAAAATCGGTTGCTTTTGCCAAAGCCTCCGGACTGCTGACGCTGGCGGATGATTCGGGCATGGAGGTTGAGGCTTTGGGCGGAGAACCGGGCGTGCGCTCCGCACGCTATGCGGGAGAAAACGCCGATGATAGAGAACTCGTTAACTTCCTGCTTGATAAAATGAAGCATATACCGGAAGGAAAAAGGCAGGCCAGATTCCGCACTGTTATCGCCATAACGACACCGCAGGATTTGCATACCGAGTTTTGCAGCGGTGAGTGCCGCGGGGAAATCACCTTCGAACCGAAGGGGGAAAACGGGTTCGGTTATGACCCGGTTTTCTTCCTGCCGCAACTGGGAAAGACCATGGCGGAAATTCCCAAAGATGTTAAAAACGGACTCAGCCATCGCGGGATAGCTGCCAGAAATGCCATACCGGTTCTGGAGAATCTGCTTAAACTTGCCTGAAAAACCGGGGTATTACTTGTTTTAATGCTCTATTTTGGTATATACTACACGACACTACTAAATATTGGGGGTGCATCATGAAACTATCCTGCCTTCAGGAAAACCTAAACCGCGGACTGATTTATGTCGGTAGAGCCGCTGCTACCAGGACTACCCTGCCGATTACCAACAACGTATTGCTGGCAACCGATGAAGGGCGGCTTAAACTTGTAGCCACTAACCTGGAAATGGCAATTACCTACTGGCTGGGGGCCAAAGTAGAAGATGAGGGTGCGATCACCGTACCTGCCAAGTTATTGAATGAATTCGTGGCATCTCTGCCAAGCGATAAAATCAATATCAGTCTTTCGCCGCGCACCAGGACGTTGCAGCTAAAATGTGCCCGCTTCGAAGCCAGGATCAGCGGTATCGTTGCCAAAGACTTCCCCCCGATACCCAATGTGGATGACGGAGTTGTTACCAGCGTTGAAGCAGAAGCCCTCAGAAAGGGCATCGAAAAAGTGGTTTTTGCCGCCGCTTCGGATGAATCGAGACCGGTGCTGACCGGTATTAACGCCGAATTCGACGGCGATACTTTGACACTGGCCGCTGCCGACGGTTTCAGGCTGGCAGTTTACAAGATGCCGCTGGCGACCCGTGTCGATAAGAAGACCACCGCTATAATTCCGTCAAAAACGCTTGCCGAGCTTAACAGGATGGTTACGGAACAGGAAGACCCGGTGGAGATCCGCTTAAATACCGCCAAGGGGCAAATCCTGTTCAAGCTTAAGGACATCGAACTGGTATCCCAGTTGGTACAGGGAGCCTTCCCCCAGTATTCACAGCTTATCCCCCAGGGCTATTCCACACGCGCTGTAGTCGATATTGCGCAGTTTTTAAGGGCTACCAAGACGGCAAGTATCTTTGCCCGTGACGGCAGCAATATTATCAGGCTGGTAATCACACCGGGAGTTAAAGAAGCCCCGGGGAAATTGACCGTTGCCGCACGCTCTGAAGAAATCGGCGACGATGTGGGCGAAGTCGATGCGCTGGTTCAGGGTGACGAAGCTAAAATTGCCTTTAACAGCAAGTACCTTTCAGATATCCTGACCGTGCTGCGTGAGTCGCAGGTTGCACTCGAAGTGACCAGCCCCTCCAGCCCCGGCGTCTTCCGCCCGGTGGGAGTGGATAACTACATTCATGTTGTAATGCCGATGTTTGTTCAATGGGATTAGGAATCCTTTTATAATCTAATAACTGACAAAAGCACCTGACCAAAATATCAGGTGCTTTTGTTACCCCCCTGATATTTTTTGAGAAAATAAGATATAATAGACATATATTTTTATTGATTTTTAAAATTTGGGGCTGGTTATGAATAGAAATAAATGGATTGTTATTTTTATACTGATAGCCGTTTTTGCAATCGGAATAGTATTTTCTGCTCTTCCGGATGTTCTACTTTTATCCACATTCCCATGGCTGTTAGCAGCATCTGCAATAACAGGCATTATACTGGGCATATTAAGGGTAAAATTTAAAAGTAGAACAGTAATTGAAAACGGTAAAATATCCAGGCACGGTATCGGCGCTTTTATTGCACATTGGCTGACATCTCTCGGTATTTTCTTACTGATAATCTCCGGTTTTATTATGGGGTTTTTATTTTTCCCAAATATTGCCGATACTCCTAAAAGCGTATTGTTTCCCCTGAACATGCACTTTATTGGATTGAACATTACTTTGTTAGGCGGTTTTTATTTTCTAACCAACTACGTTTTATCCGGAAAACTCTCTGTGCTGATTCCGAATATTAAGGAAATATTACAGGGAACCATCGGCAAATACCTGTTAAGAAAAAAATGGAAACATGAAACAAAATATCTCGCTTCTCAAAAATCGGCGTTTTTGCTTTTCGCCGTTTTGGGAGGCGTACAGTTAATAACAGGTTCCATCAAGGTAATGGGTCATTTCTTTAACATACCCTCAACTACTCTGGCTGTAACAACATCGATACATGATATATTCTCTTTGCTTTTTATTATCATGCTGGTAATACATATATTGTTCGCCCTATTGTTATCGTCGCATAGATTACTGCTCAAGTCATGGTTTACCGGCAGGGTCAGCGAATCATACGCCAAAGAAAATCATAAAGCCTGGTACGATGAAATTACAAAAGGCTAAAATAAATTTCGCCAAAGTAAATATCTCAGGGGATTAAGATGAGAATTAAAAAGGTATCGCTTTTATTTATAATGTTTCTGCTGGCAATAGTATTGTTAAGCGTTAGCTGCAGCAATAATAACGAAGAAGCTGTGGAAACGGATAATTCGGGTTTATCAGGGTTTTTCCTGGATTTGGGGTATGAAAACTGCCTGATGTGTCATGGCAGCAGTGATAATAATTTAAGTAAAAACCTATCTTGGCACTGTCTTCATCTTGATCCGATAGCTTATGTAAATATAACCGATATAGATTATTCTCCCAGTCTCAATGACTGTTTATTATGCCATACATCGCACTTACCGGGTGGGGTAAAAATCATTTATAACTGCGCCCCGTGTCACTTTGGATAAATTTTATTTTTATAAAAAGGGGGCAATTAGGGAATAAGACAGCCTTATATCTTTTTAGACGTTTGTGGACTTGCAATAATCCTGATGTTTGTCCAGTGTAATAACAAATCGCTGTAAAAAAATACCAGGCTTATAACACCGAGCACTTATTCATTAAACTGTAATATTGCTTCTGCAGTATCGACTTAATTATTTCAAATCCCCTTTAATCCCTATTGTGATCACTTTATGAAAAATATTCTTACCGGCATTCCGCATGGACTGATGCAACATATTGACCAGCCCCGAGCAACAGGGAACTTCCATTTTGATAACGGTGAAACTCTTTATGCCGTTATGCTTTATGATATCGGTCAACTTATTCAGATGCGCCTGAAAATCGTCCAGCTTGGGGCAGGCTACCAGTACTACCTTATCCCTTAAAAACCGCTGGTGTATGTCTGCCAGGGCAAACGGAACACAATCGCCAACAAATATCACCTCGGCGTCACCCAAAAACTCTGCCGTCGGGGGAACCAGCGTAAGTTGCACCGGCCAGTGCCCAAGCATTGAAGCTTGGTTTTCATCACCCGTTGAAACCTGTTTGTTCGTGTTCTTATTATAAAACTGAGAGACCAATGAAGACGGGCAGGAATTTAATGTTTTGCCATCGCTTTCATTTTCGACATGCTTTTTTGCTGCCTCTTCATCGAACTCTTCGGCAACCCTCTCCTCTATCGATATAGCCCCACGGGGGCACTCACCGAGGCAGGCGCCAAGCCCGTCACAATAGACCTCGCTGACAAGTTTGGCCTTTCCATTGATAATCTTCAGCGCGCCTTCGGCGCAAGCCGGTACGCATACCCCGCAGCCGTTGCATTTTTCTTCATCTATTTTAATAATTTTCCTTAAATTTGCAGCAGTCATCTTTCATCTCCATATCATTTAGTAATTTCTGTTAATTATTAAGTATATATTTAATTATACATTATTAAAATATAAGTGCCCGGCTTATTACACCAGGCACTTATTAAACTATCTTACTTTGCATCGACGTCAAACGACGCAAGCGCAATAAAAAAGCGATTGCTTTAATTAACTATCGGTCTGCCGTATTTATCGGTAAACTTGCCCATCAAAGCCATTATGAAATCGACTAAAACCCATAAGCCTACAGCGGATACAAGTATGAAACCGAATACAAACAGAAAACCGGTTATATAACCTACGATTGTCAGGGCAGCCATAGCAATTCCGGTGCCGGTTTTTCCGACATAAAACCTGTGGACTCCCAGCGTCCCTAAAAAGAATGCCAGAATCGCTACCATCATTTTTGTTTTATCGGAAACACCATAACCGGCGGCACCGTACTGATTCTGATTATAGGGTTGATTCGCATATTGCTGTTGCGGATAGGGTTGTTGCGGGTATTGCTGCTGATACGGCTGCTGCGGGTATTGCTGTTGCGGATACTGCGGCGCCTGGTATTGAGGCGCAGGAGCGGGGGATACAGGGTGCTGCGTCGCATGATACTGAGGTGCTTTTTCTTTCTTAAGAACAACACCGCAATTTACACACATATCGGGATCGCCAATTAATTCTTTTCCACAATTGCTACAAAATGCCATATTCTCCTCCTGCCATTCGTAATTCAGACCACATCTATATCGAAATATAAAAATATCATTATTTTATATAATTCAATATCGGTATGGTACTATTGTTCTGCCGTCATTATACATATAAAAAGCATTAAAATCAATATAAAACAGCAATATATTACTGAATTTCTATCATTTATTTAATATATAGAAATTATAATCCTGAACTTTCCAAAAGATACATGAAAACAATCAGCAATACAGATAATGGGACTATAACAATCCATTCGTTTACTTTTATAAGCTTCGGCAATGTCATATCACCATAGAAGCCCTTTTTCATTATCCCCGTTTTTAACCCCGGATAGGCAACCGCCAGCAGTCCCGAACCGAGAATAATACCTGCCAGCCCCGCTATAGCTGCGTCCAGATATCCGTTGCCGATGGCTCCGGCAATAGTACCCGGGCAGTAACCAAGCAGGGCAAAACCCAAACCGAAGATTAAGCCGCCGACAGCATTTTTCCCCCACGAGCCTGATTTGGGACGCAGTGTAACCCAGCCTAATCTCTGGAAAATATGCAAACCTATCATTCCCGTAATTACCGCGGAAAGCATCACTTTCAAAACGGTAAAATCTGTTAACAAAAGCTGGTTGATAATAACATCATATTTTGTTACTCCGGCTTTTTGCAGTAGAAAACCAAATATAATTCCGAATAACAATCCCCAGAGCAGTTGAATATTTTTATTCTTCATTTTTATCTCTACAGCCTCCGTTAACCCAATACCTTAAAAAGTAATTGCGCCATCAAAATACCGCCGATGAAAAAGCATATGGCAGAAATCCAACTGGAGACTGCAAGCTGCATTGTGCCGCTGATACCGTGACCGCTGGTGCAGCCGCCGGCCCACCTCGACCCGAACCCCAGCAATACCCCTCCGACCAGCGCTACAGTTAATCTTAAGACAACATTATCACCAAAAGTATTTTCCCATACTGATGGAATCATCTGAAAACGAAAATCACCTGATAAAAGTGATGAAAACAAGGCACCGATAACGATTCCCAGTACCAACATCCATTGCCAGTCGATTTCGGGCTTGACCTCCTGATAGTAAAGCTTGTTCTCCACTTTCTTTCCCCTGAATAGTTTCTCTATCATACCAGCCGTACGGGAAAACGAAGTGGAACACCCTATGGGTTTATTGGAAATCAGCCATGTAAACCAGCTTAATATACCTATAGCAATACCGACGACGTAAGGCGACCACTGTACTTCAGTTAAAAAGTCCATAATAACCTGCCTTTTTGTTTATTCCGAAACCGCTGCATAGCGCGGGCCGTGAGGATTGATACATACATTACATTGCTTGGCATGACCGGCGGCACTGTACCCTGTCATTCCACCGGCTATATTATAAACCTGTGTGAATCCGTGTTGTTTTAATATACTGGCTGCCAGACTGGAACGGTTTCCGGTGCTGCAAATAAGATAGGTAGGATTTTCGGCTTTTAATTCCTTGTAGCGATAACGCAGTTCCGGAGCCGGGATATTTATAGCCCCCTTGATATGGCTGTCGGCAAATTCCAGGGGTGTCCGCACATCGACCAATGCCAGCGATTTGCTGCCATTTGTAATTTGTTCATATAAACTCTCGGATGAAATCAGATGTATGTGGTCAATCTTATGTCCCTCATTAGCCCATGCTACCATCCCACCGCTCAGATAACCTGCTATACTGTCCACCCCCACGCGACGAGTCCATGTACTGGCATTGAGCGCATCTTCATAGCTATCGGCTACCATCAGGATCTCCTTATTAACCGGCAATACCCATCCGGCAAATGTGGCGAAATTTCCATTGCTGTCGAGATGGAACGATAGCATCAGATTGATGTCGGGTACTTTTTATACTGATTTTCCGTGCAAGGGAACAGGTCGATAGCAGTTTATATGAGTTATTCCGTTCGCGGGAACAGGTCAACTGTTTTTATCCGTTCGCAGGAACAGGTCAATCTACTCTCACTCAAAACCCGCCGCTTCTACTGGAAAAGGCTGATAATATTGATACAATAAAAATTAATTCCGGTAATCAAAAGCACAGGTATAATCGTTTGCGAGGGTATCCCACATATCACTAAATATAGTAATGCATTCATTTGTAAAAAAAGTGCGCGTTCTATTGCCTACAGCAGTATCGGCATTGATTTATAAGCTGCTGATAAACGTTGTTATATCGGTCCTTTCTTTTCCAAGAGCGTGGTCGGTGATGTCAATCGCCGGTTGAAAAATACTCAAGTTTCCCTCAAAGTGATTAAACTCATTTATCAGCGTTTTCTTAGAAGTAAGTCTGATACGATTTCGAATCTGTGAGATGTCGTTTTCATCTGGATATGCTGCGTTAATTATTTGACCTAACTGCTTATACTGATTCGTATCAATGCAGAATTTTTCAACCAGTTTCTTTTCCACCAGTAATCGCAAAAATAAATAAGTAAACGAATGTCGTAAAGTCTTATTAAGTAACGGATAATGAGAGTTATCAAGTATGTTCACACCATCCACAGTCTTTGTCAGAATGTCTGAGACTGATACTTCATATGTTTCCGGTATTTTCCCCTTCTTGTTTCCAAACAACTCAATATATGCTTTAGCAATGTCAATTTTCTCATTCTTATAGCCGTGCATTACCTGCGTCAGACGGTCCACAAGGTTTTCGTTGTTTATGACATTGGCATAACCCCGCATAAAAGGAATCATCGAAATCAAAAAGATGTTTACATCCTTGATATGATCGAATATTGCTCCACGGAACGTAGCAAGCAGTTTTTCGAGGCTAATTAACATTTCTTGTTCTTTATTATTCAGCGAAATAAATCCATTCTCTTCTCCCTCGGTATTGTTCAATAAATACAGCCTGTAGCACCTCTTGTATTGCCCGTCGAGTAAGCGGAGTAAATCGATGTTGTGGGTTAAAACAATGCGTTTCTTGTGGTGGAGCATCTTAACAATTGCATAGACCACTTTATTTTTATAAATTGAGTCGAAACTCGAAATTGGGTCATCAATGACCACAATTGGACACGTAGAGTTTTTTGCCTTTAAAAATTCAAATGTTAAGGATAAAAAGTTTTGTTCTCCTGCGCTTAAAGGGAGTTCATCTCTTGCCTTGCCTAAAAATTCACTATCGGATAAAGTGATTCTCAGGTTTTTCTTTTCGTCACGCTGTAACGAGAGTTTTTTGTTCATACTGTTATTAATAATTTCTTCTATGTAGAGCATATCCTCTTCTGTGATTTCAGGCTTTTCATCAAGTAGTTTTTGATACTCCTCCATTTTAGCAGGCAAGTCGCTTCCAACAAAAACTGTTGCAAGTTCATTCATAACCTGCCGTTCAAATATCTTTTTAATAGCAGTGAAATCAGTTATTAAAGTATCAATTTTTCTTTTGTCTCCTGTGCTGACAGCTTCAATTAGCAATGTCTTGATGTTGAACGGATCTTTATCAGGAACTAAAGCAATTATTTTATTTATTAGCACTTGAACATCTTTGTCCAAAGCTTCGATGATCTTTGCCCGATTATCTGTCTTTGCTGATAGCAGTGCCGACCAATTGATGTCGTTCGAGTCACAAACAATGCACTGGTCTTTGTGAAAACGGTCGAGTATACGAATAGCTTCAGAATTTTCTTCCACCTCGTGTATCTTAGGATTAGCTATAACTGTCTTCTTCGCCAGTTGTTCGATTTGCTGCATAATAGAATCTTTAGCTACATAATCGGATTTTAAGAACATGAGTTTTTCTTGTTGTTCTTCACTTATATTTTGATTGATCAGTGGAATTGCCGCAAATTTTTTAAATATGACTTCTGTTTCAAATTTTGAGCCCTTAGATTTACTATTAACGATGTCTTTTACAATTTCAGCTATCTCGGTATCTGTAATAAGAGTTAATAAAGGGCTACTCATCGCTGAAATGCCATGATTTGATTTCAACTTGGATATAATATCGCTAATAATCGATATTCGTGCATCGGCAAGAAGTTTTTGAAGGTCAAACTCTCTTTTAATATTGTCGCCTAAAAAGAAGTCTTTTGTTTCACCAGCGATGATGTTTCTGTTGTTCTGGTCATTGATGACGTGAAAGACTGTATTGCCGGAAGCAAAAGTATTTCCATCAAACTCAAATTTTACCTTTGTGCCTTTAGCTCCGGACATCACCTTAATTAGGCTTGTTTTCCCTGTTCCATTAGGGCCGTATATTGCAACTATTTCCTCTCCACAAGTTGGAAAGATAATCTCATTATTTTTAACAAGCGGCCTAAAATCTCTTGTAAAAATCTCACCGTTTTCTATTAAGTTAAATTTTAGCACTATGACAGTACCTCCCTTTAAAAATATCAAATGGAACCGTGCCTACCTAACCAAGGTTTCTCTTGAGTGCACTTTCGCCAAAGTACTCTTTAGCAAAAGTGTTTAACTGTTTAGCGATATCCGAAAAATCGCGATTCAAGTCGAACGTCCTCACACTAATTCTATTACCGCTCATACGGTATTCATTATCCGGCTGTATGGCTTCGTCTGTCCGTGCATAGAGGATCATACCAGATACCTCATGCGGCTGGTCTGCAAGCTCTGCTTCCTTATTTTTGACGTAAGTAAAGATCTGATATAGATTACTAGAATGTAGTGAATGAGTATCGTATTGAACCTGCGTCGTGTGCGTGTAGTACTTTGCATCGATTATAAGGACCCTGTTTTCATACGTAAGCATGATATCACTCTGCATGACCGGAAGCGTATCACTGATTCCATCATCCAGCGCCCAAGGTATTTGCGATGCGCTCGCATTGAGCAACGGGAATTCACGTTTGTAGTACTCGAGGATAAACTTTTCGTATAGGCGGCACATTCGCTGCTCATCTAAAAAATCCATAAGCTTTGTTGAGCCGTCAGAATTGGTCTGTAATAAACCTTTTACAAGAAGCCAACAGATGGATATTAACATACGGTATGTCTGGTTATTTCGGTTGTATTGAATGTGCCAGGTGACATTTTGACCTATCCACACATCATTGCCAACAACAGTATCTCCTTTGAAAGGTAAATCCCCAAGTGTCGGAGTGGCCTTTTCCCAACCATGTCCCATGATACTAAATGGATAAGTAGTGACGCTGCACATTCTATGATTCGCACCGTTCATTATAAACTCGATACCTTTTGCTATAGCGCAGAATTTCCCAATGATGAGCTTATCACCTAAAAATTCATAGTGATGTGTAACGCGCTCCTCAAACCGTACCGGCCCATTGATATCATCATAATAGGTGTAATCACCGACGATAATATTTGGGCGTGTGATTACATTTTTAATATAGCATACGCTTTTTATTTTTTCATTCGGATAAATAGAATTTGGATCTGGTCCATATTGCATATATAATTCTCCTTATAGTTTCGGTCGTTCCTATGTAAATAGTCAGTCTCGGAGCCGACATTCAACCTGGCATAAAACCTCGACAATAGTAGAAAGTAATTTTAAATAGGCAGCCTTACTTTTTCTTGCGTTTAGGCTCAAAGACAAATTAAAATTTGTCAGTTATTTATATTCATTAGGAATAGGAATATTAAACCTCTCGCACAAAAGTCTTACATCATGAACATCATTTTCATCATACTCATATCCCAGGTGAAATAAAACTTGATTCTTAGCATCTATACACTTTACCACTTTATCTCCTATTTTCCCGATACCACTAAACACTTCTGGAGGATAAGCTTCTCCTTCAAAAACAAGGTATCCCTGTTCATCGAATTCAAATATATGAAGATCGATTATCCTACCTTTAGCGTCCTTCCAAACCGTGTGATCTGTAGTGGTATATGCTTCGATAACTTCAGAAAAGCCTTTTTCTTTTATTATTTCAAGAAATTTTTTGCTATTGCTTTTTTCCACAAACAAATCAATATCGTTGTGGACCCTTGTTTCCTCACCTAAGAGAGCATCAACTCCCCAGCCGCCATCTAACCAAATGGCAATCTCATTTTCTTCGGCATAAAAAATTATCTCAATGGCATCTTTTTCATTTACCATGCAACCCCTCCGTTCAAATTTAAATCTTTCGCTTCAATAAACACATTTTTAGTCAACATCAAACCTGACCACACAACCTCAAAAACCCCCGAAAAAACATCTAACCTGACCACTCATGACCCCTGACATCTAACTCGACCACTCGCAGGGCTATGACATCTAACCTGACCACTTGACTATCAAAACAGCCCCTTTGGACTTGTTTCCACGAAGCGATATTTTCATGTTTTTCGCCTGGTGGGTTTCACACCCATGTGTGCTAAAACCCTTGATATATAAGGGTTTTCAGCTCTCTCAATCTTTTGCCCGTGACATCAATACGACCGTCTCAACGTGCCATGCTCCGGGAATATGCAAGCCGGCAAAAGATGCGAAATTCCTGACATCGA
>CAZJMW010000039.1:0-13359 GCA_964547375.1 uncultured Dehalococcoidales bacterium | reverse complement strand
GGAAGCGGTAAAAGCAAATGGACAGCAGATAACCTGTCATAAGGGTTGCGCACACTGCTGCCATTTTTATATGCATGCCAATATACAGGAATGCGAAGCCATCGTATATTATCTCTATAATAATGAAAGCGTCTTCGAGACTTATATTAAAAATTATATAGACTGGCGTCAGAAATTGAGCCAAAACGGTGATATCTTTAAAAACTGTGCGCGGCTGTGGTACGAAAAGAGGGTTGCGGGCGCCGGACAAAAGGAAGAGGATGCTTTTGGCGCAGAATCGAACCGCTATCGCGACCAGGGGCTCCCCTGCCCTTTCCTGATAGACGGAGAGTGTTCCATCTATCAAGTCAGGCCGTATATGTGTGCCGGTACGGTATCAAGCTCTCCGAGCGAGTGGTGCGCCAAAGGGAGCTTCAATACCCCTACTATCTATAAAACACAGACTCCGGCAGTTTTCGACAGGTCGTTTTATTATAAAAACCTCGATGATTATATTCTGACATTCTTCCCTATAACGGTGTATCATCTTTTGGAGAGCGGTTATAAAATGCTGGAAAAGATTACAGGCTTAAACGGCCTGGAAGAAACGGCATTAAACGACCCGGCAGTTAAATGTATTATTCAAAAGCATTCTGATTTACCTGAGAATTTAACGAAAATTTAAGATTAAAATAGTATATTAAATTCGAATATTAATAATTCTGTCATTTTCATCTATTTTGCGGGTGATTATGATTAAAGAAGAAAACGGTTCGAATCAAAGTAATCGAAAACTGAGCTTTTGTAATAAAAGTATCAAGTCATTATCTGTACCACAGGAATATACCCCCAGAATCTCGCTGTTTATCATCACTGTTGTAATTAAACTTGCCGCTTCTGCCGCCTCAGGCATCGCTTATGTATTAAACAATGCCGCGCTCTACATAGTGGGCATAATGCTGTGGTTATTGTGGTTTGCTTTCCTCTTTATTATCGCCATTCCTAAGGCCGATGAGTGGCTGCAAAGGCGCGCTGAACAGTTGAAGAAAACAGCGCAGAAGATAATAATTGTTGTTCTTGTAATCGGTATGGTTGAATTTGTCGGTTTATCCATTATCGGGTTGGATACACTGGGCATAAAGGAAAAGAGCAGCAATTTGTCCGAAGTACTAACATCGCTGGAAGAATCTTTCAACTATAATGATGCAACTGCCTTATGCCATCAGGCTGCCCAAAATCTTATTGAAGGAAAAAATCCATACGCTGAATCAAATATTGTATCCGCTATGCTCAAATTCGAGGTGCCTTTAAGCAAACTGACTCCGTTAAAGGTCGGCATTTTCAGAGATTCCTTCCCCTACCCGACCGACGAACAAATAGAGCAACTACATCAACAAATACTGGCAGACCCGGATTTTGTACCTGCCGAGTTGGAATCGTGCTTATGTTACCCTGCTGGTTCTTTTCTTATTCCGGCGCTGTTTTTACTTATGGGAATTAGCGACCTGAGAATTATATATATTATATTGTTGCTACCGGCATTACTTTATGTCATCTGGATATCCCCCGCCGCATACCGCTTACTACTTGCTGTTATTATGGTTATCAGCCTTGAGCTCTGGAATTCCCTGGTCTCGGGAGAAACCGGCTTTTTGATTTTCCCCTTTATACTGCTCGGCTGGGTACTTTATAAAAAGTACCCGATACCGTCTGCAATACTTATCGGGCTTGCGGCAACAATCAAGCAGGTAGCGTGGTTTTTTATTCCTTTCTACCTGATTTTAATATATAAGACACAGGGAATAAAAAAGGCTCTTCTATCCGCATTGATTATTGTAGTAATCTTTACGGCGACTAACTTGCCGTTTATCATATATGACGTAGAACTGTGGTATAACTCGGTATTATCCCCGATGATTCATTATATGTTCCCTCTGGGTGTTGGAATTATTACACTGGTTACCAGCGGACTGATTGATATACAGTCATCGATTATTTTCACTGTTCTTGAATGCCTGATGCTGATAATAGGAATGATCTGGTATTATCGCAACTGCCGCAGCTATCCCCAGGCAGGTCCCCTGCTTGCGGTTATCCCCCTTTTCTTTGCATGGCGCAGTATCTGGCCTTACTTTTTCTATTTCGATATCATCATCATTGCTTCCATAATAATTAACGAATATGTAAATAAGAAAAACACAAAAACAGATTTAGCTCTGATAAGAAAAATTTAAATTAGTAATAAGGTATTGTAAACAATGATAACGGTATTGTATAATAGTCGGTCTTGAGATATTTCTTATAAAGAAATTGTAATAATGGAAATTGTATTTACCTTAGCGCTGGCTGTGGGTGCCTTTTTACTGGGTGCTTGTCCTTTTTCTGTTTGGATCGGACGTAAAGCGCTCGGAAAAGATATAACAAAATACGGAGACGGCAATCCGGGTTCAGCAAACGTGTTTCGAGCCGGCTCGATTTCGATTGGAATAACAGCGCTTATACTCGATATTGCAAAGGGCATTCCTTTTATCTGGCTGGGTTATCATGTTTTGCATTTACCTTTCACAAATATACTGTTTATCGGGCTTTGTGCTATTCTGGGGCATGCCTTTTCACCGTTTTTAAGGTTCAAAGGCGGGAAAGCAATTGCGGTTACTTTTGGTGTATTGATAGCGCTGCCTCAATCCGACCTGCTTTTTATCTTTGCCATCTTTACGCTGTTCGGCTTTTTATTTATCGAACAGAATTCATGGATGATAATGATGGGTCCGACCGGCACTTCGCTCTTTTTGTTGATTTACGAAGGGTTTTCTATCGAACTATTTTTCATTTTATGCATTTTTACGCTTTTTGTCTTCAAACAGCACAAGGAATTGCAGAACCCGCCGGTATTCGGGATTAACGTTTTAAAATGGTTGCATTCCAGGGGGCAAAAATCACATATTAATAAGCAGCAATTATAATGTTTATACAAATTATTGTAGCCGTAATACTATTTATTATCCTGGTTAATCTTATATTAAATCTGAGATACTTAAAAACACCCTCTAACGAAAGCAAAGTCCCTCTTAATGCTCCTATGGTCTCCATTCTTATTCCTGCCAGAAATGAAGCGGATAAAATATCTGAGTGCCTGGAGACACTATTTAAACAGGATTATCCGAATTACGAGATAATTGTATTGGATGATAACTCCAGAGACAATACCGCTGACATAGTGAAGCAATTAGCTGATAAGGATAATCGCCTGAGGTTTATTAAGGGTGCGCCTCTGCCTGCCGGATGGTCGGGTAAAAATTATGCCTGTTATCAAATGGCAAAAGAAGCAAAAGGCGACTGGTTATTGTTTGTGGATGCCGATACTACCCATGCCCCTCACATGTTGCGTGGAGTAATGGCTTTAGCTCTCGAATTGAACACTTCACTGCTGTCGGGATTTCCGCGACAGATTGCCGAAAATATGGTAATGAAATTATTTACCCCGACCTGGTATTTTATCCTGATGGCATGGTGCCCGTTGTGGTGGATGCAAAACTCAAAGAGGAATATGCCCTCTATAGCGATTGGACAGTTTATGCTGTTTTCAAAAAGTGAGTACTGGAGAATCGGAGGCCACGAAAGTGTTAAATCGAAGGTACTGGAAGATATCTGGCTGGGGATAGAAGTAAATAAACAAGGTGGAAAGCATGTCGCTGTGGATTTGTCAGATGCAGTGTTTTGTAAAATGTACGATAATTTTAAGGGAATATGGCATGGATTAACGCGTTCGGTTTATGCAGTGGCGGAAATATCACTGATTGCCCTGGTTGGTCTTATAATTTTCGCATGTATATGTTATTTAATTCCTTTTTATTCCCTATGGCATGAGTTTTCCTTTACCGACGGGAACAACATATTAAAAGCCATAATATTAATCCAGGTTGCCACTATATATTTTATGCGGCGATTAGCTGACCGTCGTTTCGATAACAATTCAATTGTTTCGGTTATTTTGCATCCTGTAGGAATTCTTTTCCTTTTATGTGTTGTCGTAAATGCTATAGCACGCAAACTGGCCGGCACCGGTATCAGCTGGAAAGAAAGGCTATATACAGAGGAATCCGGAGGCGAACAAATAATTCAACCTGATTCCCATAAAATTGTATAAACCTGCTTAGCAGTCTTAATACGGCGATTTTTTATTCTATCCAGCTTGACAGCTTATACCTGAAGTTATACGATTAGACAGAATATTTAACCTGATATCGCTTCAGCTTGTTAATACTTCATATTTGCTATATATAAAAAGGAGCTGTTAATGCGCCATATTCAAGAAGATGCCATGGAGACTACTGTTACTCCGGATAATATAAAGACGGATAACGATATCCACTCCTCTACATCAGCATTACAGTACAGTATAATCAACGACTGGTATAAAGCTGTTATCCAAAATGCTACCGAGGGTTTTTTCCTGGCAGATTTGAAGTGTAATATTTTATACGTCAATGATGCCTACTGCAGGATGATTGGTTACAGCCGGTTCGAGTTATTATCCACAAACGCTATCGATTTGATTGTAAAAACACCTTCTGAAATAAAGAAATTTAATAACAATGTTGAAAAAACCGTAAATGAGGGTGAGTCTTCTTTTGAAATAAGAAGTGAACGTAAGGACGGTCGTGTTATAGAGCTGGCGGTCTGCTATAAATATATGGATGTCGGACCCGGTTTTATATTTTGCGTACACAGGGATATTACCGAACAAAAAGAGATAATCAAACAATTATCAGAATCTGAAGAACGGTATCATGCGCTTGTAGCACTTGGAGGGAGGGTCGGTGAAGCGGTAGTGATAATGCAGGACATCAACAACGAAGAAGGCGTGCAAACCTTTGTAAGCGACGAGTGGTCAAAGATAACCGGATATTCGAGGGACGAGTTGTCCGGAAAATCCTTTTTTAAACTGTTAAACCCGGAATATTATTCTGATTCCCTGGACAGGCACCGCAGGAAGCTAAAGGGAGAAACGATTCCGGGTCCTTTTGACATGCAAATTATCAGGAAAGATGGGGTAGTCATAGATATAGAATTTACCAGTGTTCATACGACCTACCAGGGAAAAAGAGCTAATGTAGCCTATATCAGGGATATAACAGAAAGAAAAAGGGTAGAGAATGCTGTTAAAGAATCCGAAAGCCGTTTGCAAAGCGTATTAACATCCATCGATGATTCGGTATATGTTTTCGACAAGCAAGGCAGATTTATTTCCTGTCACTCGGAACCGTCTAAGGACGTGTACGAAACCAAGGGTGATTGTATCGGCCGCAAACACGCTGATGTAATGCCCGCCCGTGTGAATAAGATGTTCTCGGCAGCTTTTAATCAAAATATGAAGGGTATAGTCGCCGATTATGAATTCTCAAGAGACACGAACGGGAAAAAGAAATGGATTAACGTTAAGCTATCCCCGATGTTCATTGACGGTGAATTCAACGGTTCTGTAGCTGTAATCAGGGATATTACGCAGCGCAAACAGGTTGAACAGAAACTACGGGAGTCACAAAAGCAGTTGCGGGCATTATCGGTACACCTTCAATATATTAGAGATGAAGAGCGCAAGGATATTGCCCATAAAATCCATGAAGAACTGGGGCAGCTTTTAACTGCGGTAAAGATTGATATATCATGGTTGCAGAAACAGTTGCTGCATCATAATGAGATTCCCTCAAAAAAGATGGAGGATATTCTTAAACTGGTCGATATGTCGATACAAATAGTCAAAGGTGTATCGGCTGAACTGAGGCCGGGTTTGTTGTATGAACTGGGGTTATTAGCGGCTATAGAATGGCAAACGGAGGAGTTTTACAAACTTACCGGGATAAAATGTAATGTTACATCAATCCCATCCAAAATAGTGATAGAACAGGAACTGGCAATCACTTTTTTCAGTGCGTTTCAGGAGCTTTTGACAAATGTTTTCAGGCATGCTGAAGCTACAAAAGTTGATATTAGTTTAAGAAAACAGGGCAAAAAGGTTATCCTGATAGTCAACGACAACGGCAAAGGCATAACAGAAGAACAGATTAATGAACCCCATTCCCTTGGATTGATAGGTGTTCGGGAAAGGGTGCAATACTGGGGAGGGACCGTTAGCATAATCGGTATTCCCGGTGAAGGAACACATGTTACGGTAAGTATTCCACTAAATAAGAAGGGGGTATTATAAAGTTATGAGATTTCTGATAACTGATGACCATCCAATCGTGAGACAGGGGTTAAAACAATTGTTAAAGGAAACCTTTGAATCAATCGTTGTTGACGAAGCCGCTAATGGCAGCGAAGCTATAGATAAAATTAAAAACGAAAAATATGAAATAGTATTGCTGGATATAGCCATGCCGGGTATGAACGGCCTTGAAGTATTAAAGGAAATACAAAAATTTAATAAGACCTTGCCGGTATTAATAATCAGCATCTATCCGGAAGACCAGTACGCCCTGCGCTGCTTGAAAGCCGGGGCTTCGGGTTATCTTACCAAGGATACCGCCTCCGACGAATTAACGCTGGCGGTTGAAAGAATTCTATCGGGGAAAAAATATGTCAGCCCTACCCTGGCTGACAAATTGGCGCGTCATTTAAATGAAGGCACTCCTAAGCTCCCCCATGAATTATTATCGGACCGCGAGGACCAGGTGATGCGTTATATAGCTTCAGGGAAAACAGCAGCTGAAATAGCTGCTGAACTGAATTTAAGTGTGAAGACTATCAACACATATCGAAATCGCATTCTTAAAAAGATGCAGATTAAAAACAGCGCCGAACTGATACGTTATGCCGTACAAAACCAGTTGCTGAATTAGTAGTGATGGAGAGGACATTTAAAGTGAGCCGCACAGGAATCGAACCTGTAACCTACTGATTAAGAGTCAGTTGCTCTGCCAGTTGAGCTAGCGGCCCATGTGAATTGTTTTATTTGTTGTAGCTATTTTATCAGTAATCACCTGTTATTATCAAATCGGTTAAAATATATTGATTATAAAAATCAGCATACAATAGAATACACAGAGGTGCAGTTTTATGGACGATTACACAGATAAAGAAAATAATACCGAAGATAACGAGTACTCTGATGCCGGCGATATGAGAAATATGGAAGATAATATTGAGCAATTAAAACAGAAAGCGAATGAAGCTTACCGGATGGAAAGGTCATCGAAGCTATCAGCTGATGATGCCATAAAAATTGCCATGGATATTATTGAACAGGCTAAAGAAATCAGCCGAACAAGTAAAAAAATCGCTGATTCAGCAAGGAAAGCTTCTCAGGAAGCGATTCAAAGGGCTGAAAGAATTACCAGGGATTTAGAAAATAATACCCGCGATTATAAACAGGCATTTGAAAGGGCTGCGATTGAAGCTGAAGAAAAAGGGAAATTGGCAAAAGAAACTGCAGAACAAGCCGTTTCTTCGTTCAATGAAACAATTGAAGCAGCGGATAAAACAGTTAAAGAATCAAGAGACACTGTCAAGGAAGCCGCAAAAGAGGCTAACCGGGCATTAAAAGAGAATGAAAAGACGGCTAAATCAACAGAAGAAATGTCGGCGGCTGCCATTAAACTGGCTCAGGAAGCAATGGTAATGGCTGAGCAAACCGAGAGTTCTGTTAAATTTAAAATCGAAGAGGCGACACGCCTTTCTAATGAGGCTGCCAACAGGGCGAGTGAAGTAGAAAAAGAAAGCAAAATAATAGCTCAGGAAGCTATGATTGCTTCTCAAAACGCGATAGAAAAAGCCGAAAAAGCCAAAAAGACCGCAGAAGAAACCAACAGTGCTTATTCGCTGGCCTTTCAAGAGGCCATTAAAGCAGCCGAGGAAACAAATGTCTGGGCCAAGACAACGGCTGAAAACGCCATAAAGAACAGCCAGGAATCAATAACAAAGGCTGAAGAAACAGGAAAAAGAGCACAGCAATTATCAGAAGAAGCCATGGACTTGTCCAGGAAAGCAATCGCTAGAGTTGATGAAGTTGCCCATAAATCTGAAGAAATGTCGGATGAAATAAAATTAAAATCCGAGGAAGCGGTATTAAAGGCGGAACAGGCAGGAGAAAAAAACACTCAAACTGCCGAAAACGCAATAGCGGAATCAAAAAAGGCTGTCGATATGATTTTATCTATCAGTGATGCCTCGAAGAACAAGCTTGAAGAAGAGATTGGTAATTTCAAGTCTTCAATCATCAGGGCTGAAGAGACTGCACTTTACACACAAAAGCTGGCAGAAAAGATGAAGTTGGAAGCCCGGGAAGCCATCATAAAAGCTGAGGAATTAAGCAGGTTATCCAGGGAGGCTGCGGATGAGGCAATAAAGGCGTCCAAAGAGGCGGCTGAGGTTTCAAAGAGAGCAGCTCATCAAGCCGGAGAATCATGGATTAAGGTATTTGCTGAACTGCTTAGCGATACCGGGGAAGTAAGTGACTATGCCAGGCAGAAAGTAAAACAGGCATCCGAATTTCTGCAGAAAACACCGCAGGAGATGGCAATCGAATCGGCATCGAATAAAAGGAAAACTCCGGCCGCGAATATTAAGCCGGCTGATTCCTATGAGGATGAAGAAACAGGTGAAGAAGAAGAAAGATTTGAACATAAGGTCCCTGATAATAAGCCTGCCGGCAAAGAGATGAGAGAAAGGGCCAAGGACCGCATGGATTCACTTACTAAAATGCTGATGTCCAGTTCCGAAGACGACGAATAATTCTTAAAGTTACCTCAAAATAGTAATGCCTTATCTTGTCGATAAGGCATTATCTTTTTAAAAACGCTAATCTAATAAATAAGAAACTTAAAACAGGGAGGGAATATCCTTGAATGATTCCTCGATTCCCCTGTGGTCCCAATCGATGCCACCCTGTCTTTTCTTGGAGTTAGCGATATACTCAATTGTCCTGGCAAAGTAGTCGACAACCTTTTTGGAATTAACCAGTTCGGAAAGGATAACGGTAATATCTATCATACCTTTACCCCTTGGATAATCGCCGCTCCTGATAATGGCTTCGGTTGCCATACTTTTGAGCGACCCGGACAACTCTTTTATGACATCCATACTCATGGCTTCATGGGGCCCTGTTGCCAGGTACAAAGCCCTTCTGGCGTTATTAGGATTGCACTTCAGTGATAATTCACCAAGCGCTTCGGTCATGGCTTTTGTGCCCTGCTCGTTCTGAGCATCCTTGTCCCTGAAATCGGTGCTCTTGTTAAAAGGCATCTTAAATCCGGAAAGGTCTTCCTTCCCGTAACCGATGACGGTCCAGCCGGATAGCGTTTGTATAATATCCCCGGCATCCAGAACCTTGGAGCCGATGTATTTCGGCTGTGTTTCCTCGCCGGCACAAAGCAGGTTATAGAAAGGTCTCACAACAAGGTAATTAATTTTTGAAAGGTTATTTTTTAAGGAAGCATTTTTTCTGACAAATCTCTGGTTATCTACCAGAAAGATTGCGTCTGCTGCAAGATAAGTTGATTTAAGGCAGGTTCCTACGTTGTAGATAGAGCGGCCTTCGGTCAATTCCTCATACTGGAAAGGTAAAACGACCATATTATAAACCGGCTTATCGTATCTTTCCTTGATTAAGTGTGTTAAAACGGATATCGAACCGGAACCGGTACCGCCTGCCGCTGAAGCAGCAAGTAAAATGGCATCAGTTTCGGCCAATCTTTCTGTGGCCCTGATGCTCTCGATGACTTTGTCACCATCTTCGTTGGCTATTTCTGCTCCGACTTCATTCAATTTGCCGACACCATGTCCGCCTGTTTTCTTGGCTCCGATAAGAATCCTGTGCCGGAAATCCGATTTAATGTTAACCAGTCCGCTTAGATCGGCCACGTCGGTGTTAACGGCAATGGCATTAGTAAGTATATCTACACCACGCTGAGCGTGCGCAACTTTACCCAGACGCGCAAATTCATCTGCTATTCTTCCCCCGCATTGTCCGCATCCTATAACGAGTAACTTCATATAATTCCTCCTGTAGCTTTAAGCTAAAGGTTCCTTAACGTACTTTTATAGTTTAGCATAAAATAGTTAACTAACCAACAAATAAATATACATTATTATACACGATTACATTGGTTAATTAATACTATGCCATCAGTTTATGTAAATCATTCATATTTCTTATGCCCGAGGTAATATTAATAAAATCGGTTACATTTGCACTGCTATTTCGTAAATCCCATAATATTTCGCCTATCGGATTAACTGACGAGGGGCTGCCGGCATAAGTCCCGTAAAAAGCGAAGTAGGCCTGATTTAAGCGCCTGATATAGTAACCCTGTGATAGTATATATAGCCGTTTCTCTTCCATAAAGGCCTCAGCCTGTTCAATATCTCCGTTGGCAAGGAAAATATCAACTGCTATGCGGATATTTCTCATTTCTTCATAAAAATCGAAACCGTTACCCTGTAAATACTCAAAGGTAACATTCTCATAATATCGTGAATAATACTTGCTATAAACCATGGAGGCTATTTCATCGCTGACAATACCCGCTATTGTTTCGTTGATTGTTGAAATGTCGCTGTCTTTGTAGATTCCCAGCAGGTTAAAGGCATATAAAAATCCGGCCGGTTTAAAGAAAAAATACTGATGAAACCACTCCTCTACGGCAGTACTGATGGTATATTCCAATCCGGCATTATTGTTAACGAAGGCCGGGAATGTTGCCATACCCCCGAGACCCAAAACGATAGAGGAATACCCCAGTTTATCAATTTCCGTTTCAATATAATTTATCTCATCAATAGATAAGTCCTGTAAAAGAATTATTTCTTTCATCCGGGTTATATTCTCCCGTGGGGATACTACCAGAAGGTGCGGCGGCGATTCGAGAGAGAAATTAACCGGAGGGAAAGATATGTTCAGACCGGTAATATCGTTATACCAGTATAAATCAAGTTGATTTAATATATCCCTGATTTGCAGTTCGATAATACCTTCGACTACTTTTTTGAGTGTATCGCTTTCTTGTTTTAAGTCTTTGAGCTGTTTTTGTAGCGCGGAAAGGTCCTGTTTTTCAATAATATCCCCGTAGTAGGATATTTGAAACTCCAATTGTGAAATGTCTTCAAGCAATTTAAAATAGTTGACTACGATAAGTGAATCTTCAACCGTATATTCCCTACCGCTGAATATAACTCCTTCAAGTTCGGAAGTCAAAGTTTTCAATTCCCATTCAGCAATGCTGAATCGATAAGGATTTATAATACCGTTTAATGTGCGGTTAAAATCATCATGTTGCTGGCAGGAGCCGGCCAGAATACTTACTATCAATATAACGGCAGTAATTATTGATTTGCGTTTCATTGTTAAGAGCCTCATTGGAAACAAATGCAGCAGTACTATATAATTATAGGATATATGTTTTTAACATTATAACACCATAACCCATCCGACACGGAGTTTTTATCCCTGGAAAATATATGAAAAACTATTACGAAATTCTCGGAGTCTCAGAAAACGCAGACCAACAGCAAATAAAAAGCGCATTCAGAAAACTGGCATTTCAATATCATCCGGATAAAAATCCGGGCGATGAAAAAGCGGCTGAAGCAAAATTCAAAGAAATCAATGAAGCCTTTGCCGTACTTGGTGATGAGAATAAAAGAAAACAATATGATATGGCCAGAAAAGGCGGCTTTACCGGCGCCGGACATGAGGGATTCGATTTTTCTCAGCAGGATATTTTTAACGGTATATTTACCAACCAGGCTTTTTATGAAGAGTTGAACCGCATATTCAGCCAGGCCGGACTAAGATTTGACCGCGATTTTTACGGACAAACCTTTTCGAATGGAAATACTTTTTTCAGATTTTATTCGAACATGGGGAACTCCAATGCAGGTTATAATTTTAATAATGCTTCATCTCAAACGAATTCCTATAAACCCGGTTTGATGGAGCGCTTCGCCTCGAGGGTATTTAAAGTAATAACAGGTTTTATATTAAAGAGGTTATTCGGTATCGAATATAAACCTGATCTTAACATTCAAACTGAACTCGAAATTAATTCCCAGGAAACATTATCGGGTGTTGAGAAAGAGATTACCTATCAAAGGGGCAATCGCAAAAAGAGATTAATGGTAAAAATTCCGGCCGGAATAGCAACTGGAACAAAAATAAGGTTAAAAGGCATGGGTTTGGAACAAAAAAATAGCAAAGGCGACCTTATTATATATGTAACGGTTCGGCAGCAATCCCCGCTTAATTCCGGGTAATCATAGTTCAACACTATATGTCAGTATTTTAAGTATCCCTCTGTCATACAAAGGCAATTGCTTAACTTTGCCATAATGAGGTAAAATGTGTTATTGCCCCTGTAGCTCAGTTGGATAGAGCACTAGCCTCCGAAGCTGGTTGCGAGAGTTCAAGTCTCTCCAGGGGCGGTTAAATTAAGGGAAAGGGGTTGAATAGATGGAACTAAAAGAACCTATTGCAATCAGGATTCACGGGCGTGGCGGTCAGGGCGCTGTCACTCTTGCTGAAGTAGTGGCGCAGGCTGCTATCAGTGAAGGAAAATATGCACAGGCATTCCCCAGTTTCGGCCCGGAAAGAAGAGGGGCACCGGTACAGGCTTATATCAGAATCGATGATAATAAACCGATTCGAAACAGGGCCGGTGTTGTTTTCCCTGATATGGTCGTTGTACTAGACCCCGGTTTATTGAATATTGTAAACGTTACTGCCGGCCTTAAAGAAGACGGCATGCTTGTAATCAATACCCGTCAGGCTTTGGATAATGTCGAAATTAAATTGGGCGACAATCAGAAACTGGCGGTAATAGATGCAACCAGTATTGCACGCGAGATTCTGGGCGCTCCCATCGTCAATACTACTATGATTGGAGCACTGGTTAAAGCCAGGGGGGTAGTTGAAGTAGAATCGCTGCTTGAACCTTTGAACAAGAGGTTCGGTCGATTAGCAGAGAAAAATATCAGCGCCATGAAAAAGGCCTATGAAAATACCCTTATTAAGGAGAAAAAAGCAATTGGGTAAATCAGAAAATGAGCTGACATGGAAAGAACTGGAGGTTGGTGGCATTGTCACCGAACCCGGAAATGCCAGCCAGTATAAAACCGGTGACTGGCGTTCCCAGAGGCCCACATACGATTTTAGCAAATGTATTAAATGCGGCATGTGCCAGATATTCTGCCCTGAGGGTTGTATCAGTCAGAATGAAGAGGGTTATTTTGTAGCTGATTTCTTTTATTGTAAAGGGTGCGGTATTTGTGCTCATGAGTGTCCCACACTTGTTATAACCATGAAGGAGGAGGAATAATGTCAAAAAGGGTAGGTATTGAAGTATCTATAGCTCTGGCAGATGTTGTCGGCATGACCGACACTGA
>CAZJMW010000038.1:0-13414 GCA_964547375.1 uncultured Dehalococcoidales bacterium | reverse complement strand
GTGTCACCACTCGGCGCTTTTATCCCGCCTGGCTTTGCGGTCTTTCAGCTTGCTTTCGTACAACCCGCCCCAGCTTAAAACCCCAAGCGCTATCATAACCGCTTCCTTTTCCTTGTCGTCAAGTGGATATTTTTTCAACAGGTTTGTTAATACGTCGATTGCTTGATTGTATTCCATAGCATTAAGTATACAATAAATGAAAAGAGGGGCTTTACAGCCCCTCCCGGTTTTTAATTAATTTTTACCTTTAGCGCTTTCTTCTGCGGCGACGGCGCGGCTCCTGTACCTGCTCTTTCTCTTTTTCCGGCGCCTTCTCTTCTTTCTTGGGAGCAAGTTCTTTCATCGTCATTTCCACCCTGGCACCGCTTTCAACTTCCAGAAAAACCGTACCTTTGAGGGGATTGCCCCCAACTACCACTGCCGCCCCCATGGACGTTTGAATATTCTCACCGTTTCTCGGCAATTCCCTTTTCATATCGCGGTACTGCTCGAATTCATAACCCAGGCAGCACAACAGTCGTCCGCAGGTACCGGATATTTTCATAGGGTTCAGGGGAAGGTTCTGCTCCTTTGCCATCTTTATAGATACAGGGTTGAATTCATTTAAAAAGGTGGCACAGCAGAGCGGGCGTCCGCACCGGCCGTAACCGCCGATAAGCTTGGCTTCGTCACGCGGCCCGACCTGTCTCATCTCGATTCTGGCTTTCAGCTTATGGCTGAGCTCGCGCACCAGTTCGCGGAAATCGATTCTGCCTTCGGCACCGAAGAAGATGGTAAGATGCGTTCCCTCCAGGTTGTATTCCGCCGAAATCAGCTTCATCGGCAGTGCCATCCTGCGCACAACTGCCGCGCATTCCAGCAGGGCTTCGTCTTCCCTTGCTTCCAGCCTGTCGGCATTTTCCAGGTCTTCCCTGGTAGCTTTACGCACTACCGGTTTTAAAGGCTTATTAACCATGTTATCGGGAACTTTAACAACAGTACGCGCTACCTGCCCCACTTCCATACCGCGCGCCGTTTCCACCACCACATCATCGCCGGCTTCAAGCTCAAAACCGGAAGGGGCAAACGAATAAACCTTGCCAGCTTTTTTAAACCTGACACCGACAACTTCAACCATCAACATTTTCGCTGGCTCTGCCACAGTATCCGCTACCGGGATTTCATAGGGGACTTCCTGAGCATCAGCCTCAGGATTTTCCACGGGGATTGCCTGAACATCAGACGCCGGGATTTCAACGGGGACTTCCTGAGCATCATCTGCCGGGATTTCATCGGGGACTTCCTGAGCATCATCTGCCGGGATTTCATCGGGGACTTCCTGAGCATCAATCGCGGGCATTTCATCGGCAATTGCCTGAGAATCATCCGACGGGTTTTCAACCGTTTTTTGAAGCATTTCCTCTATTTTTTCCCCTGGTTCCTGTTCGGGAGTTTCCAGCGGTGAACCGGCATCATTTATATCTTTATTTAATTCTTCGTTTTCATCCATTTAACTTACCCCTTAACCATATTGCCTGCCATTACGGGAATATCCAGAAGCATTACTTCCAGAACCAATTTCGAATTGACATTAAGATTGAGTTGTCCTTTCGCTTCCTGTATGGCCAGAATCGTATTCCTGACAGCGTCTATCTCGATACCGGCAGACCACTGTTTCAACTGACCGGCCATATCTATATTATTAACGGACTCTAAAAGCCCGGCCTTTAATAATAGCATATCCCGCCAGATGTCGAGCCAGATATCGAGTATTTCGTAGACAGCCGCCCTGTCTTTGGAAAACTGCGTCGATAATGTGCCGGCATAACTGAAACGCTCCGGCAGCCCGGCTGAAATTATTTCCAGCACCTTGATTCTCTTTTCGAAGTAACTCTCCAGGATTTTTTCGTCCTGCGCCGCCGCTAAAGCCCAGCCGAAGCATCCGTGACTCAAGCGGCTTAAAACAACCGCTTTTTCCCTGTCTATATCATAGTCTGTAATTAAAGTTTTTTCTATCTCGGATGCAGCAATCGGATTTAAAGAGATTTGCTGGCAGCGGGAAATGATGGTTTCCGGTATGCTTCCGATATTGGTGGTCAGCAGCATAAAAACGGCCTCTGTTGCCGGTTCCTCCAGTGTCTTTAAAAGGCAATTGGCAGCTTCGATGGACATCGATTCAGCACCCTCGATTATAAACGCCTTGTGTTTACCCTCGAAAGGAGGCAGACTCACCGTATGCTGTATCTGACGGATATCGTCGATGCTGATTTCCGTGCGCGTTTTGCCATCATCTTCATCATTTTGGGATGCCAGGGAAATCACCTGAATATCGGCGTGCTTTCCCTGCTGTATCTTCAGGCAGGATTCACACTGTCCGCAGGGGGGATTAATACGTTCACAGTTTATCGCCTGGGCAATATCGACAGCCAGCGTCATTTTGCCGACATGAGCCGGACCGGAAATCAGGAAAGCATGAGACAGGGTTTTCTTTGTAAGACTGCTGTTAAGCAGTGAAATAACATTCTCCTGCCCGGTTACTCTCCACATTTTTTACGCCCCCTGGTCGTGATATCTATAACAGGTCATTCCTGATAAGGTCCTGAAGAGTATCACGCTTTCGAATAATACGGGCAGACCCTTCTTTAACCATAACGATGGCCGGTTTTAATGAAGCGTTATAATTACTTGCCATCGGTATGCAATAAGCGCCGCAGACCGGCACGGCGATAATATCCCCGTAAGCCGCAGGCGGCAATTTAATTTCCTTTATCAGTATATCACCCGATTCGCAGAACTTGCCGGCAATGGTAACGCTATCCGTATCCTCATCCGCCGCCTTGTTGGCGATTACCGCTTCATACTCAGCTTCATATAAAGCAGGACGGATATTGTCCGCCATACCCCCGTCCACCGAAACATAATACTTTAACCCGGAAATATCCTTGGTCATTCCAACCCGGTAAAGAGCAACTCCTGCCCTGGCAACCATCGCCCTGCCCGGTTCGATTGTAAGCGAAGGCAAAGGCAGATCCAGCGCATTGCACCTGTTAATCAGCCTTGATACTATCGCCTCGGCAAAAGCCGCTATCTTAACATTGGGGGAATTGACAGTGTATCTGACCGGGAATCCGCCGCCGATATCCAGTTCTTCCAGTTCGAAACCGTATTTTTTCTCCATTTGAGAGGCAAAATCCAGCATTACATCGATTGCCTCGACAAACGGCTGGGTTTCATTAATCAGCGAACCGATATGACAGTGCAGCCCGACCAGGTTCAAGCTCTCCAAAGACATTGCCATGGAGACCGCCCGGTCGGCATCGAAAAGCGGAAAGCCGAACTTGCTTCCGGAAACACCGGTGGTTATATGCTGGTGGGTATGCGCATCTACTCCCGGGGTGATGCGTAAAAGAATATCAGGAATATATCCCGTTTCTTCAGCCAGCTTTGCCAGCAATTTAAGCTCATCGAATCCGTCCACCACAATGCGGGCAAAACGGTTTCGCAGTGCCGTTCTCAGTTCTTCAGCCGATTTATTGTTTCCATGCAGATAAATCATATCTTTTGGAAAGTTAACGGATTCGGCAATCGAGTACTCACCGCCGGATACCACATCCAGCCCGATGCCTTCCTCCTTCAGAATGGAAGCTACCGAGCGGTTTAAAAATGCCTTACCGGCAAATATAATAGTGGTATCTTCATATCTTTGCCCGAACTCCGTCTTAAATTCACGGCACATACCCCGCAGGGTACTTTCGTCAAAAACATACAGCGGAGTGCCGTATTCCCTGACCAGGTCAACCGCATCACACCCGCCTATGACAAGATGCCCTTCCTTATTTACTTCCGTATTAGCCGGGAAAAGCGCAATTCTCTGTGTATTCATATTTAAATGATAGCAATACAACACAGTTGAAGTCAATTGATTAAGTTGAAATCGGGTGACGACAGATAATTACCGGTTAAACTGAAAAACTCTTTTTTAACAAAAATTAGTCTTGCTTTGGCATAGTACTAATTTCCATGTTACGAAATGTCGGCTAAAAGGCAATAATGACCATTTTAGACCTTTACAGAACGTTTATTAATAAGCTAAAATACCCCTACCAAACTAAGGAGCATTATGATAAAAGCAGTATTTTTCGATATGTATAATACCCTCATTTGCTACGATCCGCCGAGGGAAGAAACACAGGCAGAAGCCCTGAAAAAATTCGGTTTTGAATTTAAACCGGAGCAGTTAACTGTTCCCATTCTTGCCGCAGATGAGTATTTTTATGAAGAAAACGCCAAACTCGCCCTTGCTAAACGCAGTGAAGAAGAGAAAAAGAATCTCTGGGCACAATACGAAGTGGTGCTTTTAAAAGAAGCTGGAATAACACCGACAAAAGAACTCATCGGAGCCATGCTCATGGAAATGAGCAACTTTAAATATGAAATGGCTATTTACGACGATGTGATTCCCGCACTGATAGAGATAAAAAACCGCGGTTTGATTACCGGGCTCGTTTCCAATGCAGACAGGGATGTTACTGCCATGCTTGAAAGGCTGCAACTCAATACACTGCTTGATGTAATTGTTACATCTCTGGAAGTCGGGTTTACCAAACCGCATCGCGAGATATTCGACGCAGCCGTAACCAAAGCCGGAATCGAAGCAGGAGAAGCTATTTTTATCGGTGACCAGTACAAGGTAGATATTCAGGGAGCCATCAACGCCGGAATGTCGGGCATCTTACTCGACCGCTCGGATTACTATAAAAACGACGGCATCAAAGAACCGATGATAAACAACCTGGGACAGCTTATGGAACTGATATCTAAATAACATTTGATGGGAGGACAAGTTATTATGTTAACTATATCCAGCCCTGAATTTAAAAATAATGAGAATCTGCCGGCTAAATTTACGGGTGACGGAGAAAATATATCCCCTTCCCTCAACTGGGAAAACACTGTGCCAAATACCAAATCGTTTACGGTTATCATGGATGATCCGGATGCCCCAACCGGTTTATTTACCCACTGGATAATATTCAACATTCCGCCGGAAAGTAACAGTCTTCCGGAAGCCGTTCCCAATAATCTTGAACTGGAAGACGGTTCGCTGCAGGGGAAAAATACCGCCGGAACAATCGGCTATTACGGGCCTTATCCGCCTGTGGGACCACCGCATCGGTACCAATTCCACCTATACGCTATGGATAAGGTAATCGATGCCAGACCGGGGGCTTCCAGAAAAGAGGTATTGGAAGCAATGCGCGGGCATATTATCTTCTCCACATTCATAACCGGATTCTATCAGAGGCTGCGCAGGTAATAATCCTCTTCCGTACCTTGATACAAAAGAACGGGATATATGAAAAATACACTCATCAGAGTCTGGATTATTCTTACCTTTACTCCCGCCATAGCTGCGCTGGTAATAAGGCTCTTATGGGCAGCGCAAACAGCCTATGCCTTAGGCACCTGGATAATCATTATTCTTCTGATAGGCGCAGTGCTCGGGTTATACGCTGCCATACTATACTTTACCTTCAACCCGGACCTGAAAAAACTGCAATCCCCTCCCTTTAAAATCCTTCTTTCGGCCGTATTAGTAGCGCTTATAATTGTCAGCATAATACATTTTTACCGGTTTGTTCCTTCGCCGGAAGCCAATATGCCCATCAGCGTACCGATGGCAATCATGATTCTGATATCTGAACTTAGCGGTGGCACTCTACTGTTGTACCTGATTTGGAGAAAATAGATTTAATTATATCCTATTCCTTAATTCGATTTGATACGGTGAAATATGACTGGATTTGCGTTAAATAGAATAAACCCTGAAATAATTGAACTGGTCAAGAATTCAACCCACAAGACACTGGCAGTTTGGGCCGGCGATTGCGCCGAACATGTTTTAAAACAATTCGATATTGCCGATGAGCGTCCCGCGAATGCCATCGCAATGTGCAGGGCCTGGGTAAAAGATGAAATAAGTATGCTAGAAGCACGCCGCTATGCCTTTGCCGCACACGCCGCCGCGCGGGAGATGAAAGACAAGGCGCACTGTAAAATCGCCCGAAGCTGCGGACATGCCGCAGCCACCACCCATGTGCCAGGGCATGCAATTTATGCCGCCGCTTATGCCCTTTCAGCTATCGATAACTCAGTTCTCAAAGACAGGGAACGGCTCATCGAACAGGAAAGGGATTGGCAGTATCGACACCTGCTGGAATTACAAAAGAGATAAATCGTTTCAGGATTATTCAAGTTACAATGAGCTTATTAAGCTTACTAACGGATGATAAATACCCAACCATCCGGATTGCGATTTGGCAACCCTTCAAATTCGTCGTTGTGAATCCTGATATATCGGGATGAGACAATCCATACGGTACAGTATAGTTACCCTGTTTCGCCATGTACTTTCAAGGGAAACCAAAAGCGGCTCCGTTAACGGAGCCGCTTCATATTATCCGGTACAAAAGATTAGTTTATTTTTTCTCTGTCGTCTTCTTGGTGGACGGTTTCTTTGCCGCCGGTTTTTTGGCCGCCGGCTTTTCTTCTTTTTTAGGAGTTTGGGGCATAGCGGCTTTCCTGTCGCGAACCCAGCGATTGATTTCATCCAGGCTGGGTGGCGCCACATAAAATACCTCTACATTCTGCGGGAACTGCAACTTGTGGCTGTCCTTCATAATCAACAACCCGAATTCATCATCTCCCAACGTCAAATCGATACCCTTTCCGATCCACTCCTCCCTGCTTTTCAAGGCCTCATTATAAAATTCATAGACCTTGGTAATCACCTTCTGGTTGGAAATTCTTGCCGAGAGGCACTTGTTCCAGTCCATAAATTCAGTCAGCATTTCCACGCTTTCGGCAGCCATCAGTTTCGAACCCTTTTTAACCAGGCTATTAACGATATCGTAACTTCCGGCATTCATACGCTCGATTTCCTTGACGCCTTCCTCTCCCTCTACACAGATGAATTCATGATAGATGCGGGTGACGCCCATCAGCTTGCTTTCGAGGTTTTCAATCTGTTCTTTTACCTGCTGCCAGTACTTGTTGTGCAGCTTCTGCAATTCCGATTCATTGTCGTAGGGCGCAAACAATAACGGGACAAAAATTAATTTCCGGCCCTTTTGAAATTTTTCCGCCTCAGGCTTTTCTATTTTGCCCAGTTCCTGAGACTCGTTTTTCTTTTTCTCTTTAGGCATATCAAAAACTAACCTCCGTTTCTTGTATTTCGTTATATATTTTAGGATGATAACGATTTTTTATCAATATATTTTAATATATTTATGGCAATTTTCAAGTAAAGTGATATAAAACAGTAATCGAACGCAGTTTACGGCTAAGGAGATACTATCAACAGCCTGTCGCTGGCAGCTTTATATAATAGCATAAACTACAGCGGTCAAAAATGGATACAGGACTGACTAATAGGCATATTTATTACTAATCAATCCTGCAATTAACAATACAAAATTATATTTTAAAGCAGCGTCGGCACATCCTTGCCGGCATCGAGCACTTTTTCGGCTTTCACTTCTCTTTCTCCCTGCCGCTTCTTTACCGATTGCGCAAGTTCAGTCGCTTTCACATAATAGTTCCTGACTTTGGCAACGTCCGAAAGTTCCGAAAAGATAACGGTTATATCCAGTAAGCCTTTTTCACGCGGATAGTCACCGTTCCTGATGACTGCCTGCGAGGCCATTTGTCTCAAGTGGTCTCCCAGTTCTTTAATCATAGTCATATCCATCTCTTTGCCGGGAGATGAAATCAGGAATAAGGCACGTCCGGCTTCCTGCGGATTGCACTCGATTGAAAGCTCCTTGATGGCTTCATCCATCGCCTGAAGCCCCTTGAAGGACTTCTCCCCTCTCTTGGTAAAGCTTCCCGACCAGTCGGAAGGCAGTGTGATTAAGGGCAGTTTTACTTCGCCGTAGCCGATAGCCGTCCATCCGCACAGAGTCTGGATAATATCCCCGGCAT
Source organism: uncultured Dehalococcoidales bacterium (assembly GCA_964547375.1). Classification (GTDB taxonomy): domain Bacteria; phylum Chloroflexota; class Dehalococcoidia; order Dehalococcoidales; family UBA5627; genus UBA5627. Next base: position 5,452 of record CAZJMW010000038.1, on the reverse strand, counting down.
CCATAACCTTGGCACCGATATGCTTGTACTTCTTTTCTTCACCGGCGCACAGCAAATCAAAGAACGGTTCCACTATCAAGCGGTTGATTTCGTAGATGTTGTTTTTAAGCGAGAAGTCTTTCTTGATGTATCTCTGGTTATCAATCAGAATTACGGCATCGGCAATCGAATAGGTCGATTTAAGGCAGACAGCCGTATTGTAAATTGCCATTTCCTCTGCTGTTTCCTCGTGTTCAAAGGGCAGCACCAGGATGGTATAAACCGGTTTATCCGCAAATCTCTCTTTTAAGACATTGGTAATAATCGGAATAGCACCCGAACCGGTGCCTCCGGCAGTCGAGCTTATCACCATGAAGGCATCTGCTTCGTAGAGGCTCTTGGCAGCTCTGAGGGCATCGAGTATTTTGTCGGCATCTTCCCGTGCGATTTCAGCTCCCAGTTCATTCAGTTTGGCTACCCCGTGACCGCGCGTCTTGCCGGCTCCGATGAGTATACGGTGCTGGTAATCCGGTTTAATGGTCTGGATAGTTGCCATATCAGCTGTATCGGTGTTAACGGCAAAGGCATCGACGATTATTTCGATATTTCTCATCTCCATTGCCCGTTTACCCATACGGGTAAATTCATCGGCAATTCTGCCGCCGCACTGTCCGAGCCCGATAACAATCAGTTTCATTTTATGCCTCCTTTAAAGTGAAGCCTGTATTCCCTCCGTAAAAACACGGGATACAGTCATATAATAATGTATATTCACCCGTGATGCAATAGTCTTGTATACCGAAACAAGGTGAAAATTGAAGTTTAAGAGGCTGAAGGACAGATGTCATTCAAAGTGCAGATTTTGCACTTCGGCTTGCGCGCAATGCATACCGCTCGTCCGTGTTCGATTAATAAGTAGGAAAAAGAACCCCATATCTGCCTGGGAATAATCTGCATCAGGTCTTTTTCGATTTTGACCGGGTCGCTGTTCTTGCTTAATCCAAGCTTCTGAGATAGACGGCCGACGTGGGTATCGACCGCTATGCCGTCGGTAATTCCGTAGGTATTGTAAAGCACGATGTTGGCGGTCTTGCGGGCTACCCCCGGCAAAGTTATTAATTCTGCCATGGTAGACGGGATTTTCCCGTCGAATTTCTCAATTATTAAATTAGCGGCAGCGATAATATTCTTAGCCTTGTTATGATAAAAGCCAGCCGATTTTATATCCTGCTCAAATACGGCAATATCGGCAGAAGCAAAATCTCCAACCGAGCGATATTTTTTAAATAGAGGGACTGTAATGCGGTTTACCACTTCATCGGTGCACTGGGCTGAAAGTATGGTGGCAACCAGCAGTTCCATCGGGTTTGAAAACTTTAGAGCTATTTTAGCATCGGGATAGGCTGCAGAGAGCCGTTTGATGATTTCGCCTGCGTTTAAGGAATCTGTCATTTATTATAAAATCTTTCTGTTAAAATGAAAAAACCCACTATACCCTACTTGACCTCTCTGTAATCAATTGATTGTTGAGAAATTTTTCGGGTATATTACGGGTTTTCTATTCTTCTATTAAATTGTAAAGATGAATAAGTTTAGGCTTTGCCAATCTTAAACATCTTTGTGCCACAGGTGGGGCAAACACCCTGCGTTGCCGGTCTGCCATTCTTCATGACGATGGCTTTGGCATTCTTCATTTCTTTCTTGGCGCGGCATTTAACACAATAACCTTGCATATTGGTGCCTCCTTTATTACGTTTAACGTTAGAATAAACCCTGCACAGGCTGTTGTCAATAGGTTTTTAGTAATTTTAAGGCTAATTTTTTATTTTAACCTCTTTTCTACCGCATCCCACCATATATTCTTAAAAAACGCCTCGATGTAATCAGCTCTTTTTAACCCGTAATCGGTCATAAAGGCGTGTTCGAAAACATCCATTACCAGTACCGGAGTACAACCGGCAAAATGCCCCGTTTCATGCTCGTTTATCCACTGGTTGAATAGCCTGCCGTTTACATTATCCTGGTAGAGAACGACCCAGCCGATGCCGCGCATGGCGCCGGTTGCCCTAAAATCCTTTTCCCAATTTGCGAAACTGGCGAAATTTTCTTCGATGGCTTTAATTACTTTCTGATAATCGTTGTGCTTGTCCTTGCCACCCAGGTTGCCGAAATAGTATTCATGCAGGCGCATGCCGTTGAACTCGAATCCCATGCGTCTCTTTAATTCGGCATATTCGGGGGTGCCTGTCTTGTCTTCCTTCAACATGGCATCCAGTATCTGCATCAGTTTGTTGGTGTTATTGACATACCCCTGGTAAAGCGTAAAATGATTTTTTAAAAGGGTTTCACTGAAGCCTTCCATTCCGATAAGATTACTGTAATCATTGGCGGTATAAGACATATCATCCTCCTTATATCGAGTATATTATACTCATTATAATACATTTCCTGTTTTATTATTACATTTCAATGATTCTACTGTTAAAATCCTGCTATAATTATCCGGGAAGCTGAAGCGGGAGGTAAAAAATGTACGATACGATCATCATCGGAGCCGGTCCGGCCGGTATTGCCGCCTGCATCTACGCCGCCAGGAAAAAGATGAAGGCATTATTAATCAGCGCCGATATCGGCGGACAGATTAATACCACCTGGGGAATCGAAAATTACATCGGATATCATTTTATCGAAGGCCCGGAATTAATCGATAAATTCAACACCCAGCTTGCCGCTTATCCCATCGAGCAAAAAATCGGGGTGAGGGTTACCGGTATAAAAAAATTGAACAAAGGGTTTAGCGTCTCCACAGATGAAGGAAAGACTTACCAAACTAAAACTGTGGTTTATGCTGCCGGCAAGAAGCCCCGCAAACTCGGAGTACCGGGAGAGGCTGAATTTTCAGGTAAAGGGGTAACCTACTGCGCCACCTGCGACGGGCCTCTGTTTTCGGGTAAAAAAGTAGCCGTTATCGGCGGCGGGAACTCTGCCCTGGAAGCTGTGCTGGACCTGGCGAAATACACCTCGCATATTGATTTGGTGTCGATAACACAACTGACCGGCGATAAAGTGCTTAGCGATAAGCTCTCGGATATCAATGATTTGACGGTTCACCTTGAATATAAAGTAAAAAGCATCGAAGGGAAGCAATTTGTCAGCGGAGTTACGATTGAGGATATAAAGACTCAAAAGAGCAATAAACTGGATGTCGCAGGCATTTTCATCGAAATCGGGCTGGTTCCCAATTCGGAGCTTTTGAAAGAAATGCTTAAACTCAACGAATACGGTGAAATACAGGTTAACTGCACCGGAGAAACCGGCATCGAAGGGCTGTATGCCGCAGGGGATGTTACGGATATCCCCGAGAAACAGATTGCCGTAGCCGTCGGTGAAGGGGTAAAAGCCGTGCTGCGGGCGCACCGCTACCTGCAACATATGAAAGGATGATATTTATTTATAAAGCCGGTAGTTTTTCAATCTCAATGAATTGGAAACCACCGTCAGCGAACTTAACGCCATGGCAGCCGCCGCCAGGATCGGGTTTAAAAAGCCGTACTCGCCGAGTGCAAAATGCAACCCTGAAGGTACGGTTCCACCAGCGAAAAACAGGTATAAAATTCCGGCAGCTACAGGAATTAACAGTACATTATAGGCAAAAGCCCAGAACAGGTTCTGCCTGATGGCTCTCATCGTTCGCCGGCTTAAATCGATAGCCCCCGCTATTCCCTTCAGCTCACCGCCGGTTAAAGTGATATCAGCCGTTTCCATGGCGATATCCGTCCCGGTGCCGATGGCAATGCCGATATCCGCCTGCGCCAGCGCCGGCGCATCGTTGATGCCGTCTCCCACCATCGCCACTGTTTTTCCTGCCTGCTGCAATTTACGGACTTCGTCAGCCTTGTGTTCGGGAAGAATTTCGTACAGTACATTCTCGATGCCAACCTGCCGGGCAATAGATTCAGCCGCACGCCGGTTATCGCCCGTAATCATCGTTATGTCAACCCCTATATTATGCAATTTCCTCACAGCCTCTACCGCCCCCGCTTTTATGGTATCCGACAGCGCAATCATCCCCGTCATGCTACCATCGACAGCCACAAACATCACCGTTTTCCCCGCCTCCCAGAGCAGCCCCGCCTTTTCTTCCAATCCGTCCGCAGCAACTCCCCTGTCTTTCATCAGCTTCAGATTGCCGATAATTATTTGCCTGTCATCGATTAGCGCTTCGACTCCGTGACCCGGAACGGCGTTGAATTGCGTTACCGTCAGCATTTCCAATGTATTCTGTTTGGCTTCGTCTACGATTGCCTGTGCGAGCGGATGTTCCGAACTGTTTTCTGCCGAGGCTGCCAGTTGCAGCATTTCATCTTTAGTCAGATGACTCGTGACAATGATATCGGTCACCTTCGGCTGCCCCAGTGTCAGAGTGCCTGTCTTATCCAGCAGTACGGCATTTACTTTATGCGCTTTCTCCAGTGTTGCGGCATCGCGGATTAAAATCCCGTTCTCGGCGCCCTTACCCGTACCAACAATGATGGCAGTCGGTGTTGCCAGACCAAGAGCGCAGGGGCAGGCGATTATTAAAACCGCCACAAAATTAAGAATGGCATAAGTAAAGGAAGGAGCCGGCCCGGCAAAATACCAGGTGATAAAAGTGATAATGGCAATCGAAATTACTGTAGGCACAAAATAAGCGGCAATGATATCCGCCAGCCTTTGGATGGGTGCTTTAGACCCCTGCGCCTGCTCTACCAGCTTTACGATACGTGAAAGCGTGGTGTTGGCGCCGACACGTGTCGCTTCGAACTTAAAGCTGCCGGTGCGGTTGATGGAAGCTCCGGTTACTTCATCACCGGCCTTTTTATCGACCGGGATGCTTTCACCTGTGATAATCGATTCGTCTATGGCAGAATACCCCTCGCGGATGACGCCGTCGACCGGAATGCTCTCGCCGGGTCGGACAACGATTATATCTCCGATAACCACGTCATCGACCGCAATCTGCTCTTCCTGCCCGTTACGTATGACAGAGGCTGTTTTGGGCTTTAAGCCGATTAACTTTTTAATTGCTGCCGAGGTTCTCCCTTTTGCACCGGCTTCCAAAAACCTCCCCAGCAGAATCAAGACGATAATCATGGCAGAGGTATCGAAATACAGATTGGCTTCGATGACGCCGCTGATGAATGCGGAAGGCGCGACCACTGCCGCTACGCTGTAAATATAGGCCGCCGATGTACCGACGGCAACAAGAGTATTCATATCGGCAGTTTTGTGTTTAAGGGCCGACCATGCCCCCTTATAAAATCTCAGCCCCGCCCAGAACTGCACCGGCGTCGCCAGTGCCCATAGCAGATAGGCTTTACCTGTAAAGGAGGGAAGGAATCCCAGAATCAAGACGGCTATTCCCAGTATGGCTGCTGCAATTAAAGTGTTTCTCAGTTTTTTGATTTCACGGTTGGCGGTATCGCTGACGTCT
>CAZJMW010000037.1:0-13817 GCA_964547375.1 uncultured Dehalococcoidales bacterium | reverse complement strand
GGAGTTTCGATATGGCACCGGATCGCCACGGCCCGAAGAACGAATCAGACCTCTGGGTGGATGTAGGACGTCTCTGGTGCTGCGCGACCCGGGTTGAACATCTGCAAGTATTACTGGAGATGGTCAAACAACCGCCGATCAAAGAATCTGAGGAAAGTCATAGCCTCAACATGAGTGCCTGGGAAATGGGGATTGAGCTGGTGACCGGGAAAGAATACGCCGGATTCGTTAAAGATAACGCTTCGGTCTGGCGAGAAGCTTGGCGAAACGTTATGGGAGACAACGCCGTACTCCGAACCGATGCCCGGTGGGATGGTATGGTAAAACACCTGGGCTACGAATCGGTCAGCGTTCATCCCTACGTTCGCGAAACCTTATCGAGGGCTATTACCACTGATAAAGCGTTGATAAAAGCGTCTCAGGACCGACTTCGTGAAGTGGAGGTAATTCCTGATGCCCGCTTGGAATATCGTGTTCGAACTCATCTCAGCCTGGCCAGAAAACTTGCGAGTAGCGTGTTTGCCTTTACTCCGCCGTCAGGGATTCACGTTGCCGTGATACCGGCAGCCAGCGACCGGGTACGGACCGCCGGCATGTACAGTACCGCAACCGAAGAAATCTATATTTCTCTCGAGATGATGGCCAGGGCAAAGACGATGATTGATACTCTGGTACATGAACTCGCTCATCACCGGCAGTACCGGACCAGGGGAGAGGCTGAGGACCTGACGCCGTCTCATTCTGAAGCGATGACCTATATCGCCGCCGAGGTGGTCAGGGTAATTACCGGCGGCGGGTTTGATGAACTGCTTAAGGAGGTTATCTGGTGATGTATCATACTTCACAAAAACAAACACAGGATATCGTTTCTTTCGGAATGATTCTTCTCTTGATGACGTTAACGGTTGGTATGACGAAATCCCTGTTTTCCGAAGAATCGGAGCCGGAAATAAACCTCCTCCCGATGGCAAAAGCCAAAAAACCAGTCGTTACCGTTGAGTGTCCTATCTGTTCCAGGATTATTGATATTCCGGACTATGGAACGATTACCCGAACCGAGGCGCTCAGGCGGCATATCGAAAAAGAACATGCTCCCGGCTCTGGTTTACACCGATTACCTGCATTCGTGGAAACCGGAGAGTGCGTGCCTCCACGGTACCGCCATCTCATCGGATGGTTGAATGCCCCAATACCCGGGTACAGTTTGAATGTCGATCTATTGCCATCGGTTGACGTTGAAACCGGGGAGAAAAAGATAGACGCTGTCATGAAACAGCTTCAAACCGGGGTCGAGAGCATTCAGAGTAGCGACCAGTTTCGCCTGTTTCTGACGACCATGTCGAAATTTCACGATTACTCCATCGGTAATCAGATTCTCATCATGTTCCAACGGCCTGATGCCACCAGAGTCGCTGGCTTCACGACATGGAGGAATCTTGGACGCTGGGTGAAAAAAGGAGAGAAAGGTATTGCTATACTGGCGCCGGTCATGCCTCCCCGTCCAGTGTGCCCTGCCTGCGGAGGGAAGGTTGCTAAAAATGCCCGGTATTGCCCGAATTGTGGAGAAGCGCTGGAAGAAATGGTGGATTCACCCCGATTTTTTCGGGTTGTGTATGTTTTCGATGTCAGCCAGACCGAGGGTAAGCCCCTGCCCGAGTTTGCTGTGCCGGTGCTGACCGGCGAGGCAAACGAGGATTTGTTTACATGGCTACGCTACCACCTGAAGCAAAAAGAGATACCCCTCGATTTCTCTCCGAAACCTGACCTTAATCCCGGAGTAAAAGGCTACTACAGTCGTGAGGGTATCTGGATTCGCCCTGAAGAACCGGCCGCTCAACAACTGAAGACCCTCCTCCATGAAGTGGCGCATTACTACTCGGAAGATGTCTTTCGCCTGCCGCGGGCAGATGCTGAAACAATCGCCGAAAGCACCGCCTATGTAGTGGGAGCCCATTTCGGTTTCGATACCGGGGTACGGTCGTTTCCCTATGTTGCCTTATGGGCTCAGGATAAGAAAGTCCTCGAGAATAATCTCGGGGCAATCAGGAAAGTCTCGACGACAATGATAAACGCTCTGTCGGAAATCCAGGGCATGGTGTACCCGCAGGTGGTGAAAGCGTGGAATTGAGGCCGAAAAAAGGCGGGTTCATGCGGCCGTTCGGTTGCGGATGGTTTATCCGGGAGTTCCTTCTCGGTAACGGGCCGGAAGGGTGTCGTGTTATCGATCCTGAGGTAGGTGCTCCCCAGGCTGACATCAACTTCGAATACAAGGAGGCTTTAGCCAGGGCGACTGCCCGGGAACGGGCTGAACGGGCAATCAGCAAGCTGGTTGTGTCCGGGAAAGATGTGACCGAAGAGCAGGCGGAACGGATCTACCAGCGCGAACTGAAACGGATTTCCCGTAAGTTTACCCACATGCGGTACCACTCTTTCCTCATGTATTTCGGAGTGCTGAAGCGGCTGGGGTGGGTAGAAGAAACTGACAAAACCGAACCTTCCTCTATTCAGGAGAATTATCCACCGGCGCCGGAGCGGACCTATTACCGGCTGACCAAGGCAGGTATCGAAGCAGAAGATGAATACTGGTCTAACCCACTTTTCACTCTTTATCCGGAGATTGGTCCCAGTCACATGAAACCACAGGAATAGTAACGACACACTGATTAACTGTGGGAATACGATCGTAACATACGTTACTGATTTATTAACGTTTGAGTAGCTATTATTAACGCACTATTTACTCAGTTAAGGAAATAATTTAAGAAAAGGTTTAGTTCAGGTTATGACGTTAGCAAATAATCACTCAGAACCGGAAGAAACCCAATACTCATTAAGATGCGTGGAAGAAACGGCGAATATAACCGCAGGAAAGCCTATCGATATCTCCTGGATAGCTTCCCAAGGTTTTATCATCACTAACAAGGCAGCCGAGTTAATCGATAACACCAATAAACCGACCAAGATTACTAAAATTCTGAAATATATACAGGTTTACAATCGTTATTCAGAACACCCGTCGATTTATACCATTGCTAAAACCTTCTTTAACGGGGATATCGCTGAAACGCTCGAGATGATGCAGACACTTCTAACCCAGGATTTGGTTGGATTTGTTGAAGATATCATGAAATGACCCTTCATTACTGTCTAAGTGGTTCTTCTTTTTTCGGATATTTATCAACACTTCGTCTATAGCAACTTTATACATGAATGTGACATCTCATCGAAGGCGATGAAATGAGATATTATTGGATGTTAAACAATCTGGACAAATGTGACTCTACAATCCGCCCGATTGTGTACAAATCATTGGGATCCTATTAAACATGGTCGTTTCTCAGGATCCTAATTAATACGATGTCTACTAAATTCCCTCGCTTTTTAACGTCTTGCCGCAGATGCCCTTCATATTTCATTCCGACCTTTTGCATCACTCTCTCTGAAGCAGGATTGCGAAACATATGGGTAGCATAAATCCGATTCAGTTTTAGTTCTTTAAACCATACTTCATAATCTCACGCTCAGGCTGAAAGTCACGTGATGAAGGTTTTATGAAGAATATGAGAGAAAAAGAAAATACATAATTTTTTTACCTTAAGCATCCGTCAACCGGCAATTATAATTGTCGCACACCAACTCAAGGCTTTTTCAGAGGTTCCTTAGCGTTATCGCTTTGTTACTGCCCTTACAGGAAATAACGTAATCTTTACTTATTTTTTTTACCCTAGCGAGTTTTTATCAAGATACATTGATAACTCAATACACGCTGCCTGATATTTTTTCTGCGCAGAAAGAGAAGTCATTTTCCCTGTAAGAATATACGCTCTCATAAACGTATTCCTGCAGTACAGCAGTTATTAGTGAAAACGTAAAGCGCTTTGTTTTAATCTAAAAACCAGGAGTTTGTTTTACCGACTAGTGATGTATCCTTGAACACTATCGAATATTATTATTGATTAGTTGGTTTAATTCATCATTCTTCGGTGTAAATGTTTTAGTAATAACACAATTTGTTCGTTTATTCAAGCATTATGCTCAATTCTGTTGACTTATAAAAAGTAAAGTTCTAGCATCATAATTAAATTAATGGACCAGAGCAAGCTCGTTACCAAGAATGATAATTTTGTTAAAATGTGTGCTGAATACTAAGTTACAAAAATTAGTTCTCCTTGTGAAACTAACCTTGCTCGAACCAACCAGGGTGCTGAATACCGATAGCTAACTTCAGCCTACTAACTAAATATGTTTCTCGCATGTCAGGAGCACTGGAGTAATCGGGATTAATATTTCCGCAAGCTTCGATAGTAAATTCCGTGCCACTGACGGTATGGCAAATAAACATCGACGAAGAAGTGATTCTGTCCGACACCAACTATGAAGAATAGTACTTTTGAAAGGAGCCTAAAATGGCTGAAAAAAAATACCAGAAATATGTCATGGAGAAACTCATACTCCCGGACGATTCCACCCAGATAGACATCGAGCATAAATACGCGGAAAGGGCGACGCGTATCCTCTGGCTGGAGGACTTCATAATCAAGGGCGCTCCCAGCATCATCGCTTCATGGTACTGGAAAGCAACCGAGGAAGAAGGCACTCCCCAGCACACCCATAACTACGATGAAGTGGTGGGATTCATCGGCGGAGACCCGGATAATCCAGCCTCACTGAATGGGGAGGTAGAATGGTGGATGGAAGACGAGAAGTACACCCTAACGAAAAGCTGCTTCGTATATTGTCCCGCAGGGCTGAAGCATGGGCCGCTACGGGTAGCGAGAGTGGACAAGCCGATACTGTTCCTTGCGTTCTCGATAACCGACAGGTACATAAAAGACAACGTTGTTAGAGAAGCGTTCAAGTAGCAATTCGGGTTATAACCCGAATTGCTACTTGTTATCCAGAACATAATGGAAAGAAAGGGAATGTAAATGCCGGTTTTTAATCACATGCCTATGGGAGAGCAGGGACTACGAGAAATTTACTCCTGGGTAGATAATTATGTAAAAAACAACCAGGAAATTTCGGAAAAAATAAGTCTGGGTAGATCTGAAGACAATAAATGGGATATTCCAGCGGTCATCGTAACCAATAAATCTATTCCGGGTGATGAAAAACAAAATGCAGTGGTAACCCTGGTAAGACATGGGTCAGAGAGAGGTACAAGAGTTATTGGTCCGGAAATCTTGAGTTATTTAGCCAGCGATGATGCCCGAAAAATAAGAGATAATCAGACTGTTATTATTGTCCCCGTGGCCAATCCGGAGGGATTTGTTTTAGATGAATTTTGTTCTTCAATGCACGGAATCACTGAACTTGAAAAAAAGGTTTGGGGTAATCTGTGTTCGCTCTATATCCCGGATATGATGCTTGATTATCACAGTCTTGGAAAATCAGAAGCAACGAAATATGATCGGGGTGACATGGAAGTCATCATCCCTGCAAATACCACCAGGTGGGGTATGGATGAACAGATTTATCAGCAGGTAGCAAACAAAATGGTGGGAGACGCCGCCGAAAAAGGATGGCCCTATGAAATCCATACTCTGGAAGATTTGAGTTTCTATTATTTCGGGGACACTACTGGAAAATTACCTCAGAAATACTTGCAGGAAAAAGTCTTTTTGCTGCATATCCAGAATCTCTCTGAGCATTATGATTTCCCCAATGAAATGCCTGCCTATACAAACTATACTAACGGTCCGGCATATTACAGATGGCATACCCTGGTTTTTGGCATTGAAACGAACCATTGGGCCATAAAAATTGAGGATGGCTTGGCTGAGAGCGGCCTGGTTACCTGCCAGAGCATGTTGAACATGGGGAATACTAGATTCCCTTGGGAAAAGGATACTGGTTACCCTACTAACATAATAATCGGGGATTTTAGAATTTCGATAAGAGCCTCGGGTAAGAACCCGGGAGAGAGAAGAGTTTCACGTGAGAAAATATGGAGTGAAAGAGCTAATTTTGACATTCTTAAAAGAGAAATGGGTGATGATCCCGAGACAACTATGGTCGAAGTGGGATATATAGGAGAAAATATTCCCCTGAAATTTGATCTTTGTCTCCGTATGAGGCAGAATCTGATAAAAAAGGTAACGATTGAAGAACGAGAAGTAGAATTTGACACGTTTAGAGATGGCTGTTCGACCTTTCTTTCTATCCCTACTATTTTAAAAAAATCAGGCTTATTGAAAATAAAGATAAGTCATGAACCCTTTAAGAGACCAATTTAATGTTAATTCCATGATTGACCTAGTATCAACAATTGCACCTTATTTCAGATATCGAATTCTAGCCTTTTACAAAAATCAAAGAAAGGTTATATGAAATGAGAGGACTCAGGTTTTTAGGAAACAGTAAAGTGGAGATGGTAGATCTTCCTAATCCAAAACCAGGAAAAGGAGAGATACTGGTCAGGGTAAAAGCTAGCGCTATATGCGGCAGCGAAATCGAGACCTTTGAGCCACCGGGAGGCGTTCCTCACGGTAACCCGGGGCATGAGGTGATGGGCGAAGTTGAGGATCCTAATGGTTCAATGCGCTTTCACAAGGGAGACCGCGTTGGTGTAGCGACGTTACAAGGATGCGGAGAATGCTTCTGGTGCCGACAGGGAAAGCAGGATTTCTGTAGAAAAGCGTTCGTTCTGAAAAACGCTCATAGTGAGTACATAGTAGGTAAAGAATGCTGGATGCAACCGGTCCCGGATGATATAGACGACGGTTTGGCGGTGCTTGTGGCTGGTGATGGGTTAGGAGTACCTTATGGAGCGACTATCCGAAGCGGACTTAAAGCGGGAGATACCACTTGTATCTTTGGTACTGGACCCGTTGGGGGAGCTATGACCATTATTCAATCTTTCCTGGGTGCTCGCGTGATAGCGATTGATGTAAACCCGCTGGCTCTCGAGCGAGCGGCCAAGTGGGGAGCATGGAAGACAATCAATCCTAAAGAGACTGAAGATATAAAAGGTGCAATACTGGAACTGACGAATGGTCTGGGTCCAAACATATCCTACGATGCTTGCGGTGTTCAGGAGATGTTTAACCTTGCTATGGAGATTACAATTCCGGGAGGTACCGTTGTGACGGTGGCTCATGGCACACACGGGATTGATTCTGTAAGGGAGCGGCTCAGCTTCCACTCTGACCCGGATAAAGGGGAATTTTGGGGTAGAAACCTGTGTGTGAGAGGTAACCTGGCATGCCACTTCAGTGATTATACAGAGCAACTTGATATGATAAGAAACGGACTTCCAATAGCCAACCTTATTACGGCAAGGTATCCGATTGAGCAGTTTGAGGAAGCATATCGCCGTTTTATGGGAGGTCAGGAAGGCAAGATAATTTTGACACAGTAAAAATACCTTCGCCGGTAGCGCAGGCCATGCCTGCTCTAAAATGCCATTCCGATTTATCGGAACGGCATTTACCACTTTTTCGGACTAAACGTGCGTTTTTGCGATAACTTAATTTGTGCGTTTATTCAAGCATTATGCTCAATTCTGTTGACTTACAAGAGGTATAGTTCTAGCATCATAAGTAAGCTAGAGGACTGGAGCAAGCCAGTTGCCAAGAATGATAATCTTGTTCCTGTTTTCGTTAAATACCAGTTTACAAAGAACATATAAACTATTCTTGTGAAACTGACTATGCTATTAGTACCAATGTTTCTCCCGGCAAGATTAGTGTCAGTATTCCAAGATGGTTAATGAGAATCTATTTTAAAAAGCTTCAAGTGAAAATTAGCTTAACGATGATATACTTTAGAAAAATAAAAATATGGCAGTCTGGTAATTATCATCAATATTTGGAGGAATTAGATGGCAATTCAACTGTTGGATAACGTTATCAACCCGGAACCTGTTGGCTCTCTATCGAATAAAGGTATATTTGCAGGGGCTGAAATCCCGGCGCAGTCTCTCGCTCCGCGGCTGGATACGCTCGAAGGCAAGACGGTTTACCTGATAGATATCGGCTACGGCGGGAGCTACAAATTCATGCAGGCAATACAGCGCTGGTTTGAAAAAAACATGCCGTCTGTAAAGACAGTTCGGAGGCGGGCGCCCGGCACCTTCCTGAGCGAAAACGATGCCCCCTTTTTCAAGGAAATTAAAGACGGAGGAGATGCCGCTGTCATCGGCGTGGGAGGCTGAATAGGCTGTGTGTCGGCAGTTGCCGGTGCAAGCATCATACTCGAAAAAGAATATGGGGTTCCAACCGCACCCTTCAACTCCGGAGCTTTTATTGAAGTCACGGCCAACGATCGCAAAGCAGGCTACGTGCCGTTCCTTTTCACGCCGCATCCGGTCATCGGCATGTCCGACGAGGCGCTCGACGGCTATGTCGTCGGCCCAAACCCGGATACCGGCAATCCTGTCATCCAGGACATCATCGACAACTTAACAAAACCGATAAACCCAGCCAGGCTGAAGTTCAAGGCGGCGATAGCTGAAAACAAAGGGAACTCCGGGTCATACCTGAAGCCGGATACCGAGGAAAATCTCCAGCAGCTTTTTTACGATAAAGGGTGGACCGACGGACTCCCGGTTATCCTGCCGACTGAGGAACGGGTTGCGAAAATGCTCGCAGGGACCTGTGCTGACCCTGATGAGATTATCGGCGAGATGATGAGGTTCGATATCCGCGGCATGGTACAATACTCGGTTCGAAATGCAGCTGTGCTGGCAGTAATGGCGGGTGCAAAACCGGAATATTTTCCGGTGATTCTGGCAACTGCTGCCCATAAACTGGATGCTATGCAGTCTTCCACCTCGAACTGGTCGGCGATGCTGCTGGTCAACGGGCCGATTCGGAATGAGATAGGCATGAACTCCGGCATCGGCGCCCTTTCTCCGGTTAATATGGCAAACTCGGTCATCGGCAGGGCATGGACGTTGATGTCTATCTGCTGGCTGGATATGAAGCCTCGCAGGAACATGTGGTCGTCTCTCGGCAGCAGCTTGAACTATAACAACAACTGCTGCGCTGAAAATGAGGAAGCGAGTCCGTGGGAACCATTCCATGTCCAGCATGGATACCACAAAGACGAAAGTATTGTCAGCATTTTTCGTGGCTGGGTTTTCAGTAACAGTGCAGGCACCGCCTCGAAGAGAACGATAGGCGAGGAAATGTGCCTGAATTTGAGCTTCATTCCTCCCACGAATGCCTCGGCGACCATTGTAATGGACCCGGGTATCGCAAAGATGCTGAAAGAAAATGACGGTTTTGAGACCAAGCAGGACTACAGCCGCTGGCTTTCAAAAAACGTCAAAATGCCCGCGGAGAGGTACTGGGGCTTCGACCACGTGGACTGGCTGGTTACTCCCCGGGCGATACAGGGTATTGAGCCGTATGCCACTTTTAAAAAAGCTCGACCGGATGAACTGATTACTCCGTACCATGATCCGGAGAGAATCAACCTTGTCGTCGTAGGCGGAGATACAAATCCTCTTTGGAAGTACTCGGAGTACAGCTACCAGGGGAGCGAATCCATAGACAGATGGCGAGCTACCCCAGCAGGTGTGATATGCAAGGATGGTGAATGCGGTCTGCCGGACCCTCCGGGTGATTATGAAGAATAGGAACTATGTCTTCATGTGGAAAACCGGAAATACCAGGCATTGAAGTATAAGAAAAATCCAATAGTAAGGCACATTTGCCGGAAACGGGAAATACTGAAAGAAGGACACATTCTCCGATACCGGTTTTCGAAGGAAAGATAAACCTGAATATAACCAAAAAACCCGGGGATTCCCGGGTTTTTTGGTTGAGGTAAGAAAATCAAATATAGAAAAAATATTGTATGGGCAGACGATTAACTGAACCCCCGTAGTTGTCAGTTGAAGGACAATAAACACATCCCATCCATATCCTCACGCAATCACGCAGTCCCCATACACCGGAAACGGCAACGACAACTACCCTTTTCCCTGATCACTACCTGATTGTGAGCAAGGTACCGAGCGTATATCGATAAGGTACCAACGAGCAGGGATACTATTGACGTATTCTCCTTAATGCTGTTAACGGATATAGTTGCCTGCTAGCCTTTGTCTTTAACCCAATCCAAATCAGGTCTTGCTTTACCCCAGCCAACATCGTTCTGCGCGTAGATAGCCGCTTCTTGAGCATTCGCCATAGCTTCTCTTCTCTTTTTCGCTTCATCTTCCAATTGTTTCATGCCCTCAGCGGTAACATATTTCATCAAGGTATCACAGTAGCCTCTCATGGTTTCTTCCGGGTCATCAGTAAACGGCAAAACAAAGAGGACATCATCTTCGATGCCTTTCTTGAGTCTCTGTGCAAGTTCAACGGGATCCATACCCTGAGCATGTATTTTCCGGAGATAATCAATGGTTTGCTCGTTAACATTATAGCCGGTGTTAGCTAAATGCTTCGGTCTTGTATAGACCGCCTCTCCAATGTTCGATCTGATGTTAGTCGGGCAAAGGGTAGTGACGCCTATCCCGTAAGGTTTCAGGGCGGAGTAGTAACATTCCATAAGCATATTTACCCCGGCTTTTGCAACCGAATACGGGGTACAGGTAGAAGTCGAAACAAATCCTCCCCACGATGAAACTGTGGCAAAATGGCCTCCCTTGCCATGTTTGATTACACGAGGTACAAATATTACCATACCATTGATTACAGCATTAAGATCGACACCGACAACCCAGTCATAGTCCTCAAACGTCGATGCTTCTGCTGGTCCGAAGGTATTGACACCGGCAGTTTGAATAACGAGAGTAGGTGGCTCTCCGAATACTTTTTCTGCTTCATCTGCAGCAGCGATGTATGCTTCACGATCGGTAAGATCAAGTTTAATAGCGTGAACTTTAACATCTTTATCCTTGAAGTAATCCATCGCTTCGTCAAGATGGTCCTGACGTACGTCTACGATGACGACCTTACATCCAGCTTCGGAGAATACTTTTGCCTGACCTAGTCCGGCTCCCGAGCCTCCTCCGGTAATAAAAGCAACTCTTCCTTTGAAATCTTTCATTATTCTTACCTAATTTCCTTACTAAAAACGTTATTTGTTATACAAGTACTCACAAATTTTAACGATATTCAATATTTAGCATAAACAGGAACAAGGTTCTTGTACTTATTAGCCAGCTTATTCCAGTCTTTCGGGAGAGGCAGTTTCTTAATCACGTAGTCCTGCCACTGTATCCAGGCGCCGGAGGCAACATAGATTCCGCCCGGGCCGCCGGCGACGAGGATGGTGATGTGTTCCGGGTCGGGCGGGAACGGGCCTCTTTGAGGGCCGTTCATGAAATCTTTCATGATGTATTGTTTCAGGCTTTTCTTGGTATAGCCGCCTTCGGCAAGGATATCAGCCGAGCCGGGGGGAAGGACGAAGATATACATGCTTGGTCCGCGAAGGGCTTTGGCCATAGCGTCAGCCATCGGGTCGGCTCCCGGGTTCCAGGGGAACGTCCAGTTGAAGACATTGGGGAAGAGTACCGAAATGGTACTGTCGTTCTTATCGAATCCATGCTCGACGTGGAACGGTTCCCAGGGACTGGCTTCCTCATTTTCGGCGATAACCATAGTGTATTTACCGGGGTTGCCGAAGGAACCGGCGTCTTCGATACCTTTCCGGACGCCGCCGATATTGTTAACAATGAGCGACATGGCGCGGCCGATAGCCGCATTCGCCATGATGCCGGGACTGAGGGGGCCGATGCCGTAGTTAACGTGGATATCGTTGCGAACCGGGCCGCTCATTATCCAGAAGGGCACCCATGAGCCCTGGCTGTCCTGGTAGTTATCCCAGCGGGTCGCCCGCTCGGAAAGGGCTTCGGTACCGGCGATAATAGCCGGAAGGTAGGTTGGCAGAGCGCCGGCCATGACGGCATTGACGGCGATTTTCTCGACGGTAGCTTTCCCCCGCCGCGGTCCGAGAACGGCGACAACATGGTCGGGCGCAAGGTCGGTCCCGGTCAGCATTTCCCTGACCGCTTCATCGGTCGGAGGAATCAGAGGAAGACCGTCACTCCAGCCGCGGCGATAAAAGAAATGATTGACTTCCTGAAGCGTTCCCTGGAAGAAGATTTTCACCGGTTTTTCCGGTGCTTTTGCTTCCGGGGAAGCCTCTTTTTCAGTGAGCGGTTTCGTCAGGGCTTCGATGATGGTATCGAGAAGAGGGTCGATACCGGCTTCGACTTCTTCGGGAGTGTCGGCGTTGTCGACCAGTTCTTCCGAGTGAAGGGAATCCCAGACGATTCTGATATCAGACATGCCCCTGGAGGTGGCGGCGGAATTCTGTTCGACGAGGTAGGTCTGGTTCGTGACCGGCACGGCCGGTTTTCCCAGTTCTTCGACAGCAATCGCATTGTACACAAGGTACTTGGCGCAGGTCGATCAGTTACCGACGAGGAGAATGGCGGCGTCGATACCTTCCGCCCATTTGATGAATTCATTCTTTTTATCGGTCTCGATAACGTTGACATTCTGGTCGGTCGAATCGAACAGGACTGTTTCCAGCCCGGGATACCGTTCCTTTAGTTTCTGCCCGATAGTTGCGGTCATCTGCTTCGAAGCCTGCTTGAAGTTTTGAAACAGGCCGATTTTCTTACCGGCGAGGGTATCGAGGCGCGGCGACAGCCCTCTCAGCGGAAGCGGGTCGGCCTCCGCCCAGGGGCTGAGTACTCCGTATTGGGTATTATTCATCCGTCATGATTCTCCTTTACTAAACTGTAACATGTTCTTAATTTTTATAGTTTCTGCAGGTATGCTTGTGTAGCCATCCCGGCTGTAGCTCCATCGCCGATGCTGGCCGAGACCTGCCTTGGCGAATTACTCCGGATATCTCCTGTAGCAAAAACGCCGGAAATTTCCGTTTCCATCCACTGGTTCACCTTTATCTGACCGCTGTTCGTCAGCGGAACGATACTTTCGAGATAGGCAGTATT
The DNA here is from genome assembly GCA_964547375.1 of uncultured Dehalococcoidales bacterium. GTDB lineage: Bacteria > Chloroflexota > Dehalococcoidia > Dehalococcoidales > UBA5627 > UBA5627. Next base: position 895 of record CAZJMW010000037.1, on the reverse strand, counting down.
CGGGTCGAGGCCAATATGGACAAGAACGCCGTCGGTCTGAATCGTTTCAATAGATTCACTACCCTACCGAGTAACCCTTATAGCTTCGACATGATCGTTTCCGGTAATTTCCTTCACCCTCATTCCGACATGCACTTCCATCTTCGGGTTTTTCATCAGCCGATCCTGGAGAATAGACGTTGCATTCAGCTTCTGCATAGCTTCAACGACAATGACTTTCGAAGCAATTTTCGATAGGTATAACGCTTCAGTGACACCGGAATCGCCGCCACCGCAGACAACGACCACCTTTCCGGCGAACTGGCCTCCGTCGCAAAAAGCGCACCCGATGACTCCTTTATCTTTGAATTCCTTTTCTCCCGATACCCCCAGCTTTCTCGGTATCGAGCCGCCGGCGAAGATGACAGCTCCAGCGGTAAATCCACTGCCGTCAGCACAAGCCACCCACTTACTGCTGGAGAATACCTCCAGACCGGTTACTTCGGCCTCTTCTGTCTTCAGGCCGAACTTCTTCGCCTGTCGTATCATACTGGCGGCAAGCTGCGCTCCGGCAACCCCATCCGGAAAGCCGGGGTAATTCTCAATCAGTTCAATATTCTTGATATAGCCGCCGGGGCTTTCCTTATCGATAAGCAGCGTCCGCCAATTTCCCCTGGCCAGATATAGTCCGGCGGTCAGCCCGGAAGGGCCGCCGCCGACAATGACTGCATCGTAGTCAAACAACGTAATCTCACTTTCATAGCTATGTATATATGCTACCAGTCAGGTAAGCCTGGGGTTGTCTGACGTTCGTAAATCGGGTTGTAGATGAGCGTTCCAAACTTTCTCAGGTCAGCCGACCGTTTGACGTTCGGCGGCTCGTCCGGGATTGCCCGGAGCACTGCTTCCTGCCGGC
>CAZJMW010000036.1:0-14613 GCA_964547375.1 uncultured Dehalococcoidales bacterium | reverse complement strand
TAGGTATTGAAGTATCTATAGCTCTGGCAGATGTTGTCGGCATGACCGACACTGATGTTGTTGCGGCTTATCCAATTACTCCTCAAACTCATATTGTAGAACATCTTGCCGAACTGGTTGCCAACGGTGAACTGGATGCCGAATATATACCGGTGGAATCGGAGCATTCAGCAATGAGTGCCTGCATGGGTTCTGCTGCTGCCGGAGCCAGGACTTTTACCGCTACTGCTGGTCAGGGATTGGAACTGATGCATGAGTGTTTATATGTTGCCAGCGCCATGAGATTACCGATAGTTATGGCTGTTGCCAACAGGGCGTTATCTGCTCCTATCAGCGTTTGGGGTGACCACTCCGATGTTATGGCGTGCAGAGATACCGGCTGGATTCAGATATTTACCGAAAACGGACAGGAAGTGGTTGATACGGCTTTATGCGCATTCCGGATTGCCGAAGACAAGGACGTTTTATTACCCACGATGGTACATCTGGACGGATTCCATCTATCGCATGTTATTGAACCCATTCTAATGCCTGAGCAAAGCCAGGTCGATGCTTTCCTTCCACCCAATAAATACCCGTTCTTTTTAGACCCGGCACGTCCCCAGGCAATGGGTGATTTTGCTCCGCCCGCCATATATACGGAAATGAAATGGGCGCAGGAAGTAAATCTTCAAAAATCTAAAGAGACCATATTAAAAGCATGGAAGGAATTTGCCGAAATATTCGGCAGAGAATACAAACCGGTTGAAAGTTATCGTTGTGAAGATGCAAGAGTTCTTTTGTTTACCATGGGCAGTTATAGTGAAACTGCAATGACAGCCATCGATAAAATGAGAGAGAACGGCGATTGCGAAAACGTGGGTTTGCTGAGGCTTCGCCTGTGGCGCCCTTTCCCGACTGAAGAATTGAGAGAAGCGCTAAAAAATACTGACATATTGATTATACTTGACAGGGCTTTATCATTCGGTTCAGCCGGCGGTCCGGTTGCCATGGAAATCAAGTCTGCATTATATGATGTTCCGAAGAAGCCGAAGATAGTAAACTTTGTCGGCGGTTTGGGTGGTCGAGACATTACCGTTGCCGGCTTTGAAGAGATAGTTAAAAAAGGTATCGATATTGCCAGAAACGGCAGTGAAAATGAATTTGAAATATTCGGGGTGAGGGAATAATGGAAAATTATACTGTTTACGTTCCCAAAATAATTACTAAAAAAGAGAATTTTGCGCCTGGACATCGTGCCTGTATCGGTTGCGGTGAAGCGCTGGCAGTCAGATTGGCATTAAAAGCTATAGGACAGAATGTTATTGTAGTAAATGCCACCGGTTGTGTTGAAATATTCACATCCCAGTTGCCATATACGTCATGGCGCGTTCCCTGGATTCACACGCTTTTTGAAAATACGGCAGCGGTAGCTTCCGGAATCGAATCCGCTCGCAAGGCCATGGCGCGTAAAGGTATTATTCAGGATACCAATACCAAGATAGTGGCTATCGCCGGAGATGGCGGTACCGTTGATATCGGTTTACAGGCGTTATCAGGCGCCATGGAACGAGGACATGATTTCCTTTATATATGTTTTGATAATGAAGCCTACATGAATACCGGTATCCAGAGGTCATCTGCGACACCATTCGGTGCTTCAACGACTACTTCACCTGCCGGAAAAGAAAGTAGCGGACAATTCGCATGGAAAAAAGATATGCCCGGTATTGCGGTTGCCCATAATATTCCTTATGTAGCAACTGCCAATCCCAGTTATCCGTTCGACCTGATGGAGAAAGTTAAAAAGGGATTGGAAGCTAAAGGACCGGCCTATATACAGATATTGTCAGCCTGCCCTACCGGTTGGGGTTGTGCCGGTGAACTATCGGTAAAAATCGGTAGACTTGCCGCTAAAACAGGAGTATTCCCCTTATACGAAGTTGAGAATGGAAAATACAGAATTACCGTTGATTTTCCGAAATTGCTGCCCATCACCGAATATACCGGCTTACAGAAGAGATTCCGTCACTTGCAACCGGAAATGCTGGAGCAGATACAACAAAAAGTTATTCAAAAATATGAAGAATTAAAAGAAAAAGCATCTTTGAGCGGCTGTTGCTGCCAGACAGGGACGGAGGAGTAGCATGCAGGAAATAATAAATAATACCAAGGATAGATGTACCCTTTGCAAAAAGTGTGTCGGTGTTTGCCGTAAAACAGTAGGTAGAGAAGCAATCAGTTATGTAGAAGATGCTAACGGTAATGGTTCAATTGTATTCGATTTCGATAAATGTATTGTGTGCGGTTCCTGCGCATATATATGCGGCGATAATGCAATAATAATAGAAAATATCGGGGATACCAGGGTAATGATTACCCCCAGCGGCAGGAAAGAGTTCAAATTGAAACAATGCTCTAAATGCGGTTATTATTGGGCACCGGAACAACAGCTTAAATTTATGGCTGAAAAAGCAAGTATTCCTTTAAGCTCATTCGATTTGTGTCCGGATTGCCGTTAAACACTAAGTTAAAATAATTTCGGCTATTTATTTCCGCTCCGGCTTTTTAAAATAAAGGTTTGGAGCGGAAATATTTTTGCGTATTGTATTAAGTTAATAGCAATTATTGTAAACGTAAAAATAGTCTTCTAAATTGACCGGAGTCGGATTTGTTGTTATACTTTCTAGACAAAATCAGCGGGGTGTAGCGCAGTTGGTAGCGCGCAGCGTTTGGGACGCTGAGGTCGGAGGTTCGAAACCTCTCACCCCGATTTTAGTAAGGTAATTACCATTAATTCTGTCTTTAAATATCAATTGACCGGTTGATTTATCCTGTCCTTAAAATAAATAAGAAGCTGCTGACGTAAATAGTAAATCAGCAGCTTTTAATTTGAAAATACATTATTTAAAATACGTGAGATAATCGGGATTTATTTGAAATCTTCCAAAAACTCCTGGAAACGGGCACGCAATTCCTTGTACTCATTGATAATTTTTTGCCCTTCCGCGGTTAAAATAGCCTGCCCGCCGCCGGCTCCACCCAGCATCTTGATTACCAGTGGCTTGGGCGCCAGTCTATTCATCTCTTCAACTTCAAGCCAGGCATTGCGGTATCCCATGCCCATCTTTCTGGCAGCGGCCGCAATAGACCCGAGTTTATCGATCTGTTCCAGTAACTCTACCCTACCCCACCCCATATAAACCTCACCGTTCTTTTCAACCCACACTTTGCCTTTAGCTTTATAAGGCGAGCCCGCAGATGAGTCTCCTTTTAACGGTACCTCGATGATATCCTGGTCTTTGTTGGCTTCTTTTCTCATAAATACACTCTCTTGTGCATATTGTAACTTGCAAATTGGATTATTGCAACTATTACTTTAAAAATATTAGATATAATTTGTGTTCACAATTCAACGGATGCGTGTTATAATTACGCTGAAAAGACAAGAATTATTGATTAGCTATTATGCGGAAATAACAGGAGAAGTAAATGAAGTGTGCTTCTTGTGGAAAAGAGATTGACCCGTCACGTTTCCCCTCTAATATAACCTTTTGTCCGTTTTGCGGGGATGAATTGCACAGTGAGGATGATGCCAACGCTATGCTGTTTTGCCCGTATTGCGGAGAAAAACTGATTATACACGCAAGCTTTTGCCCGCATTGCGGGAAAAAGCTGTTAATTCAGGGGAAGGCCGCTTCTTCCGGGGGGGGCGAAGCCAGGGCTAAGATTCAGCAGGCAGCCAAACCGGTCATTGAAAGCATCAAGGAAAATATTGGTCCCGAAAGAAGAATGAGAAAACTTTATAAACAGTGGATAGAGTATTCTAATTTACCGCCTGAAGAGATACCTTCCATAAACAAGGATATCGAAGAAAGAAACAAACCGAAGGAAGAAGAAGTTTACGGGAAAGATTATCGCGATTTTATTCAGTAGTAATTAAAACTTACCAGTCTATAACGTCCTTACCGAAGATACCCAAAGGGTGAATCGGGAATTAATCAAGATAGCGCGATATCGTAATCTTGATGCCATAAATAAAGCCTGATAACAAATCAGGTTTTTAGTTTTAAGATAAATACTATTTCAGAGTTTACCCGGGGAAGCCGCTTGAACGATAGCAGTTCATATTCTTATCGACCAGCAGTGCTTCCGTTCCCGGCAGGCTTTCAATAAAGGAAAGCGCATCATTCTTGCCCATAATTATACAGGCGGTGGAGAGCGCGTCGGCACATAAGGTATCTTTGGCGATTACGGTTGCGCTGGCTAATTCCGTGGGTGAAACCCCTGTCCGGGGGTCGATAATAAAGTTATATAAATAATCATCGGTAAAATAAGCCTCATAGTCACCGGAAGTGGAAATCGCCCAGTTACCTGAATCGATAACAGCCAGATAGTCAGAATTATGCCTGGGATTCGCTATACCGATTGTCCACAGCTTCCCATCATTTTTTGTTCCACAGGGATAGATTTCTCCGCCGCCGTTAATAAGGACATTGTTTATATCTCCCTGGCCCAGCAATGCGGCTGCCTTATCGACAATATATCCGACAGCTATGCTATCTAAGGTAATCTGTGCTCCTTGTTTTTGCAGTGTAATATCATTTCCGTTTATGTTGATAGCTTGATATCCGACCAGTGATTTTGCCTCGGTGACGGCAATACCGGTGGGAGGAGCGTTATTTTTATTAAAACTCTCCTGATTTAGTTCCAGGAGCGGTAGAGCGGTTATATCAAACAGACCGCCTGTTAGTTCGGAATACTGAATTGAAGACTGCATTATGGAAACCAGGTCGTCTGAGGCACCGTATATTTGCCCGGCCCTGTTGAGGCTGTAAAGTTCGCTCCTGGAGTCGAAGCGGCTAAAAATAGCGGATAAACGATTTATCTCTTCGAAGGTCGTTCTAACCATGCTACGGGCATTCTTTTCATCGGTATCAACTGCTTTTATGGTAACGAAAGTGCCTAATAAAACCTGCGTCTCCTCGTATATTTTTAAATCGGGTTCAGCCAGCAATTTGTTAACCCCGACTGCTCCCAATGCTAATGCACCTGCACCTGCTGCCGAAAACTTTATAAAATCACGACGGGATAATTTGTTATTCATCTAATCCGCTCCATACTTAAAACAAGAGATAGCAAAATCTTTTTACCTATTTAAGCTATTATAGCGATAACCAAAATTTTCATCAAGAATACCGTCTGCCGTAATTAACAATTGGTATACTTTGCCCTTTATCTCCAGTATTAGTATAATGAATCACAAATCTAGAACAGGATGAAGAAATGGGATATCAGGAACATAAACATCACATTCCGCTTAGTGTAAACTGTGCCGTAGTTATCGTTTCCGGCTCCAGAACTGAACAGACAGATGAATCCGGAAAATATATCATGTCGCGTCTTAAAGAGAGCGGTAATAACGTTAGTGCATATTCGATTGTTAAAAACGATGCCGCAGAAATACTCGACACTATAAGTAGATTATTAAGCGATGGCGTAACGCAGGCCATAATTACCAGCGGGGGAACCGGCGCCAGTCATTTGGATATCACCATCGAAACGATAGAGCCTTTAATAGAGAAAAAAATGGATGGCTTCGGGGAGCTTTTTAGAAACCTGACCTACCAGGAAATCGGTACCGGTAGTATATTAAGCAGGGCTATGGCCGGAATTGTTAAAGGAAAGGTTATAATATCTCTACCGGGATCTCTGGAGGCGGTTAAAATGGCGATGGAAAAAATCATTATTCCTGAACTGGCTCACCTTGTAAGGGAGGCCTCCAGATGAACATATTTGAAATTCCACCCTACTATAATGAAGCCGACAGCTATGTTTATGCCTCCATAAAGCCGGTTTTAAGGACAGAGACTGTCAAGCTTGAGGATGCACTGCACAGGGTTTTAGCAGAGGAAATTACGGCATCAAGAAGTATTCCCCCTTTTAACCGTGCTACGATGGACGGCTATGCAGTTAAGGCTAAAGATACTGCCGGAACAACCGCGGATGCCCCGAAGGTTTTTGAGATAATCGACTATTTGTATGCCGGAGCCGTATCCAAAAAATACGTTTCTGAAAATGAATGTATACATATTACAACCGGAGCAAAAATTCCGGACGGTACGGATGCTGTTGTTATGGCGGAAAAAACCGGTGTCGAAAACGGCAGATTATGTATCTATGAACCGGTTAACTACGGGGATAATATTGAAGCAGAAGGACAGGATATCAAAAAAGGCCGGGTATTATTAAAGCAGGGCACATTCCTGACACCGGCAAAAATCGGGCTGATTGCATCTCAGGGATTATCAGGAGTAAAGGTCTATGAAAAACCTAAGATTGCTATTATTTCCAACGGGGAAGAACTGACAGGAATCGATGAAATACTGAGGGATGGACAAATATATGACATCAATTCATTTATTATTGCTTCCATCGTTAAAGAAAACGGCTGTTTACCTTTAAAATTCGGCATAGTCGGAGATAATCCGGAGCAAATCAAGTCCATAATAGATGAAGCCTTGAAAGTCTCCGATTTCGTGTTTATTTCAGGCGGTTCCTCCAGGGGTGACAGGGACTATCTGACTGAAATACTACAAAAACTGGGGAGAATCCCCTCTTTCAAAACAAAAACGGGTAACGGCAGGTCGGGCATATTTGTAATAGCCGAAGGGAAACCTGTATTGGGAACACCCGGGTTTCCCTCATCATGTTTAATAAATGCCTACCTTTTACTTGTACCGGCATTAAGAAAGATGTCACAAGTATCGGCACGCAGTAATATGCAAAAGACAGTCAAAATAAGCGAGAGTATAGATATCAATAAAAATATTACCGGCCGTTTTTTAATTGTTAAAATCGAGGGGGAAAGGGCATTCCCTGTGATAAATGATAATAAAGGTTTAATTAACATTGCCAAAGCAGACGGTTATATTATACTAGACGATGAGACTTCAACTATAGATGAAGGAACTGAAATTTCCGTAAACCTGTTTTAACAAATTCAGTTTAATCCACTGACCTTAAGGCAGTGGATTAAATATTTATGTCAAATCCCCTATTGCCTGATGAAGGTACCGCTTTTACCGCCGCTTTTCTTTTGCAGACCGATATTTTCTATAGACATCCCGCGGTCAATAGCTTTGCACATATCATAAATAGTTAAAGCGCTGACAGCGGCGGCAGTCATGGCTTCCATCTCCACTCCTGTTTTACCGGTGCTTTTCGCCAGAGCGGTTATTTTTATAAAGTCATCGCCGATAAATTCAAAATCTATATTGATTTCGCTCACCAGTATCGTATGACAGAGTGGAATTAAATCCGGGGTTTTCTTGCCGCCCATTATACCGGCAATCCTGGCTGTCGCCAGAACATCTCCCTTTTTCATCTGGTTTTGTTTTATTTTATCAAGCGTTTCGGGTTTCATCCTGACGCCGCCGGTAACAATGGCTTCCCTGATAGTATCGTCTTTAGGTGAAACGTCCACCATCCTGGCTTCACCCTTTTCGTTTATATGAGTCAATTCTTCAGTCATAATTATTCTCCGCAATGTAAAGTTATCCGCCTATTTGCCACATCTGTCTTTTATTTAAATCGAGTTTATCGGAATCAGGGTGTTTTTCGCCCTTTAACGCGACCGCTTTTTTGATAATTTCTTCAAGTTCTTCGGTACTGGCGCCTGCCCTCAGCGGTCCCTTGATATCGATTTCGTCATCACGCATCAGGCAGGGCATCAATCTCCCGTCTGCCGTAAGCCTGAAGCGGTTGCATTCCGAGCAAAAATTATGTGTCATAGCTCCGATGAATCCGACAGTGCCTTTGGCGTTATCGAATCTATAGTATTTTGCAGGGCCGTTTCCTGAAGTAACTCCGCAAGGCTCCATCGGCCCCAGCTGGTCTACAATCATAGCTTTAATATCATCGATGGCAATCATTTTTTTCTTATCCTCTGAGGAATCGGCAAAAGGCATGTATTCGATATAACGCACATTCCATCCATTCGTAATACTCTTTTTGGCGAAATCAACTATTTCGTCATCGTTGATTCCCTTAATGGGCACCATATTTATCTTTACCGGGTCTAAGCCCGCCTCAATTGCCGCCTCAATGGCTCTCAGGACTTCTTCCAGATTCCCACCGCCGGTTATATACTTGAACTTATCGGCATTAAAACTATCCAGGCTGATATTTACCCTTTTTAATCCGGCTTCTTTTAACTCATCGAGATATTTTACTAAATACACGCCGTTAGTTGTGAGAGAAATATCGTTTATTCCTTCAATAAGATATAGAAGTTCGATTAGGGCGCCTACATCCGGTCTGACCAGGGGTTCTCCACCGGTAATGCGGATGTTTTTAACACCCAATCTGGCAGCTGCTTTAACAATCTTTTGTATTTCTTTATATCTCAATATATCATCGTGGGTTAAATGCGGGGCAAGGTGGGAGTTGCAGTACAAACAACGCATATTGCAACGGTCGGTAATAGCAATGCGCATATAATTGATATTGCGATGAAAAGTATCTACAAGACTTGACATTTTACCTCCAGAATTAATCGAATAATACTTTGTTATTATACAATCAAAAGCCCATGTAAACGAATACCTCCCGAAGGAGGTATAATAATCTATCTAAAAGTATTATGCCCCCCTTTCCAAATACGGGCGGTATAGAAGTTTCCCATATACCTTAACCGGTTGTAATCCATAAGCATAAAGCTCTTAGGTACTTACAACTCGGAGGGTTTAGTTATTAATGTGTTTTTAAGATTACTGGTTATTTGTGTTTAATATACTATTATAAGCAAAACATGTCAACAATATAGCAGGACGAATATATCCGATTACATTCCCGGCAACAGACTTCATTATTCCAGTTCTCGTAAAGCCCGCTTGTATTCATTTAAATAATTGCTGTATTGATTCTCGATTTGTGAGACAACTTTCTTCCATTCATCCTGGAACTGAGGTAAAGTTTCTACGTTTATTTCAATATTGTTGCTTGTTCCACCTTTTTGTGCCAGCGCCTGCTCAATTTTATTTCGAAAATCCTCTTTTAATAATTCGTAAGACTGCTCTCTCTGTTGTTTACCCTGTGTACTGTAATGCTCAAAGATATAGTTTATGTTGTCATAGATTGCTTTAACTGCGTTTTTATCCTTTTTAATATCTTGCAGGTTATGCATGGCTTTTTCATTGCCGGTTTTAATTATATCGTTTTTGGGCAGGTTAATATTGCTGATAAATACCTTCTCAGCCCCTTTTAAAATAAAATCCCGTACCTTTTTATCATACTTTTCTATTTCAGACTTAATCCCCCTATCCTCATTTAAACAGGAGGCTGCCAGTTTTTCACCTTCCGGTATATATTTCCATTTTAGCTGCTCTTCTTCCGATGCCTCACCGATTGAGGCTATTTTTTCCATAGCTATTTCCCGAAAACTCTTAATATCAGCCATTAATTCATTCCTTTATTAATCATTCAGTCCGATTTATATTACTAATTATATAATAAATTCGTATGTAATCATAAGAATTCCATAAGGGTTTAAATTTATGTACGATTGATGCTATAATCTAGCCTATATTAAAGGAGAGGACAATGTATTTTTCAAATGCTATCGATGCTTTAGGCCATACCCCGCTGGTAGAATTGCCCCATATTGTAAATAATAAAAAAGTCCATATTCTTGCCAAACTTGAAGGCCAAAACCTGGGCGGCAGCGCCAGTACCAAAGACCGTGTAGCTAAATACATGTTAGACATTGCTGTAAAAAACGGCCAACTGAATAAAGATAAAACGATTATTGAGGCCACCAGCGGCAATACGGGGATATCTCTGGCATGGCTGGGTAAAAAAATGGGTTACAGAGTAACCATTGTTATGCCTGAAAATATGAGCAAGGAAAGACAGCAACTGATCAGGATTTTCGGGGCTGAACTTATCCTTACAAAAGCCGAAAACGGAGTTCTAGGTTCAATGAACCTGGTAAAGGAAATGGTTTCAAAAAGCGATAAGTACTACATGCCCGACCAGTTTGCCAATCCGGCTAATCCGCTGGCTCACTATGAAACCACCGGTATAGAAATTCTTGAGGACTTCCCGTACGAGAAAATAGACTATCTTGTGGCCGGTATCGGTACCGGTGGAACAATTGTCGGGGTTACAAGAAGGTTAAGAGAAAAATTTCCCCATATTAAGACTGTCGGAGTAGAACCGCCTCCGGGCGATTGCATCCAGGGCTTAAGATGCCTTGAAACCTTTGTACCACCTGTTCTGGATTTGAGTTTTATCAATGAAAGGGTATGCGTAACCAGTAAGCAAGCCAATGAGGCTGCCAAAAAACTGCTTACTACCGAAGGGATATTTTGTGGGCAATCTTCGGGGGCACTTGTTCATCAAGCTGTAAAAATTGCGAACGACCTCGATGAAGGAAACATCGTAGCGGTGCTTCCCGATGGCGGATGGAAATACCTGAGCCTCGATTTCTGGACAAGGCAGAGTTAAGAGTCATCCTGTTATTAATAAATGATATTATATGAGTGATTTAAAAAATAAAATTCATTTCTTCCAAGGAACTTCTTCAACTTCCCCGATCCAATGCTGTTTCAACCGATTTCCGTAAGTTCCTGAGTAATTACATATAGCAAGTATACTCAATTCCAAATACCACAAACTCAAATTCCATGCCTCGTAACATACATCTCCGAATTGCCCATGTCTCTTATGTTCAGGATGAACCAGTGAATTCCTTATTTCTGTGATGGCTTGTGGAGCATCAATCCAACTCATCCCGTTTTTGTGGGCGAGACACTTTAATTTGGGAGTTTCAACTGGTATATCCAGTGGGATATCAAGAGAAGAGAACAACAAACGAAATTTGTCTGAGGCACAAAGGTCTTTAAATCCATTTGATGTTAGTAATCTGCGGTCTTTAACGACATATTCATATGATAGTCTTTCAATTGCGGATTGAGCAAGAATAATACCCGCATCAATTCCATTTGAGTTATTTGCTCTTAAATACCAGTAAATTACTTCGTGTAATGCTTCATTCCATTCTTCATTTTTACATCGACTCATGAAATTTGGAAAAAGAATAGTCAAATTAGAACTGTGATGTGGGTCAAACCAAGATAGTGGTGTTTTCCAAGGTTCTTGTGGAGATGACCAACTCTCCCATACGTGATTTTCAAATAAATCATAACCGACAGCGCAACATGGTTCACACCAATCTCCTTTGGCAAAAGATAAGAAATAATGGAGGGATTTTAGATAATTATCAGCATCTTGACCTAAAAAAGGTATACCTCCTATCTTTTGAAAGCTCCCAACGTGCGTTAAGCGAAACCCCCCTTCTGCTTTCAATGCCTTAATATTATTGCTAGTAACAATCAATGACTTTAATTCAACGCTCCATTCTCCAAATGATAAATCGATATGTTCAATAGCAATCATTGTTGTTCCACTCTTCTCTATAGTACGTCGAGTTCCAAATAATTCAATAAAATTGAAAAGATGGAATACAACACACACCATCTCAGTTGATTTATCTCCTACTCCTAAAAAACCACTGAAACGAGGGCTCCATTTTATGTTTATTTGATGGTCTTTTCCCTCAGGTGTGATATTTAAAACAAAACCTTCTATTTTACGGTTATTGATTGAAAAGCTTGAAATTTTCTTGCCGCCCATTGTGAGAAATAATAGGTCAGTCTCTGGAATTTCTCGAAACGTACCATATATGCTTAGTTCGTTACGGAATAATAACTCCAAACGAACCTCACCATTCCCTTTATAAATCATATTTTCAATGCAAATCTCTGCAGGTCCCTTATTAAGCACCACGTTAGATCCCTGATTAATGAAATTAAAAGCTGGTTGTAATTTATCGTTACTACTATCCATATGTTTTGATTCTATCATTAGCAATTAAGACATACAAATGAAATTATTGTTACATTTATCTAAACAGTATTTGAATTTTGCTATTAAAGTCGCAGGGGTTATTTTACATTAGACGTAACTTTAACATAATAGTAACTATACCCAGAATGATTAATTAAATAAGGTAAATTGTCAAATTATTATGTTAATTCTATTTGTAGGGGATTTTGTTTGTGCTTTATCAACCAGTATTCCATGCTGTCTGCCAGGGCCAGCCAGCTGGCTTCGATGATATTCCCGGAACTTCCTACTGTTTTCCAGTGCTCGGCTCCATCAGTGGATTCTATAAGCACCCGCACCTGGGATTCGGTGTTTTTCGAATCCAGGATGCGAACTTTATAGTCTATCAACTGAATACAGGACAGCTGTGGATATGACTGTATCAGCGCTTTTCTCAGTGCTTTATCCATAGCATTGACCGGACCGTTACCCTCAGAAGCAGTGTGCATTATCTGGCCGTCAACTTTTACCTTTACCATTGCTTCCGATAACGCTTCATCACTGTTATGAGTTGTGGGCGAACGCCGCCTGCTTTCGATAATAACCATGAAATCGACCAGTTCAAAGGGTGGTTGATAATTCGACTGTGCTCTGTGTACCAGTAAGTCAAAAGATGCTTCTGCATTTTCATATTGAAAACCGCGACTTTCCAGTTCCTTTACCTTTTCAAGAAGCTGCTGCGCTTCTTTTCCCTTGGGAGGAAGTGGAACACCGATTTCACTGGCACGGTGTACAATGTTTGACCTGCCAGAAAGTTCCGAAATAAGCATACGTGATTTGTTGCCAACCAGAGCCGGGTCGATATGCTGATAACTGCCCGACCATTTGCTTAACCCTGAAACATGCAAACCGGCTTTATGGCTGAAAGCGCTGCTTCCAACATAAGGCAATGAAGTGTTGGGATTTAGATTTGCGGCTTCATTTATGTAACTGGCTACTTCTGAAAGTCTTGCCAGATTTTCATCACTGATGCAGTCGATACCCATTTTCAGCTTAAGATTAGGGATTATTGAACACAGGTTGGCATTCCCGCATCTCTCTCCATAACCGTTTATGGTGCCCTGTACTTGCGTGGCTCCCGCCTGTACAGCAGCCAGAGTAATCGCCACTGCCAATTCGCTGTCATTATGCGCATGAATCCCTATAGGTATGGAGGTTACTTCCTTTACCCTTTTTACAGCTTCGAAAACCTCATCAGGTAATGAGCCGCCGTTGGTATCGCATAGTATCAGGCAATCAGCTCCGGCTTTTTCGGAAGCGATAAGAACATCCAGTGCATACTGCTGATTGTCTTTATAACCGTCAAAGAAGTGCTCGGCATCGATAAAAACGGATATTCCCTTACTTTTCAGGTATTGTGTGGAATCGGTTATCATATTGATATTTTCTTCCAGGGTTGTTTCCAGAACCTGTGTCACCTGGCGTGCCGAGCACTTGGCAACCAGTGTGACTATTCTGGTACCTGCGTCAATAAGGCAAGCCAGTATCGGGTCATCCGCCGCTTTCCCGTTTGCCCGCCTGGTGCTTCCAAAGGCAACCAGGGTAGCGTTTTTCAACTTCAAATCATGGGCTTTTTCAAAAAACTCAATGTCCTTCGGATTGGAACCAGGCCATCCGCCTTCGATGAAGTGGACGCCGAGTTCATCCAGTTTGCAGGCAATATTCAGCTTATCGACAACGGAGAAGGAAATGCCTTCCTTTTGTGAACCATCCCTTAGTGTTGTGTCGTATAGCTGAATAGACATCGAATATTACCTTAAATCCTTTCGGCGATTAAATCGCCCATTTGGCTGGTGCTTACTTTGGTTGAGCCTTCTCCCATTATATCATAGGTAGCGTAATTATCCTTCAGTACCTTGCTTATGGCGTCTTCAATTGCGGTCGCTTCATTAGATAAACCGAGTGAATAATTCAACATCATTGCCATGCTTAATATTGTTGCAATGGGGTTGGCATCATTCAAACCCTTGTGTCTGGGCGCGCTGCCATGGCTGGGTTCGTACATTCCAAGCGTTTTGTTACCTTCCTTCGGAACACCTGCCAAACTGGCTGATGCCAGCATTCCCAGTGAACCGCCCAGCATTGAAGCCTCATCGGTTAGAATATCGCCGAATGTGTTTTCGGTAACAATTACATCCAGATACCTGGGGTTCTGTATGATTCTCATGGCGCAGGCGTCTACCAGCATATGCTCCAGTTCGACATCAGGATATTCTTTAGAAATCTCTAAGGCTACCTGTCTCCATAACCTCGAGGATTGCAGAACATTGGCCTTATCTACCGATATCAATTTCTTTTTGCGGGTACGGGCGATTTCGAAACCTACCCTGACGATGCGGGAGATTTCATGTTCGGAATACAACATCGAGTCAACCGCCCATCTACCGTCTTGTTCAGTCCATCTTTTTTTCGGCTGTCCGAAATATAGACCGCCGGTAAGTTCGCGCACAAAAACAAAATCGACTCCCTTCAGGACTTCCGGTTTGAAATTGGTATGGTCGAACAGTGAAGGATAGACATGCACAGGCCGCAGGTTGGCAAATAAGCCCAGTTCCTTGCGGATTGC
Organism: uncultured Dehalococcoidales bacterium; assembly: GCA_964547375.1. Lineage (GTDB taxonomy): Bacteria > Chloroflexota > Dehalococcoidia > Dehalococcoidales > UBA5627 > UBA5627. Next base: position 119 of record CAZJMW010000036.1, on the reverse strand, counting down.
CAGTAATCCATCCTCCGGGTGTATCGGCGCCTGCGGGTCGTCGAACCTGGGGTCGCCGACGGCGCCCAGTAAAACCGCGTCGCATTTTTTGCATTTATCTATAGTGGCCTGTGATAATG
>CAZJMW010000035.1:0-14818 GCA_964547375.1 uncultured Dehalococcoidales bacterium | reverse complement strand
GCGATTACTACAACGATATTACCACCTTTTATAATACGAGGCTGGAAATCATCCCGGACAGGTTTGTGGCTTTTATCGCCCGCCTGCGTCCGCGTACCCTGATGGGAGCGGCCGATTTCGAACGCGCACCGGTGCAGGTGAAGCTGGTGGCGTGAGAGGGTTATCTTTGCCCTCTGAACCCTCTTATGCTAAAATTTAAAAACAAGGCGATGAAGCTCGCCTGAGAATAAATAAACTCGAACCGTCTTTCAAGTCTGATAGCTTCTACTGTTTAATTAGCAGTGGAAGCTTTTTTATTTGCCAAGCGGGGTCAAATCTAGTAATCGGGAGTGAATATGCAAATCCTTTATCTTGCCATTGCCGGAGCGCTGGGCGCTGTCAGTCGTTTTCTTTTAAGCGGATTTACCTATCGCCTGCTGGGTTCGGGTTTCCCGTACGGAACGCTTTTCGTCAATGTTATCGGGTCACTTTTGATAGGTTTTATAATGCAGGTCGGTTTAAGCACCGATATTATTCCCCAGCAGCTAAGGACGGCAATTACAGTCGGTTTTCTGGGGGCTTTTACCACCTTTTCCACCTTCAGCTATGAAACGCTGAACTATATTCAGGAGGGGGTGTGGGGGATGGCGCTACTTAATATTGCCGTCAATGTCATAGTCTGTATACTGGCGGTGTTTGCGGGTATAATAATCGGTAAGTTAACCTTTGGAGGTGCCTGATGCGAAAACTGGAAGGGGAGCAGTTGCTGGTACGTATTTTTATCGGGGAATCCGACAAAGTAGAGGGGAAACCGCTATACCAGGCGCTGGTGGAAAAACTGCGGCAGGAACAAATCAGCGGGGCGACCGTTTTACGCGGCATACTCGGTTACGGAGCGCGCAGCATCATCCATACTGCCAATCTGCTGCAATTGAGCCATGACCTGCCGGTCATTGTTGAGGTTGTAGATACTAAGGAGAATATCGACAGGGTGATGCCCCATATCGAATCCATTATCGGCGACGGGATGATAACGATGGAGAAAGTACGCGTTTTGCATTACGGAACGAAGGATTGACGGGGCATTTTAATCGCTATTGTCAATAAATTTATATCGTTATATAATATATTCCTTTAAGCAAAAGCAGATTAATTCGGCTTGCTTTTAAATTGCATTTAGTGTGGAAAAGCATTCTCTTTGTTAACGGTTTGTGTATTGAAAGATAAAGCCGGATTTCCGGTTATGATATAACTTATCTTTTTTTGAAACCTCGAACTGGAAGTCATTTTTCCCCTGCAACATTATTCTTTTTGATTTGGAGTAATTAATACCTTATATGAACAGGCATACCGTTTTCGATACCGATAACGTCGGTAAACTGCTATTGAAACTGACCATACCGGCATTCATCGGTATGGTTGTAATAACGCTCTATAACGTGGTCGATACCATCTTTGTCGGGCAATACGTCGGAAAGCTGGGTATTGCCGCTCTTTCGATTGTCTTTCCGATTCAGATGCTTTCGATGGGTATCGGCCAGATGATGGGCATGGGTGGGGCAGCTCTGATATCCATGTCAATCGGTAAGGGTGATAAAACCAGGGCTGAGTGTATCCTGGGTAACGCCATCACCCCCACCATTATTTTCTCCGCCCTCTTGATGATATTCGGTTTATCCAACATGGATTTCTGGTTAAGATTGATAGGGGCTTCGGAAGATGTCCTGCCGTTAGCCGCAGATTACCTGCAGATTATTCTGGTCGGTATGTTCTTCCAGACCTTCGCCATGGCATTCAATTTCCTCATCAGGGCGGAGGGTAATGTACGAGTGCCGATGATAAGCATGATTATCGGTGCGGCACTGAATATACTGCTGGATGCCATTTTCATTATCCCACTGGGGATGGGGGTGGCCGGCGCCGCCTGGGCTACCATCATCGCCCAAATGGTTTCCGTTACCTATTGCGTAATTTATTATTTGTCAGGCAGGAGTTTTCTTAAAATTTATTTGAAAAACATGTTAATCGACTGGAGAATACTGGGTTCGATTCTCGCCATCGGCGTTTCATCCTTTATCATGATGATGGCAAGCAGTATCTGTGCCATTATCACCAACCGCGTGCTCAAAGAGTACGGCGGTGATATCGCTATTTCCGCTTACGGCATTATCAACAGAATCGTAATGTTTGCACTGATGCCGGGGATGGTAATCGGGCAGGGGCTGCAGCCGATACTCGGGTTCAACTATGGCGCCAAGCGCTACGACAGGGGACTTAACGTAATAAAAATAGCGATTATTTGGGCGACCTTTTTTTGCAGCATAGCTTTTGCCGTTCTCTATACCTTTCCGGAGTTTTTCGCGCGCATTTTCAACAGCGACCCCGAACTGATTGCGCTGACGGTGTACGGGGCGAAGCGTGTTTTCATCATGCTGCCTGTTGTCGGTTTTATTATGGTCGGTTCGACCATGTTCCAGGCCCTCGGGAAGCCGATACAGGCATTCCTGTCATCTGTTTCAAGAACAGTGCTTTTCCTGATACCTCTGGTGTTGATACTGCCCAATTTCTGGCAGCTGGACGGTGTCTGGTGGGCTTTCCCGATTACTGATGTATTGACATTCAGCCTTGTTTTGAGCCTCTTTATCCCGCAAATCAGGCAACTGGTAAGGCTCAGGAATAATCAATTACCGGTCGGGTAATATCGATGCTATATGCAGTAGACGAGACAATCGATACGGCAGAAAGTCGCTAACGATTTACACTTTATTTGTGATAGCATTAAGATGACACTGAATTACAGTAATTGAAGTCTATCAGGGAAAAATAGTAATGCAGCAAAAAACATCTAAAAAGAAAATAGGGTTGGCCCTTGGGAGCGGTTCCGCTCGCGGCCTGGCACATGTCGGGGTGCTGGCGGCGCTTAAGAGTATGGGGATTCATATCGACATGATTTCGGGGACCAGTATGGGTTCGCTCGTGGGAGCGGTCTATGCCAAAGGCGAAGATATCGATACCATGAAGCAAATGGCAAGGGAACTGGGCGAAAAAAGGCTGTCATTTTTAACCGAACCGACCCTATCCAAAAGTGGTCTTATCAGCGGAATAAAAATCAACAACATGTTAAGGTCTGTTTTCGGCGAGCTGCAATTTGAAGATTTGAAAATCCCCTTTGCCTGTTCGGCTACCGATATTGAAAATGGCCATGAAGTTGTTATCGACCGCGGGCTGGTCAGGGAAGGGGTGAGAGCCAGCTGTACCGTGCCTGTCATACTGGCTCCAATCAAACGTGAAGGCAGGTACCTGGTAGACGGGGCGCTGGTTAACCCGGTACCCGTCGACCTGTTAAAAAAAATGGGAGCCGATATCGTAATTGCAGTTAATGTCACCCTGTCCGAAAGCGAAAACAGGGACAACAATACCGGTAAAGACAGGCATAAAAGCCCCAACATGCTCACTATTGCCTTTCAAACGGTAAATATTATCGGCAGCCAGAGGTTAATTTCATGTATGGCGGAGGCCGATATCACCATCAGTCCGCAGATTAATCACATTGGCCGCGGTGATTTTCATCGTGCCGAAGAGCTTATTTACCAGGGTGAACTGGCAGCTTTGGCCTGCGAACAGGAACTTAAACAACTGGCAAGCAGATAAACAGTCCTCGCATTAATAATCTCTCAAATATCTAAAGTGACTCCCGCTTACCCCGGGGTATTAGCTTGACAAAATACTTTAAGTAACATATAATATAAAGGTAACTTAAAGTATAAGGGGGTAACAATGAAAGAAGAATTGATTGAAAAGGTTATTAAATCCCGTCGTCGTATGAATCGTTTTATCAGGGAAGGTAGTGTTGAGTCATGGATTAACTTGAACCTGACTATTCCCCAGATGAAATGTCTATCTTATATTTCGCGGCATGGTAAAACAAACTTGAGCGGTCTGGCAGCCGGAATTAACGTTACCCCGGCTAATGTTACCGGCATTATAGACAGATTAGTCGAGCAGGGATTCGTTGCCCGCATCCACGATAGCGCAGACCGGCGTGTGGTGTGGCTAAGTGTCACAGAGAAGGGGGAATCAACGCTTTCCAATTTGAGGGAAGGCAGGTCAGGAAAGATGCGTGAACTGCTGGAAAGACTGTCCGATAAAGAATTGTCTGTCGTCTCTCAAGCCTTCGATATTCTGGCCGGGGCTGTCGACAATATAAAGGGGGGGGATGACAACAATGTCTGAAAAAGCGGTTAAGGTCGAAAACCTTGAAAAAAATTATCGCAAGATAAAAGCGATAGACGGGATTTCCTTCGATGTTTCTGAAGGTGAGGTGTTCGGGCTTTTAGGCCCCAACGGCGCCGGCAAAACCACTACTATCCGCATACTTTTAACATTGATACAACCCTCGGCAGGAAGTGCACATATTTTCGGTATGGATACCGTCAGCCAGTCGGATAAAATCAGGCAGATGGCTGGTTATGTGCCGCAGGGTATATCCGTTGACGGCGAACTAACCGCCTATGAGAATATGCTGATCTACTCCAAGCTTTACGGCTTGCCGTCGTCAAACAGGAAGAAACGCATCCATGAGGTGCTGGAATATATCGGGCTGGCAGAAAGAGCCGGCGATATAGTTAAAACCTATTCGGGCGGCATGATGCGAAAGCTGGAGCTGGCGCAATCCCTTATAAACAGGCCTCAAATACTCTTCCTCGACGAACCCAGTATCGGGCTGGACCCCAATGCCAGGAATGCCATGTGGGAGATGGTTCGCAACCTGAGGCAGGAACTCGGCACGACCATTTTCCTGACCACTCATGATATGGTGGAAGCGGATACGCTCTGTGACAGAATCGGCATTATGAACAGGGGAAAACTGGCGGTAATCGGTACCCCTTCCGAGTTGAAAGCTACCGTCGGCGGCGATGTTATTACCGTTACCGCTAAAAATGCCTCTCTTTCGGATATCATCGGGCAATTGGGATATGCGACCATCAGCGAACCTTTAAACGGTACGGCCGACCTGCTGGTTAAAAACGGTGAAACGGCCATTCCCCGTATAGTACATCAGTTCAAGGAAAAAGGGGTGGAACTGGAATCAGTCTTTTTGAAGAAACCGACGCTGGACGATGTCTTCCTGAAATATACCGGCTCCCGTATTGATGATGGGGCGGGCTGGGCACAAACCAAGAAGACCAGGGCGACTTACGGGAGGCTGGCAAAATGAAGTTGAAGCGTTATTTTTCAAGTATGCTGGCAATTACCGAAATGGAGCTTAGAAAAATCCGTCATGACCAGTCGCAAATATTGATGCGCCTGATTCAGCCTGTACTCTGGCTGACCATATTCGGTGTCACCTTCAGTACTATCAGGGTAATTCCCACCGGTGATTATTCTTATTTGCAGTTTTTAACCCCGGGAATTCTGGCGCAGTCCGTTATCTTTGCCGCCATTTTCTACGGCATCAACGTTGTCTGGGAACGCGACCTGGGGCTGTTGAACAAGTTGTTATCTACCCCGGCGCCGCGTTCTTCCATCGTGCTCGGTAAGTCGCTGGCTGGCGGCTTAAGGGGAACTTTTCAGGCTTTGGGGATACTGGTGATCGCCTTAATCATCGGCATCGATTTGATACTTACTCCACTCAGCATAATCGGAATGTTCGTTATTATAATCCTGTGCGGAATATGCTTTTCCAGTATGAGCATGGCCCTGGCATCGGTTTTCCGCACGCGGGAGCGCATGATGGGTATAGGACAGGCCATTACCATGCCGCTCTTTTTTGCCTCAAGCGCCATCTACCCGGTATCTATAATGCCCGGATGGCTGCAGGCGATTGCCGTCGTCAACCCTTTAAGTTATGTGGTGGATGCACTGCGGTCACTCCTGGTTACCGGCGATCTGTCGGGGCTGGGGGTGGATTTGCTGATACTGGTCGCTTCTGCGGCAGTTCTTTTATTACTGGCGAGCCTGGGATTCAAACGAATGTTGGTATAAAGCAGGTTCTGTTTTAGATACAAAGAAATACGGACGAGGGAAAGACATTCTCCGTCCGTATTAGTTATCGGTAAATCTTTTCAGGTTTATTCCAGTACCACGCCGGTACCATAAGCGATAATCTCGGCTGCACTTTGCATTACCATGGCCGTGTCGAAGCGCATACAGATTACGGCGTCAGCCCCCTGGCTTTGGGCATCCTCGACCATTCTTTGCATGGCCTGTTCCCTGGCTTCCGCCATCATCTTGGTGTATTCAACTATTTCACCGCCGACCATACCGCGCAGGCCTGCCATGATATCCTTCCCGATATGCCTGGCCCGGATGGTGCTGCCTCTAACCAAACCGATGGTGCGGGAAATATTTCTTCCGGTAATTTCGGAAGACGTGACTATAATCATCTGTCCACTCCTTTGAAATCATCTTTTTTATCCTGTTTCAGCCTGTCTTTTATAACGATGCCCAGGAGAACGACTCCTCCGACTATCACTACAGCGACCAGTATGCGGAAAAATAGCGGTATCGCCGCCGCTAAAAAGAAAGCCTTGGCCATCCAGCCGACCAGCACTAGTATTGCCAGCCCTACCGTTACCATTACGGCATTCGCCATTTATATACCTCCTTTGTAAATCATTTTTTTATCAGGGATTTTCATTTTCATCCCTTTTACGGTTTTTCTTTTTACGTTCGTTAACCGCATTTTGCAGTATCAGCTCAATCTGCCCGTTAACGCTGCGGAAATCCTGGGCAGCCCATTCGTTCAGGCTGTCCCATAATTCCCCGTTTATTCGCAGCAGATAGCTCTTGCGGTCTCCTTTTTTCATAACTGCACTTTTCCTGTTTTTATTGGTAGAGCGTGCCGGTATTGATGACCGGTGATGTCGATGACTCACTGCACAGAACCACCAGCAGGTTGGAAACCATGGCCGCCTTGCGTTCCTCATCCAGTTCGACCAGATTTTTCTCCGATAACTGGTTGAGCGCCATTTCCACCATACTGACCGCGCCATAGACGATTTGGGTCCTGGCAGCGACTACTGCCGATGCCTGCTGGCGGCGCAGCATCGCTTCGGCAATCTCCGGGGCATATGCCAGGTGGCTGAGACGTGCTTCGATAACATGAACGCCCGCTCTTTTCAGCCTTTCCTGTAATTCGGCTTCCAGCATCTGGCCTATTTTTTCGGTGCTGGAACGCAGGGTCATCTGCTCCTCGGCTGTTTCTTCAAAGGAATCGTAGGGATAGGATTGAGCCAGGTGGCGCACGGAAGCTTCGCTCTGGATGATAACGTACTGCTCGTAGTTATCGACATCGAAGGAAGCCTTGAAGGTATCTTCCACTTTCCAGACGATTACGGCAGCAATTTCAATCGGGTTGCCGATTTTATCGTTTACCTTCAGTTTCTGTCCGCTAAGGTTGCGCGCCCTCAAGGTAATTTTCTTCTTGGTGTAAAACGGATTAGCCCAGAAGAAGCCGTTGTTTCTGACGGTTCCGGCATATTTACCGAACAGTAGCACCACTTTAGCATCATTCGGGTTAACGATGAATAATCCGGGTAACACCAGGATTGTATCTATCGCTATCAAAACAACAGCCAGTAAAGTCATCCAGAGATGTTCCTGGTTTGCGTTCAAAATGAACAGCGTTAGAAATGCCGCTATTAAAAGAATACCGACAACAAGCATTAAAAAACCGTTATATACTTTTGTAACCTTTTCAGACATCGATACACCTCCATTGATATATCATTATGATATCATAATAATATCACCATAAAGGTGGGAAATCAATACCTTTTTATAAAATAATTTTAGTCAATCCCGGTTTAATCTCAGACGCTATCCGGGTACATTTGGGGTCGGAACCAGTATCCAAACCGCAGCAACATCACTAATAACAGTCGACATGCAGTATACCGGTTGCTCTGAATTCTGGTATATTATAAATATTCGGGAATAATCTATGGATATCAACGTCGGATTCGCTTTGCTACTTACCGCTCTTGCCGGCCTCTCGACCGGCATCGGCAGCCTGATTGCCTTTTTTATCCGTAAACCGAATACCTCTTATCTTTCCTTCCTGCTGGGCATTTCGGCCGGTGTAATGGTCTATATCTCTTTCACCGAGCTTTTGGGAACGGCCATTGAAGATGTCGGTTTCTTAAAAGCGAATATAGCTTTCTTTGTCGGCATTATTGTATTCGCTGTTATCGATATACTGATTCCTCATTCCTATGAGGAGGAATCTGCTGAAGACCACCGCTTAGGTCTTATGGGTGAAGAAAAAAAGAAAGCCCCTTCAATGGCAGCGCTTAAAAGAGGAGGGATATTTATTGCTCTTGGCATCGCCATTCACAATTTTCCGGAGGGATTGATTACATTTTCGGCAGCCGCTACCGGTGATATGTCACTTGGAATCATGATTGCCGTTGCAGTAGCAATACATAACATCCCGGAAGGAATTGCAGTTTCGGTACCAATTCTCTATTCGACCGGCAGCCGTAAAAAGGCTTTTGCCTATTCTTTCTTATCCGGGCTTTCCGAGCCGGTGGGGGCGCTAATAGGCTTTTTAATACTGATGCCTTTCCTGACGCCGGACATCCTTTCGATGACGCTGGCATTCGTAGCCGGAATTATGGTCTATATCAGCCTGGATGAAATTCTTCCTATGGCGCACAAATATGGCAGGGAACACCTGGTTATAATGGGGGTGGTAGCCGGAATGGCGATTATGGCGCTCAGCCTGCTGCTGCTAGGTTGAAACGTCTCCCTGTACTGTATTTAAGGAGTGTAATGCAATGAATATCCGTTTCAAAACCGCTTTATTGTTCGTAAAAGATGTTGCTGTTTCACGCCGTTTCTACGAAGAAGTGCTCGGGCAGAAAGTCAAGTATGATTTCGGTGAAGATGTGGTCTTTTGCGGCGGCTTTGCCATACACGATGCCGTCCATATATCTAAGCTGCTATTTAAGCGTGATAATCCGAATATCTCCGGAAAACAAGGCAAGGAGAATTTCGAACTCTATTTCGAGAGCGATGAACTGGATAAAGTCAATTCAGCTCTTGTGCAATCCGGGGTCACCTTTATCCATAATCTGCTCGAACAGCCGTGGGGGCAGCGTGTTATCAGGTTTTACGACCCGGACGGGCACATCATAGAAATCGGGGAGCCGATGTCCGCCGTCATTAAGGGTGTAATGGTAACAAAAAGTTGCTGAGAAAACCTCGATGCCGCTGGAAGAAGTCAGTAAAATCAAGACGGAAATGATGAAAAAGGGTTGACACCGCTATTATTTAGCCGCTTTAATTCCCCGTTTACATAGTCTTCTTTTCTGAAAACAGTCTATACCTGTTTCGGTATCAAAGCGCCCACCGGGCATCGTTTCACACACTCGAGACAGAAGTCGCAATGTGAACTGCTCTCGAAGCAGGCAATTTTTGTATCATATCCCCGTCCGACAAAGTAGATATGGCTTGCCCCGTATATTTTTTCACAGGTTTGCACGCATATGCCGCAGCAGACGCATTTATTGGGGTCATAATCCAGAAAAGGAGTAAGGGTCTCCAGTGGCAGTATTTCTTCCGGCAGCCGTAGATTATCCACCCTCCGCCGGTCGATATGAAGATGGGCCATAATTTTCTGCAGCTCGCATTTACCGTTGGCCGGACAGCCGCGGCAGGTGATGTGATGGTCTGCTATGATGAGTTCGACAATCGGACGAATCGCTGCGTCTATTTCGGGAGTACTTGTTTTTACAATCATGCCGTCCTCTGCCGGTGTGCGGCAGGCCAGCACGGTTTTTTCGTTATTTATTTCAACCCGGCATAAACGGCAAACACCGTTGGGGGTTAAATCCGCATTATAGCAAAGATGCGGAATATAGATATCATTTTCGAGGGCTATTTCCATTATGGTCGCGCCCGCTTCAACTTCAAATGGCCTGCCGTCGATGGTAATGTGTATTTTATTCATCAACCGGCCCTCCGTTTTTTTGAAATCGGCATACATCAGCCGGGCATCTTTTATGATTGATGTGGTCTTCATATTCGTTGCGAAAATAGCGCAGGGTGGTCAAAACAGGGTTGGGAGCGGTGCGTCCCAGTCCGCACAGCGATGTTTGAGAAACCGAGTCGCTCAGTTCTAAAAGCACATCGATATCAGTTTGTTTTCCGTTGCCTTTGGTAATGTCATCCAGTATCTCGAACATCTGTTTTGTGCCCAGCCGGCAGGGTATGCATTGCCCGCATGATTCCTTTTGGGCAAAATCGAGGAAAAAGCGCGCCACATCGACCATGCAGGTATCCTCATCCAAAACCACCATACCTCCCGAACCCATAATCGAACCGGCGGCTGCCAGCGAATCGAAGGCAATCGGCAGGTCCAGAAGTTCGGCAGGCAGGCATCCTCCCGAAGGTCCGCCGGTTTGCACGGCTTTAAATCTCCTGCCGTTCGGGATACCGCCGCCGATATCGTAAATAATCTTTCGCAGAGTAATTCCCATCGGCACTTCTATTAGTCCGCGGTTAGCCACCTTGCCGGTGAGGGCAAAAATAGCCGTGCCTTTACTGCTCTCTGTTCCGCGGCCGGCAAACCACTGCCCCCCGTTATTAAGAATAGCCGGTATATTTGCCAGTGTTTTAACATTATTGATATCGGTTGGTTTTCCCCATAAACCGGATTGAGCGGGGTAGGGCGGACGGTGCCTCGGCATTCCCCGTTCCCCCTCGATAGAGGCTAAAAGCGCCGATTCTTCGCCGCAGACAAAGGCTCCGGCGCCTTCCCGGATTTCGATATCGAAATTAAAATTCGAGTCCAATATACCGTTGCCCAGCCACCCGTCCCGGCGCATCTGCTCGATGGCGATTCTGACTCTTTTTATCGCCAGCGGGTATTCATCCCTGATATATATAAAGCCGCGGCTGCAGCCGATTGCATAAGCGGCAATCAGCATACCCTCGAGAACTGCATGCGGGTCGCTTTCCAAAAGAGACCTGTCCATATAGGCTCCGGGGTCGCCTTCATCGGCGTTGCAAATCATGTATTTCGGAAATGATTCCGATTTGCGACACGCTTTCCACTTAAAAGAGGTGGGAAAACCGGCTCCGCCCAGCCCCCGTAATCCCGCTTTTTCCACTTCTTCGATGATAGCTTCGGGCGGGGTATGTAAGGCTTTTTCGAACCCCAGGTAGCCTCCCCGGGCGATGTAGTGGGAAATATCCTCGGGGTTAATCACACCGATATTCTTCAAAGCGGTGCGCTGCTGGTACTTCATAAAATCGAGTTCGAACAGGTCGGGGATGCCGTTTATTTCTTTACCCCAGGCACCAAGCGCCAAATCGGGGCGACAGTTATCACTGGTAAAATAATCCTTAATAAGCTCGGCGGCGGTTTCGGGAGTAAGGTTTTTATAGGTTATACGGGGCGCTCCGGGTTTGATGATATCCACCATCGGTTCGCAGTAGCACATACCCAGACAGCCGGTTTTGTGAATGCGGGCTTCGATGCGGTTTTTTCTCAGGGTGGATTCGATTGCTTTATAAACAGACAAGGCGCCGGCAGCTTCACCGCAGGTAGCCATACCGATAAATATCTGCGGTATGGAAGGTTCGGTTATTTTCTGCCATTCTGTTTCAGCTTTTGCCCTTGTATCCAGGGATATCATCATGTACCTCCGCTAACACAGCCCGGATTATTCCCGGTCTTCCTCTTTGGCAGCAGTTATTTTAAAGAGTTTCTTTACTTTATCCGTATCCATTTTACCGTAGGTTTCGCTGTTAACGGTAATAACCGGAGCCAGGGCGCAACAGCCGACGCAGGCTACAGTATCCAGCGTATATTCGTTATCGTCGGAAGTCTCACCCTCGTTTATTCCCAGCAATTTCCCGGTCTCTCTTGTCAACCGGGGAGCGCCGCTGATATGGCAGGCGGTTCCGCGGCAGATACAGATATGTTTTCTGCCGGGTGGGGTAAGCCGCAGGGTTTTGTAAAATGAAGCTACCGAACGAATATGTCCCAGGGTCAGGTTCAGAAAACGGGCGATATGGCTTAGCATATCCACAGGCAAGTAACCGAAATTGGACTGCAGTTCAAGTAAAATGGGAATCAGTCCGCTTTTATCTCCTTTATAAAAGGACAGGACTTTGCCTACCCTGAGGTACTTAAAGAGGGGGATGCTCATCGGGCATTCCGCAGTACAGTCGCCGCAATCATTGCAGCTATCGATGCCGTGCTTGATGCTGTCATCAAAGCGGCCGGATTTGATATCTTCCAGGAGAATCGACGGCCAGAGTCCTTTATCGCAGACTTCCAGGCATAAGCTGCAATCGATACAGGGATTTTCCCTGATAATTTCTTTGTCGGTTGATTTATCATCCCGCTTTTTGAAAAAAGAAAGAACCGGCGCCATTTTGCTCATCTTCTACTTTCCCTCAGCGATTATTTCGTCGAGACGTTGCAATTAACATCATAAATTATACAGTTTTTTGACTGAATAACTAAATCGGACAAACACAGTCCAGTATATAATAAAATACTTGATTTGTCACCATTTTGTTAACGATTCCGTTTGCGTGCCTGCTTCTATCTTTAAAAAACAAAGAACAGCAAAAGCTGCCCGCTGACTAACCTCACAAAACCATCTTCCAATAAATCCGCCATTGGAATCATAGCAAAGCCGTATTCTATTATAATATAATTACAAACCCTCTAGTATAGCAGTCTTCTCATCTCCTCGTACTGCTGCTGGCTGATTTCACCCCTGGCGTAACGCAACTGGAGCACTTTTAACGGGTCATCTGCCGCCTGCCCGACTGCCGGACGCGCATATCCCGTCTGGGGATTGGGACTATTGCTGTAAAACCTGATGCCTTCGTGAATAAGTCTGGCTATTTTATCGGCTTTACCCTTGGGTAAGGCGTTCAGCACCAGGTCATTGCTCATAAACCTCTGTGTTATCACGATGGTGCTGAAGAGGATTCCCCGGTCAGCCTTAAAATTGGCCATATCTTCATATCGATAGTCTTCAATCGTCTTGCGCAAACCCAGCGAGCGCGGCATGTAGAGAATTATGCGTTGATTTGTTACAAATATACTGTCGGGTGTAAACAGTTTTTTCAAACGGGATTGGCGTATTTTAGCAATGACCGTCTCATCTGCGTACAGCATTTTGGCAATCGCCTTTGGTACACTGACCTGTGTATACATTTCAGCCATTTTTCACCTCCGCGCCGGGTAGCATCAACCGTAATTTATAATAGCTATTTTACCACTATATGGGCAGCAGTGTAATCAGAAAGCCCCCGAAAACAAGGCTTAACAGGTTTGCCGTAAGAACATATCCGGCCGTACGCCAGCGGCGATGTTCTTTAATGAATATTAGAAATACGGCCATTTCGACGACGAATATAAATATTTCAGCAACGATCATAGCCGCGATGATATAGATTCCGCCGGTCAAGGGGGTTGACGACAGGCTGTTTAAGCAGATGAAAAGTGTGCCCTGGGTAACCAGGTTGACAACCAGGAAAATAATCCATGAAAGCTTTTGCCGGTATCCGAAAAGTAAAAACACTAAAGCTTCCAGCAGCAGCGTCAGAAGTACTCTGATTGTGACCAGTATGATATCTCGTGAAGGCAGTTCCCCTTCGGTCAGCGTTCTGCTATCGAGGTCCAGGGTATAGATATTGTTATACTCTTTAAGCGGGCTATCGAGCGTAATTTCAAAAAAGGTATTTCTAGTAGTACAGGTTAAGGTATATTCGATGTTTTGGAAGAGATAGGAATAAAAGGTGAAATAGCTTTCAAAGGTCTTGTCTATTCTGTTGCCTTCTATATCACCTATGCTGATTTCAAGTTCTTGCGGCGCATTGGGAACGATTATGATTATCGAAGGTGGCTCAGCCAGGTTGGCTGAGAGAGTATTCGAACCTGCAAACGCCGTCAATGCCAGCAGAAAGATACATAACAGAGCATTTTTTCTTTTACCCATTTTTAACCCCTGCCTGAACCCGATTAGTATATAGTATATCACCGCATGTCAAAAAGGCATATAGACATCAGGCGCTTACGATATTATAATCATCTTCAGGAATATCCTGGTTCGTCTCTAAAGGGAGGCTTGTATGTGTTTTTCGGCACCGGCCAGTTTTGCAGGGGCAGCCATAATATCCGCCATCGGGGTGGCGGCGCAGACAAAAGTCAGCAAACGGGCACAGAGGCTTTTTGCCGTTATACCGTTTCTCTTCGGTTTCCAGCAGTTAGCCGAGGGTGTGCTGTGGGTCACACTGGGTTCCGCCAGCTATCCGGTCTTGCAGGATATCGTCACCTATATCTTTTTAGTCACGGCGCTGGTAATTTGGCCGGTGATGGTGCCTTTATCCGTTCGGATGATGGAGGAAGTCAAAATCAGAAAGAAAATCCTTACCGCTTTACTGGTTAGCGGCTGCCTGCTCTCAGCCGTCTACGCCTTCTGCCTGTTATATTATGATGTTTTTCCGCAAATTAACAGCTTTCACATTGAATATATTTATAACGTACCGCAAACCCTGATGACTGTTGCTTTCGTTTTCTATTTAATCACCACCATCGCGCCTTTTTTCGTTTCGTCAGTCAGGCGAATGTGGGTATTCGGCGCTCTGATTGCCGTTTCATGCATAGTTACCGGTATATTCTTCTCCCAGTTTTTAACCTCCGTCTGGTGTTTCTTTGCGGCATTCATCAGCATCATTATTTACTGGATACTTCACGGATTAAAGTCGAAAGTTTCCGGATGAAATTATTGGGAAATTTAATATTCTTTTACGAAGGAGAAAAGATGTCTAAAAAAGTTCTGATTGTTTACGGAACCCGCTATGGTGC
>CAZJMW010000034.1:0-14934 GCA_964547375.1 uncultured Dehalococcoidales bacterium | reverse complement strand
CAATCAGGCCTTGAAACAATCAATATCGATGACCTGCCGCCGGAGGCTTTAACCACCCTGAATATGATAAAAAGCGGCGGCCCTTTCCCATATACCAAAGACGGCTCGGTTTTTAATAACTATGAAGGTTTGTTGCCGAAAAAACCATCCGGGTATTATCATGAATACACGGTGGAGACTCCCGGTTCATCCGACCGCGGAGCGCGCCGTATCGTCAGCGGAGGTAACGGCGAATATTATTACACCGATGACCATTACGCTTCTTTCAAATTGATAGAGGAGTAAACAATGAATAACTGGAAGGAAATTTTTGGTTCGTATCTGAATTCCGGAATATACAATACGGGCGTTGTACGCAAAAACAGCGTAATAAAAAAAGCAGCCGCTCTAAACGGCCTGCATTATACAACTATCGATACAAAATATGTCATAGGTAAGGCCGTTTTTCTGCAAGCCATTGCACGCGGTCTTGATTGTCCGGATTACTTCGGCATGAACTGGGACGCTTTAAGTGACTGCTTGACCGATATGTCATGGAAACCGGCTCCGGGTTATGTAATCGTGTTTACCAATTTCAAAACGGTCAGGGCAAATATGGCGGCTGAGATGGAGATAATAGAGCACATTTTCGCGTCATCGCTGCAATACTGGAAAGAACGGGAAACCGGGTTTTATATCATCCTTTCCGGCTGATTTTATGCACTTAAACCGCCACTCCACTGTTTACCGGGAAACATCCACCAGGCAATATAAACCGCATCTACCTGCAAATATGTAATTCGCATTGCAAAGCGTTTTAGATACCGGTAGCTAAACTACTATCGCGCTATTTAATCCGTAAAGACGTAGCTGGCCTTTTTCAAATATGAATAAAAGGTCATGATGGTAGAAACCAGCGCCATGTACATCAGGATTGCCAGCACAATGTCCGGGCCTACGTTTAAAATAGCCACAATAAGCGGTACCAGCCAGAACCAGTAATTCAGTTTGGCGATTTTGGTGGGGGTGGGAAATTCGAAATCCTTCCTGCGGCGCTTGATGAGGTAGGTAGCTATCCCGACTAGAGCTAAAACACCGCCAAGCAGAGCCGGAACGGCATACAGGTACGGATTCCAGAATACCAATCCGTCAGTGCGTTCAAAACACCCGGCCATGATTGCCAGTATGAGGGTGGGCATAAACAGGATCTGGTCGGCTATCATGTCGTAGAGCGAACCAAAGCGGCTGGTCTGTTTCATGCGACGTGCAATATTACCGTCCAGGAAATCGGTTAAGGCAGCAATGATTAAAATTATTCCGGCAGCCAGGATTTGAGTTTCACTGCCCATAGCTAAAAGTATGACAATGACGGCCGTCATTATAATGCGTGTTGTGGTTATGACATTGGGAACGTTAAGTTTGATCTTGATATTTGGTTCCGCTGCTATATTCAATCGGTTAACCCTTTCAACAAAAAATGCGAGGAAACATTTCATATCGTAACATACGTTTGAACCATACGTCAAAATACAGAGTATTTTTGTCATTTACGATTTTATATTGACAATAATATTTCACCATCCCGTTTTCAGGGAACTGAAAGGCCGCTAACGGCCCGTTTATTTATGGGTATAAAGAAAGCTGTCATTAAAAGGTTTTGTTTGTTTGTGTTAAAATGTTATTGATGATGTTAGTTAATTCTTTTCAGTTGCAATCGTGGAAAATTTTTATTATTTTTTAGTAAAAGGAGGTTAAACACATATGAAAGATGCCAAAAAGACACCCACTGCTTTGAGGTTTTCCAAATCGGCCTCCATGCCTGAGGCAATACCGGGTCCAAAGCTAAACAGTAAAAAAGCTTCGTTTGTGCCTTCTAAGCAGTGGGTATAAAATTCTCGCTTCGGAGCTTCCCTTCGCTGTAAAATTACCCATCCCTTCACCAGTAAACAAATTTAACCTCCGGTCATAAAAAGGTTTTATTCGTTATTATCACAGTTAATAGTACAATTACTCGATTGGAATGCACCCTTGAAACAATCGTTTTTCTGGCATGTATGTGATAAAATTACCGCACCGGTAAAAAATATCAAGGTAAATTTAATGAGCTTTTCGGATAAAATATCAGACCCGGCCTATTCCAAATATAAAAGGGATTCCATCACATGGTCATTTCTTTTTTCATCTATTCTGGCCATCATAGCTATTATAGCTTTTCCGATTTACGGTAATCATACAGGTGAACTGGATTGGCCGGAATCTTTATTCTACGGTATGGGAATAGGAGGCATGTTTATCACCATAGCAGCTCTGCAGACCGCAAAAAGAAAGCTGGATAAAACCTGGGACGGAGTAGTTGTAGATAAACAATTCCATAACAAACATTCCCGTAACGAATACCATACATATTACATTATTAAAATAGAAAAGGATTCGGGAAAAGTAAAAACACTTAAATGGAGGGATTACACCGATATATTCAATTACTATGATATCGGCGACCGCGTGCGCCATCATAAAGGTTTATTCTATTTCGAGAAATACGATAAAAGCAGGGATTCGGAGATTTTGTGTATCTCATGTATCTATTTTAATGATATAAAAGAAGACTTTTGCGTCAGGTGCAAATGTCCTTTATTAAAATAAGAGTACTGAATTAGATGAAATAATTATTTTCTATTCTATCCGTTCTTTAGAAAGGCGATAACCTCATTATTAAAACGTTTCCTCATTTCAACAAAAAAGGCATGCGAGCCTCCATCGTATTTTACTAATTTTGATTTCGGCACCCGTTTCGCAATAACCAATGAGGACTGCGGATTGATTATCCTGTCCGCATTACCGGTAATAACCAGCGTTGAGGCTTTAATCAGTTTCAATCGTTCGATGGTATCATGTTTCCATATTGCATAAATCTGATTTGAAATACCGGAAAAATTCATCCTCTTTACGGCGAGTTTTATACCAATTGAAAGAAATAACCTGTTTATCCTTTTATTAAAAGCCAGTTTTGCCATGGCAATTACGATATTTTCGACTGGTATGTTTTGTAAATCGGCATAAGAGTAATTCCCATCGTATCCCAGTATTTTGGGTAATTCCTCGGAAATACCTGCCGGGTCGGACCTTTTTGCACAGGTACACCCCAATATAAGTTTATTTACCTTTTCCGGGTAGTTTATTGCCAGTTCCTGCGCTATCATTCCTCCCATCGATATTCCCAGCACGTGTGCTTTTTCAATCCCCAGGTGATTCATTAACGCCGCTGTGTCATCTGCCATAGTCCTTATGGAATAGGGTTCTGTTATCTTATCGCTTTCTCCGCAACCCCTGTTATCAAAAGTGATTAATTGAAACTGTTTTTTTAAGACGCGCGTTTGAAAATACCATGCTTTTAAATCAGATGCTACCCCCATTATCATAACAAGAGGCTCTCCGCTACCTTCGATTCTGTAATTAATATTAATTCCGTTAACCAGCGCCTTGGGCATTTCCGCCTCCTGTCACGGTAATAATATACCGGTAATTTATCATTACTATTATTATCACCAATATTATATAATATTTGAAGAAGATTATTTATTTTATACTTTTTATTCTCCGACATCGTTCTCATATTCAAGAGTTGACATTATGTAATATATATTACAAGCGAATCGATAACACTGCACCACCCTTTTTATCACACCTATGCAAATAAATGCTGATTACAAATGGATTTTTGGTTAAAAGCCTAAATTAAAGATTCTCTAATTCTTAAAATTGAAGAATTTTGCATTTTATATTATTATATTACACAATTGGGTTTTTTCTTTATAAAAAATCGTTTATTTTTCTAAATACGGATTAAATATTTAAAGGGGGAGAACAACGGCAACAATTATGAACAAAATCAATTCATTTTTCGACCCGCAGAGCGTTGCCCTGGTAGGAGCTTCCAATAAAACCGGCGCAATCGGAAACATTGTATTGGAAAACCTTATCATCGGGAAGGACAGACGCAAGGTATACCCGATCAATCCGAAATACGAAACCCTTCTTGATTTAAAGTGTTATCCCAATCTTGCCAGCCTCCCCGAAGTACCCGAACTCGTAATTATTACCATTAACGCTGAAAACGTCCCTGCTATCGTAGAAAGCTGCGCTGAAATCGGCACTAAAGCCATTATTATCATTTCCGCCGGTTTTAAAGAAGCAGGTAAAGCAGGAAACGAACGTCTTGAAAAAATAATGGATACCTGCCGTAAAAATGGTATTCGCCTAATGGGACCCAACTGTCTCGGTTCAATGCGTCCGGGTGCGGATTTCAGCGGTTCATTTGCACGTAAGATAACCAAAACCGGTAATATCGCATTCTTATCTCAGAGCGGAGCTCTGGGTGCCGCAGTTCTGGACTGGGCAATCAGCCGCGACATCGGTTTCAGTGCATTCGTTTCTATCGGTAGTATGATGGACGTCGATTTTGGAGACCTGATTGATTATTTCGGTGACGACCCCGAAACAAAGAGTATTATCATCTATATGGAAACAATCGGTAATACACTGGCAAGCGTAAAGAATTTTATGAGCGCTGCCCGTGGTTTTGCCCGCAGTAAACCGATTATTGTAATCAAGCCGGGCAAATTCCAGGAAAGCATTCAAGCCGCAAAATCCCACACCGGAGCACTTGTGGGTGACGATGCCTATTACGATGCCGTTTTCAATCGTGCCGGTGTTGTGCGTGTAGATGAAGTTGCCGACCTCTTTAACTGCGCCTCGATACTCGATTCTACTCACCTTCCCAAGGAGCAAAATGTTGCGATCATTACCAACGCAGGCGGACCTTCAGTCCTGGCAACAGATGCCCTGATTGCTAAAGATGGAAAACTCAGCGCATTAACCCAGGAAACAGTCAATGCTTTAAATGAAGTATTGCCAACTTTCTGGAGCAAGGCAAATCCGATTGACATACTGGGAGATGCCGACCAGGAACGTTATACCAAGGCCATAGAAATTGCGCTTAAAGACCCCGGTATCAACGGTATCGTTGTTATCTACACTCCGCAGGGCGCGGCCAACGCTACCGATGTAGCAAAAGGAATTGTAAAAATATCCAAGAAAAGCGCTAAACCCATACTGACGACCATGATGGGGAGCAAAGAGGTTGCCGGTGCCCGGCAGTTATTCTACGCCAACAAGGTACCAACATACGAGTTTCCCGAAGAAGCGATGGAAGCTTATCTTTACATGTATAAATATGCCAAGAACCTGGAAAGCCTCTACCAGGTACCTGAAGACATACCATTTGATACAGGTATCGCAAAAAATCATTTAAAGACGATTATCAATAATGCCGTAAATAAAGGCGAGACTCTATTAAGTGAAGAGGATTCGAAAAAGTTCCTTAATACCTATCGTATCGGTGTAAGTTATCCGTTCTTCGCTAAAGATGTGGAACTGGCAGTAGCTACCGCCGATTCCGTCGGTTATCCGATAGTTATGAAAATACAGTCACCCGACATCTCTCATAAATCCGATGTCGGCGGTGTAGCTTTAAATATTAAGACACCGCAACAACTCCAGCAAGCCTATGCCAATATGATGGAAACCGTTAAACAGAATGCGCCAAAGGCTAAAATCGAGGGTGTTACCATACAAAAAATGGTCGGCAAATACGACTATGAATTTATTATAGGCAGTAAAAAAGATGTTACGCTGGGGCCGGTCATAATCTTCGGACAGGGCGGTATTGAAGCAGAGTATCATAAGGATATTGCCATCGGATTACCTCCCCTTAACCAGGTACTGGCAAGAAGACTGGTGGAGAGGACTAAAATATACTCGGCATTGTTAAATGGTTTCAGAAGTAAAGCGCCGGTTGACCTGCATCTTATTGATGAAACATTGATCAGGGTGTCAAACATGATTGTCGACTTCCCCGAAATCGCCGAACTGGATATCAATCCTCTGGTTATCAGTGAAGGTAAAGTTGTGGCACTGGATGCCCGTATCGTCCTTGATGCGGAAGTTATCAAGAACGGAGTACCTGAATCGTCTCATCTGATTATTTCACCATATCCGACCCGCTATATACAAAACTGGAACTGTCACGATGGGAAACAGGTTTTGCTGCGTCCCATTCGCCCTGAAGATGAACCGCTGGAACATGCACTCCTTAATGGATTATCTCCGCAATCTAAAAGTTTTAGATTCTTCCATCCCATTAACGAATTCACTCATGATATGCTAAGCCGTTTCTGCAACATAGATTACGACAGGGAAATGGCAATTGTGGCAGAATATAACGGCGGCAACAAAAAACAAATTGTGGGAGTAAGCCGGTTAATTATCGAATCAGGAAAAGAATTCGGAGAATTTGCTACTGTCATCGCCGACGAATTCCAGGATATCTGGCTGGGGCATAAACTTACCGACATGTTAATCGGTATAGCAAGAGAGAAGAACCTTAAAGGACTCTATGGAATCATCCTCAAAGATAACATTAAGATGATAAACCTGGTTCGCAACCTCGGGTTCCGGCTGGAAAATGTATCCGATAACGAATTGAAAGCGGTAATGGATCTTTAACTAAATATAACAAATAGATACAAAAATACCCCCGCTTTATCAGCGGGGGTATTTTTTTAACCTTATTTATACAGCTATTAAGATGCCTGTCCGAGCTTAACCAGCCTGGCAAATGAATCCGGTTCGTTGACAGCCATATCAGCCAGCATTTTACGGTTAATGTCAATTCCTGACGCTTTTAACCCGTTCATTAACTGGCTGTAATTTACACCGTACGCTCTGCTGGCTGCATTGATACGTGTAATCCAGAGTTTTCTCATGTCGCCTTTACGGTCTTTGCGATGAATGTATGCATACCTTAATGAATGCATCATCGATTCATGAGCACGCTTGTAGAGAGTACTGTTACTCGCTCTGTGTCCCTTGGTAAGTGCCAGTACCTTTTTGTGTCTTCTGTGGGCGGTTACCCCTGTTTTTACTCTTGCCAATGTATTACTCCTATCTAACTATACCCCGTTAGGGATAAGCCTTCTTATTCTTTTCTTGTCGCTTGCATGCAGAGGAATCGTTTCATCGAACTGCATCTTTACCCGGCGGGATTTATTGCGACGCAAATGGCTTTTCATGCCCTTGGTGCGCATAATTTTACCGCTGCCGGTAATATGAAACCTGGTTTTTGCTCCCTTGTGTGTTTTAAGTTTTGGCATCTTCTTCCTGTTTTACTTCTTCCTTTACTTTAGTTTTCACAGCCGATGGTTGCGGCACTAATATTAAATGTAATCTTGCACCTTCTTTAATTGGTTGCCTTTCCACAGATGCGATTTCTTTAAGGGAATCAGACATTTTTTCAAGTAAGCGTAAACCCAATTCGGGATGTGCATTTTCACGTCCGCGGAACATTATGGTTAATTTAACCTTATCTCCACCTTCCAAAAGCCTTTTGGCTGCCCTGGCCTTGGCGTCGAAATCATGGTCGCCTATTTTAGGACGCAACCTTACTTCTCTTAATAACGAGAGCTTCTGTGTCTTCTTGGTCTCTCGTTCTTTCCTGGTCTGTTGATACTTAAATTTGCCATAATCCATAAGCCGGCAAACAGGCGGAACTGCCATAGCTGCAACCTCAACAAGGTCAAAACCCTGTTTCTTTGCCAGCTCGCGTGCCTGATATAAGGGCATGATTCCTAACTGCTCACCCTTCTCACCGACAAGACGTACTTCTTTGCACTTAATTTTTTCGTTTACACGTAACTCTTTAATTATATCTTTATATCCCTCCCTGGATCTGTCACTTCTATACAAGGACTATAGCATAGTAAAGCTGTTTTTTTCAAGTATTTCTAATTTTCAGATTTTTCTGCCACCGCTTTAACTACAATATTTAAAAATTCATCGAACGGTATCCCATTCTTTTGCTCACCGCTCCTGAAGCGTACTGAAACAGTACCGTTCTCTACCTCTTTATCGCCGATTATAAGCATATAAGGTATCTTCTGCGCCTGAGCCTGACGGATTTTATTGTTAACAGTCCCCTGCTGATAATCTGTTTCTACCCGCAGATTCCTGCTCTTCAGTTCGCTTTCCAGTTTCTTTGCATAATCGCCATGCCGGTCTGCAATCGGTAATATCTCTACCTGTACCGGTGACAGCCATACCGGGAAGGCTCCGCCGTAATGCTCGATAAGGCATGCCATAAAGCGTTCCATGCTCCCAAGAACAGTACGGTGCACCATGGCAATCATATGTTCTTTGCCGTCTTCCCCGATATAATTTACATCGAAGCGCTGCGGGTTATTGAAATCGACCTGGATAGTCGGCCCCTGCCAATCCCTGCCGACAGCATCTTCGAATTTAATATCTATTTTAGGCCCGTAAAAAGCGCCTTCTCCCGGGTCAACTTTATAATTAATTTTTCGGCGTTCCAGTGCCCTGGACAGTATGCTTTCCGCCTCTTCCCAGATATCGAGGCTGCCGGCATATTTTTCGGGACGAGTAGAAAGTATTATTTTATAGTTGGTGAAGCCAAACGAGTCCATCATAAATGAGGCTAAATCAAGAACGTCCACCACTTCATCTTCAAGCTGGTCGAAGCGGCAAAATATATGGGCGTCATCTTGTGTAAACCCTCTCACACGAGACAATCCGTGTAATACCCCAGAACGCTCATAACGGTAAACGGTGCCCAGTTCTGCCCATCGCAGGGGTAACTCACGGTAACTCCTTAATCTGCTCTTATAAATCAGTATGTGATAGAGGCAGTTCATAGGCTTGATAACATATTCCTCTTCATCTACTTCCATCGGACTGTACATATTTTCGCGGTAGAACTCCCAGTGTCCGCTGGTTTTCCAGAGGTCTACTTTAGCAATATGAGGAGTGTACAGAATATCATAACCGCGCTTTGTATGCTCCGCCTTCCAGAAATCCTCGATAATACTGCGTATCAAGGAACCCTTAGGATGCCAGCAAACCAGTCCGGGGCCTGATTCCTCATGTATACTGAAAAGGTCAAGCTCTTTCCCCAGTTTCCTGTGGTCTCTTTTGGCAGCTTCTTCCATTTTCGTCGAATAGTCATCAAGTTCTTTTTTTGTAGCGAATGCTAATCCGTATACACGCTGAAGCATCGCATTCTTTTCGCTACCGCGCCAGTAAGCCCCGGCGATATTTACCAGTTTAAATGCCTTGATTTTACCGGTAGACTCCACATGAGGGCCACGACACAAATCGGTAAAATTACCCTGCCGGTAAATACTGACTTTTTCATCCTCGATATCGTTAATAAGTTCAATTTTATATGGTTGAGAAGCAAATAAACGACGCGCCTCGTCTTTTGTTAATTCTTCCCTTAGAAAGGGCAAATTCTGTGTAATAATATTATTCATTTTATCGGTGATGACCGATAAATCATCAGGTGTTAACGGCCTCGGCAAGTCAAAATCGTAATAAAATCCGTTTTCGATTGCAGGCCCGATGCCGAATTTGGCATCCGGAAAGATCGATAAAACAGCCTCCGCCATAATATGCGCCGCCGAATGGCGCATTTTCTCCGTTTCCATCTTATGTTGTTTGTCTTCTACATCTATTTCATTATTCATAATAATTATCCCATACAAACCGTTTCATTAAATAAAAACCCCTCACTCATACTTTGGAGCAGAGAGGTTTTTGCTATTTCATGAAGATTCATTATACCAGCCATCAGCTATAAAATCAATATTATTAACGATTACCGACGGCTGGTATAAATTCCAACGCCATTTATTTCCTTCACTTCTTTATAAACCGGAGGTTAAAGCAACAGCCAGGAAAACAGCCCCGAAAACAATAGCCAGGACAATAATTATCATATATATTACCCACTCGGACTGCGTAAGTCTCCTGACTACCTTTCTCACCAGAGCCTCTTCCGCTTTTGCCAGGGCTTCATCGGCCGCTTTTTGGGCAGCCAGCGCAATTTCCTCGGCGCGCCCGACTGCTTCTTTAGCAGACCTATCGGTTTCCTCAGCTTTTATTCTGGCGATATCGGCGGCTTTGGCGCTGGCTGTCTGCGAAGCTTTTTGAGCTTCCTCCGCTTTGGCAAATGCCTGAGCTACGGCGGATGAAATTGCTGCCGCCAGAGCTTTATCCGACTCGATGTCGGCTGTTTCAGCCTTTTTTGCAATGTTCTCTGCTAATTTTGAGGCGGCTGCCGATGCCTCATTGGCATCCCTCCCGGCCTTTTCGGTACTTGTTGCGGATTCACCGGATACTTTTGTCGCTGCTTCAAGCGCTTCTCTACCGGCAATTCCGGCCAGTTCTCCTTTTCGGGCAACCTCTTGAGCTAAACGTGCAGCAGTCAAGGCCGCTTTTTTTGCTTCTCTGCCGGCTTCATCAGCTTTAATAGCTGCCTCCATGGTGCCTTGCTGCGATGCCTCAGCGGCAGCATTCTTGGCCATTTCCAACTTTTCATCGGCAATTCTGGATGCATCCTTGGCAGCTTCTATCGAACTTAAAGCGGAATCCCTGGCTGATACCGCTGTTTCTCTGGCTCTGGCAGCGGTTTGCTCAGCCAGTGCATTAATGGCAGCGGATAACGCTGCATCTCCTGCAGTATCGGCATATTCTGCTTTCTTATTGGTTTCGCTGACCGTTCGAAAAGCCTTGGAAGCTGCTTCCTTGGCATCTTTCCCCGATTCATCAATTCTTTCAGCCAAAACGCCGGAGATTCTTGTTGCCGCTATAATAGCCGAGTCGCCGGCTATATCGGCTAATTCACCTTTTCTGACCGTTTCGTCAGCCAACCTGAAAGCGAAAGCGGCCGCTTTTTTAGATTCCCTGCCGGCATCATCGGCCTTTTTTGCCGATTCCGAATCTTTATTTTTGTTTGCTTCTTCTGTTGCAGTTTCTGCCAGTTTAGCTGCGCTGCCTGCCTGTTTTCCGGCTGCGCTGGCGGCTTCGGTAGACCGTTCTACGGCTTGCCTGGCAAGTATCGCCGCATCTTCAGCCCTGATGGCAGCTTCCTCGGCTGCGTTTAGTGCCGCTTGAGCAACTTCTTTTGCGGCCTGCGCAACTTCATTGGACTTTGTAGTTGCCTCTTCTGCTGCATATTGAGCTGCCCTGGCTATTTCTTCAGCCCTGAGAGCGGATTCCTCCGCCCGGGTAGCTGCTTCTTCCGCAGCCATGCTGGCAGTATCGGCTGCCTCCCTGGCTTTCCGTTCCGCTTCTTCAGCATCGGCAATAGCTGTCTGAGCTATTTTTTCAGCTCTGGCCGCCGCCTCAGCGGCTGCAGTCGTTGCCTTTTGCGCCGCCGTTTCTCCGGCTTTACGGGCTTCCTCGGCTCTTTTTTCCGCTTCGCCCGAGGCTTTGGTTGCCAGTACAGCAGCATTATTAGCCTTTTTTGAAGCGTCCTCAGCTCTGCTGGCAGCTTCAATGGCAGCCTTGATGTTGGCTTCCATTTCATCAAGAATTACGGGGAGTGGTTTGGTAAGAATTTTGGGGGGAGGAGGTAGTGCCTCAGTCTGTACGGATTTGCTTTTCAGTTCATCACCCTGCATAAGTGCCTCCTTTAATTACACAAAATTAATTATATTCAACACTCCTTTAATAAGGAGTCTGATAATTACAAAGGATGCAACAATGTTTCGTTGACGACTGAAATTCTACCTATATTGAGGTTACTCTTGTTGATACTCCGTGTCAATAGTTTTTATGTCTGAAAATAGCATTTTTACAGTAAACGGGAGAGTTTTTAACCACTTAAACTTTATTTGGTGGGGAAGGGGGGATTTGAACCCCCACGCCTTGCGGCACAAGATCCTAAGTCTTGCTCGTCTGCCAGTTCCGACACTCCCCCGAGGTTGATGGGATAACAAAATCCTTGACAGATAATTATTACTCTAGAGCATTTTATCATTGTATCAAGGATAGCTCAAGATAAAGCCTGGTATATTTAATTTATAAACAACAAGGGAGATAACTCGTATCTCCCTTGTTAAACATTACTTGATTGATGATTGTATTATATTTTAGACGGAGTGCTGCCTGCCGCAATGCGGACACTGGATGCTTTTCTGGTCAAAGTGCGGAGGAACTCTCAACTTTGTTCCGCATGGGCAATCGATTGTTTTATAATTGCTTAACTTCCACATTACGTCAGAGGTTTCCCGTGTTCTTTCAAGCCGTCCAGGGTCTTCAACTGTTGACACACGTGCTGGAATATGAGCCGATTCTCCGGTCAGCGACATGGCAGAAGCAGGTATCACACTCCCTTTGCCGTTATGCACCTGTTTGTAGGCCTTTTCATAATCTATGAACGAAGCGCCGCCACCCATAGCGCGCAAGATACGAATTCTTTCCGATATCGGCGGATGCGTGCTGCTTAAATCGGTTGCCGCTCTACCCTTTTTACGAAAGGGATTGACGATATACATCGGTGCAGTTGCCTGGTTGGCTGATTTCAATTGCCCGCTCGACGCCCCCAGTTTCTCCAACGCGGAAGCCAGCCCTTCAGGATACCTGGTATACATTGCAGCAGAGGCATCAGCCAGGTACTCACGCTTTCTTGATATGGCAAAATATATCAACTGTGCAAAAATAGGCGCCAGTATCATCAACAGGAGTGCCACAATCATAATTATACCCTGGGCAGCTCCACCGGACGAAGAATCACGCCTGGAACCGCCTCCGCCAAAAATCATGATACGGGAACCGTACCATGATAGCATAACGATCGTACCCAGCAACACGCTGGTCATGGCCATCAGCAAGACATCTTTGTTTTTTATATGGGATATTTCATGTGCCATCACACCCTGCAACTCATCGCGGTTCAACTGTTGCAGCAGACCGGAGGTTATGGCTACGGCAGCTTTATTGGGGTCACGCCCGGTTGCAAAGGCATTCAGTGACGGGTCGTCGATTATATATATATCCGGCGTCTTCGGCAGACCTGAAGCAATCCGCATCTCTTCTACAATGTTATAGAGACGCGGATGATCATCATGTTTGATTTTTTTTGCCCCGGCAGATGCCAGCAGAATACTGTCCCCCTGGAAATAGCCAATAAGCGTCATTATCAACCATAATGCTATGGCGATTAACAGGCCTCCTATTCCGCTATCGAAAAAATACAAGCCGAGGAAATAACCGATTACGAATAGCAAAGCCCCCATGCCTATAACCAGAATCGCCGACCTTATCCGGTTGGACCTTATCTGTTCCCACATAGTGTTTTAATTTCCTTTAACTGAAACTGACCTTGGGAGCCTCTCTCTCGTTTGCAGCGGTTACTTCGAAGAATTCACCCAGTTTAAATCCGCTCATTCCGGCAACAATATTCGAGGGGAACATCTGTATCTTATTGTTATAGTTTAAAACGGAATCATTATAAAACTGGCGTGAAAAGCTGATTTTGTTTTCGGTCGAAGCGAGCTCTTCCTGCAAAGCAAGGAAGTTCTGGTTGGCTTTTAAATCGGGATAGTTTTCGGCAACAGCCAGCAATCTGCTTAAGGCAAAACTTAGCTCACCTTCCGCTTTGGAACGCGCCGCAGCGCCACCATCGGAAATTTTCTGAGCCAGATTTCTGGCATTGGTTACGGCTTCCAGAGTTTCTCTTTCATGCTTCATATAACCTTTAACCGTTTCCATAAGGTTGGGTATAAGGTCATATCTTCTCTTTAACTGAACATCAATTTGAGCCCAGGCATTCTTAACCTGGTTGCGTAAGCGTACCAAACCGTTGTAGGTAAAAACATAAAACAGTAACAATAAAACTACAACTCCCAGTAAAACCCAAAGTACGATCTCCAAGAAACACCTCCTAATTTTAGTTCCCGTGCTTACGGGATACTATTCAACTTCCCTTATATGCGAAAGACTTCTCCCAGGAAGTTTATTACCTGTTGTTCCGCCCCGTCTTTTTGCCCGGTATTAACAGAGGCATGCTTTATGAGCTGAATAATTTCTCCGCCATCAAACCATAATCCGTTACCATTGGTACAGATATCTATAACAATCCTGAGAGAATCACCGATACTCACTTTTCCCATTTTCTGCTTACAAATCGGGCATTTATGCTTATCCTCAGGTATGCTTTCATCTATTCTGGAAATCAGTGTCGAAACTGACAGGCCGCTGTTTTGTAGATTTATCTTTTCAAACAGCAATTCCAGTTCGTTGGAATCGAACCACACTCCCCTGCATTTTACACAATAATCCAGTTCTATTTGTTCATATTCGACATCGATCATATCAGTTTTACAAACAGGACAAAGCATGATTCCACCTCGCTATCCATTTTAAATGGACTGCATAACTGTGTCAAGAAGATTTACACTGGAAAGAATTTGAGATAACTAAAGCAAGAAATTATATAACTTTTCAAGATACAATAAATAATATTGCCGGAGTTAAAAACGGATGCAGCCATTCTCAAAGAAAGATTATGACCGCATCCGTTGTATTCTATTGTTTATTTAAAATTAATTCTTAACATGTGCGCAGAACAGGATATACACGGGTCGTATGCTCTTACCAGCATTTCCATGATATGCCGTATTTCATCTTCAGGTTGGCTCAGTATTGCCGGGATAAGGGCTTCGAAATCCTTCTGAATATTATTGTGATTCTGATTTGTCGGGATGACGCAATTGGCTTCCTTCAAGATACCGCTTTCTCCATAGGTATAGTCATGGAAAAGTATACCCCGCGGTGCTTCTACCGAAGATATAGCGCGCCCGCGCTTCGGATTAACAACATTCGGCTCTTCCTTCAATCCCTTATCCAGCAGGCGGTCGATTATCTGGATGCTATTCTCCACGACGTGTATAACCTCCACCAGTTGAGCAACGGTTATCATAAACGGATTTATATTCGGAGCTACCAACCCCAGTTCCGCGGCAGCGCTTTTAGCTTTCGGAAGAAGTTGTTCATGATTTATATTAAATCGAGCAAGTGCCCCCACCATATAGGAATCCC
>CAZJMW010000033.1:5026-15073 GCA_964547375.1 uncultured Dehalococcoidales bacterium | reverse complement strand
CAGTCTTTCGATAGTCGTATTTATCCTTGTAAATATACTTGTCTACCAGGAATTCTATGCCGTTTTTAATTGGGCCGAAAAGAACGCTTGCCACTATCCCCATAATCAATGCAATTAGAACGGCCTGCAAAACCGATAATGTTTGCACGTAAAAGAGCATCAAAATTATTACCATAGAGAAGACGGCGGCGATTACTATCGAGATTGCCGCATATATTACACCCCGCCTTACAAATACATTGATATCCAGTAATTTTTGTGTCAATACAGCGTATCCCATACCGATAGGAATAAGAGAGATAAATACTAAACTGTAGCTGGATGATAAAATAATATTGCCAGTTATTATTGTTGGTAAAAGACTGAATAATAGGAAAGGTGCTATAGCTCCAATACAGAAATACAAAACAAGTTTCATTTGTTGTCGTGTTTTGGGGGAAATAGCACTGACATAGTTATAAATAGCCATTCCGATTGCTAATACAAAACCTGCCCCGAATTCAAGTAATCTCAATGAACGAAATGTAGTCGATGGTTCCTCATTTATATGACCAATAAAGAAATAAATGATTATCGTAATCAAAGGAATTATATAAATTAGAAAAATTAGGGGATTACGGCTTTGCTGCTCTCTTTCTACTGGAAGTGCAATAAAAAAATGCAGAAGTAACCAAGGGGCTATAACCATTGAGATTACGGAAAGATGAACCGATGTTGGTATGACTCTTAATCCAGCAACATTTGCACTTAACGCTAAACCAAATGCTATAGAACAAAGGAATAACAATATCGCTGCGGTATTGTCAGGCTTCTTAATATATACATAGAATGATGTTACCCAAAATATCACGCAGAGCAGGAAAAAAGCGCTTGTTTCCCCAATTAATTGTAGTGAAGGTGAACTACTATCTGATGTTATTGATATTATCTCATCCCCAGTAGTAATAACGGTAAGTTCTGTAACAGTTATTCCTACACACTGTCCATCTTCTTCAAAGTCCTTTAAAAATAATTCGGCATCCTGCCCGTTTATCTCTATTGGTTTATCGTTTTCGCTTATACCAATTTGACCAGCAATCCCAGATGGGTCAACGCTATGTATAAGCCAACCGTCATCTGTTAAAGCAAAAGTGGCACCAATATAGGATTTATTTATACTTAAAGCAAAAAAAACAACAGAAAGTGCAATAATACATATACCTAAAAATATAAATATGAATTTTTGTTTATTGTGTGTATTCTCTATGGTACTGTTGAAGTTGACTTTGTTGTTATTGTTTTTTTGTTTCATTTCGTTAGTTCTTTTAAATTCACAATATTTATACCAGTTTGTTCTAGTTTTGTAAGAGCATCTGTTGCTTTTAACCTGTATTCCTCTAATAGGATAGTCACATAATGGATGGCTCCGGTGTCGGAAATAAATCCTGCAATTATATCAGCACTGATTTTGGATTCCTCTTTTTCGATATAATGTTTTTGCAAAATATCTCGAATATTATCTTCGGATTGATTTAAAGCGAAAATAACAGGCAACGTCATCTTTCGTTTCAAAATATCCTTCATATTAATTATACCAGATAAGTCGTTGATAATTTGTGCCATCATTCCCAGGTTAACCCCGAATTCTTTAAAAAGGTTCTGTTGTTCTTTGTTTTTAGTAGCTAGAAGCGCTGCTGTATAACATGAGCATTCTATTTGAGAGGCTGATTTTAAATTGATAATATTAAGATATTCATCTTCAGAAATGTTGCGTTTGTTTTCATATAATAAATCCAGATGTTGTCCTGTACATGCAATTAAATAATAGGAATTAATGCTATCCAGAATGTGAACTATAATTTGTTCGTCTACGTTTCTGTCTTTAAGCCGGGCAATTGCCTTTTCGCCCAGTACCAGCAGGGTAGTGGCAATATTGTTGGTTACTGCAGTTCCGTATTTGGCGCATAATGAGAGTGGTGAATCATTGTCTTCGATATCGTCGAAAACATCGCCGGCAGCCATAAAGAATTGAATAGACGCAGCAAGCGGCAGCGCTTTTTCAGAACTGCCGCTAATAGATTCAAATACCAGGATTGGAAGTATGGCCCACGGTCGTTGCTTTTCAATCTCTACAGAAAAAATTCTTCCGCAGGATTGCAAAGGCTCTATTACATAATTGCGAATTTCATCCGACAACAGAAAAATACATTCTTCTACTTCTTTTCGCAGAAGATGATATTTGCTATTGATACGCATCAGGATAAATCTTTAAACTATTTATATCCACATAATGCCGGCTTGAATTGTCTTAGCCAATGCAGGTGAATTGGAGGTTGCAAGGCCAAAGCTGGAGCTGGTATTCAAAACGGCTGTTTTCTCATTTTCGGTCAGGTTATAGCGGCTCATTACGCTGTCGGGATTTGCCAAAAACTGTTCTTTGGTGGAATCGTCGCAAAAGATACTTTTTACCATTTCCTGTAATGATTGTGATTTCATGGACAACCTCCTTATTACTATTGTGAGCGTCTGCTCATACAATGCAAGTAAAGTATAGTATGAAATTTAAATAAAATCAATATGAATGATAATATTCCCATAAGAAGTAGTCGGGAAAAGGGAATATAAGCAAATCAGGCTTAAAAAATCATTGATTGTTGAGTAATTTACTGATTGTTTCCAGCAGCATCTTCGGTTCGAACGGTTTGGTTATATAGTCATCTGCCCCCATGACATCCAGGCTGAGTTTCCGGTTTAAATCATAATCGAGCGCAGTAAGCATGATTACAGGTATATTTGAAGTCGCGGGGTCGCTCTTTATAACGTGGCAGGCGACATCCCCGTTCATTTTGGGCATCATAATATCCATCAATATAGCATCCGGATGCCGGCTTAGAGCTATATCAACAGCCTGCTGCCCGTCCGTTGCCTCGATAACATTAAAACTACCGGAAAGGATTCTGTTCAATAAGGACCTGACATGATCCTCATCGTCTACAATCAATATCGTCTTCTTGCCTGTTTCATTTTCCATACTTATCACTTACCTTCCTATATTATATAGGTAAATGACAGAAAATATCTACAGGTTTTCGGCATAAAGCGGGATATTTTATGGTATTTTAAATTATTATCCCTAAAATACAGGCAGCCGTCTTATTAAATACAGCAGCGTATCTGAATAATAAATGTATCCCGGAAAACTTACAGGCCGAATATTTTCCTGGTATTTTCGAGAGTTATTTGTGCGACAGCACCCTTATCCATGTTTTTTAATTCCGATACCGCAGAGAGTGTTCTTGTTACATCGGACGGCCGTGATTCATACTCAAGTTCGGTTCCTCGCTGGTAGGTCACCGGGGAATCGGTTTCAAGTATAAGATTTTCGATCGGAGTTGCCTCGATGGCTTTACGATGGTCTTCGTGGTATTCGGCAGCTGGGCTTGCGGAAATATAATAACCGCTCTCGATAATCTTATCCAGTATATCGAGAGGGCCGGTATACCAGTGAAAAACAGCCTTTTCAATCTGTAATTCCCGGCATATATTCAGGCAATCTTTCCATGAATACCTGGAATGTATTAAAGAGGGTTTATTATTATTTTTAGCTATTTGCAGAAGCTCTCTTAAAACATTTTTCTGGGTTTCTTTAGAGGCCCTTTCTTTTACGTTTCTGCTATAGTCCAGTCCAATCTCTCCCATGCCCACCGTGTGCTGAATGTTATCCCGTATGAACTCCATATTGGCATCGAAGTCTTCATCTGCTATATTCCAGGGGAATAAGCCGAGGGCGGGATATACATAATTTTTATGCTCTTCACCAAGAGCCATAATCTTGCGGTTGGACGTAAAGGATGTTCCTACCGCAACTATAGCCATAACATTATTTATCTTAGCATCGGCTATGACGGTATCGATATTTTCTATCTCGTCGATATGGGCATGGCTGTCTATGATTTCATGCATTCCGATTTTAAACCTTCCATGATATTAATGCCCACTCGGTGGAAGAATCCCGGTAGAACCCGTCATTCTTTTCTACCAGCAGGGATTTAATAAAGCTTTTATAATCATTCGAATATAATTCACCAGTTAACGAGTTCCTTGAAAAGTATTTGGCCGCTTCATTTAAATCCTTGAAATAGGAACGTGATATGGACTCGAAAACGGATATATCAGCCTCTATTCCCATTTGATACAGGCAGTTATAGATAACCGGATATTCGGGATAGGGGGTATATTCCTTGTTAAGCAGGCGGCAGGATTCCGCTTCGATGCTGTCGAAGCTACGGGCTCTCCATGTTACATAACAACATTTCTTAGCTGCAGAGGTCATATTCTGAAGCGAAGCCTGCAACCTGTTTCCCATGGGTAAAAAGCGCGAAGCCAGCACCACGTCATGCGGTTTGATTTCCGATTTAACGTCCGTCTCATACCAGTTTTTATTTATTATATCGATATTGGATATACCCATAGATTCCGTTTTATTTACCAGTAAATTGAGCATGCCGTTCGAAATATCCAGCACTGTTACATGCCGCACCTTTTGTGCTAAAGGAACTGCCATTAGTCCGCTTCCGCCGCCGACATCCAGAACCGAGTAGTCGGGAGCAAGTGCCATTCGTTTAACCAGCTCATCGGTGTAAGTGCTTTGGCTGACATTTTTTTCATAGGATTCAGACCTTTTATCCCAGAATGCGGCAGCTTCTTCTCCGCTATGCAGGATATGCCCTGCCTGCATTTTCCAAATATTTTCCCAGTCTATATCTTTAATGTACTTATAATTCATTAATCAATAAATCCCCTTATTATTTTGTCATTTCTATCCATATACCTTCGCAATCAAATACGACGCTTCCTTTCAAGCCGCTAGCGGCAATGGCGTTAACAAAGTAGGCTGTGTTTTGCCCTTTATCCCTGGTAGTCGATGTCTCATGCCATTTGTTGCGGGTGTTTTTATAGTATGAATTGGTGGCTATGCGCTGTTGTATTTTCCGGCTTATTTCCCGGCTGCCTAAACCGCCGCCGCAAAAAATTCTACCGTCAGGTTTTAATAAACGATACATTTCTTTAATCGCGCAGGGGAGATCAGGCCATGAAAAAACGGCGCTCCTGCTCACAATTAAATCAAAACTGTTATCGGGAAACGGGATATCACAAACATCGGTTTCGATAACCATCATTCTGTGTGCAAGGCCTTCGAAGAGAATATTTTTTACCGTGATGTCAATTGCGGCGGAATCATTGTCAAGCGATACAACAAAAAGGTCGGTAATTTTTGCCAGTGCTATTCCCAAAGAACCTGCTCCGGCGCCGATATCGAGACAATTCCCGTTCATAATTTTATACTTTTCAGTTATGTGATGTGCTATAAACGGATAAACCTCAGAAAAGAGGCAGTTCATTCTCTCGATTTCGGCGTGAGTGTTCATTTTTTGATCCATCTTTTTGTGTTGTAATATTATTAACAATGTTATTAATAATTATTACGTATATATATCTGAATATACGTTCCAACTGTAATTGTAAGGCATTTTATAAATTTTTAACCCTGTAATATGCGCCGTAAAGACAGGCTTTGCAATAGGGCTTGTCATCTTTAAATACGGCTCTGCCATCCATGACTCGCTCTCCGCAAACGGAACAAACCGCCCTTTCCTTGGCACTGCCCGGCAAGTCGTTTTCAGGTATATCCACTTCAACCCTTTCTAAAAGCAGCATTTCCTCATCCGGTGTTTCAGATACCAGTTTGAGCACTTCATCGACGGAAAGCTCTTTCGGGAAATCCTTTGTCGTAGTTACTCGATATGCCTCGCCTGTGGATAATCTAATAAAGGTGGCTGCAAATTTGCCGTAGTCCACGTATTTTAAAGACCTTTTACCAAGCCCGCAGCCGCTTACTCCCTGTACGGCATCGGTCATGCAACGGTCGGTTTCAACGTAAACTATTAAGTCCTTATGTTTTTTAACATACGGGTCGAATCCAAGTTTACGCATTGCCGCCAGAGCGGATTTGGTACCCATAGCAATGCCGACACAAACATGCCCGTGGAATTCCTCTATTTTCCTTACAAAATAATAAAAATCTTCGATTTCTTTAGCGCTGACTGTCATTAAATAAAACCCCTTTCATTATTATATAGTAGATATAGTTAATCGATTGGAACGCATATCTTGCGGTTTATTCCCGAATCCAATTGTAATACTTTTACTTTAATCCCGTAAATATTATACAGGTTTTCCTCAGTTACCACTTCATCCGGAGTACCGAAGGCCAGAAACTTCCCGTTATTCATAATAGCTACTTTGTTTGCTACCAAAAAGACATGGTCGGGGAAATGGGATGTCATAATAGAGGGCAACCCGTTTTTGGTTATTTCTTTAAGTATACTTAAAAAGCGGTTTTGATTGCCAAAATCCAGGTGAGAAGTCGGCTCATCCAGAAGTAATACGGATGTCTTTTGTGCCAGCACACGGGCGAACATCACCATTTGCCTCTCACCGCCGCTGATATTGGTATACGGTCTTTCGCTTAAATGGTAGATATTCAGTTGCCGCAACGCTTCGCGGCATATTTCAATATCTTCTTCGGATGGTGTGGACATCAGGCCGATATAGGCTGTTCTTCCCATGAGAACGGCATCCAGCACGGTATACGGGAAAGTCGGGGCGTGTAACTGGGGTATATAACCGATGTTTTTGGCAATATCATGCCGTTTCATCTGCCCGATATTATGATTGTCAATTACAATTGTTCCGTCTGTAATGGTAAGCAAATTGGCTATGCATTTCAATAAAGTCGTTTTTCCGCAGCCGTTGGGGCCTAATATGCATAGATTATCCCCGTCTGAAAGGCTGAAGCTGATTTCATTGAATACATCGTCTTTGCTGCCGAAATACCTGAAGGCGGCATTACTAACTTCCAGTTTTATACCCATCCCTGTTTCCCCTTTCTTATTAAATAGAGGAAGAACGGAACTCCGACTATGGCGGTTAATATGCCGATCGGTATCTCGACGGAAAGGGCGGTGCGGCAGATGTTATCTATCACCAGCATATATATTCCGCCCAGAAGTGCCGAAACCGGCAGCAGTTTTTTATTGCACGGGCCGACCAGCATTCTGCCGATATGAGGCATAACCAGCCCCACCCATCCTATCATTCCGCTGATAGAAACAGCTGCTGCGGTAATCAGGCTGGCGAAAACAATTATAATCGCCCTCAATTGTGTCGTATTTACTCCCAGTGCCTTAGCCTCTTCTTCTCCCATTGATAAGACATTGATACGCCAGCGAATCAACATCAGTACCGTAATACCAACGATAATAATAATCGCTACCGGAATCAGGTCCTTCATATATATTGAGTTAAGGCTGCCCATCAGCCAGAATACGATTTCAGGCAGTTCATCTTCAGGGTCTGCCATATACTGCATCAGGGAAGTCAGCGCTGAAAACAAGGCTCCGATAGCCATACCGGCCAGCACCAGTGTAAGCGTCGGATTACCCCTGACGCGGCTGCTTATCAACCAGGATGTACCTACGGCTAAAATAGCCACACCAAAGGCGCTGATTTGGATAACTGCCGGATTGCCCGAAATTACAATTGCCAACGCAGCTCCGAATCCGGCACCGGAAGTTACACCGAGTATCTGGGGGGAAACCAGGGGATTGCGGAATAAACCCTGAAATGATGTTCCGGCTGTTGCCAGCGCCGCGCCAATCAATATTGCCGCCAGGATACGCGGCAGCCTGATATCGAAGATTACCGTTTCCATAATATCCGGCCAGGTGGGAGTGATGGGGAATATTTTAGAGAGAAAAATCTGGATTACCTGGGCCGGGGAGACCCCGTATCTCCCCAGCCAAAATGATATAACGAAAAGTAATATAAGTGCTATAAAAAGGCTAAGTGTTATCGTCGGTGTCTTCTTCCAGAAGGAGACCGGCTTTTTTATATTTTCCGCACATGTCGTATCTTTTTTTGTGGTCATTTCTTCATCTTTAATAAAAAACTTATTGTATCGATATTATGCTGTGTTAATTGTATTTGCCATTAATGCATCGTAGTCTGCGTCGGTCAGTGTATGGTGATAGAAATCCAGATAAAACTCCTGTACTTTTGCCTTTAAGTCAAGGTTTGCGCACTGTTCCGGGTAGAGCGTTTGAATCATCCAGTAGATGCCGACAATTTCGTTCATTCCTGCAGGCCCGTCGAACCACGAGAAGGGATTATTAGGTCTAAGATATACACGTCCGTCTTTAACTGCCTGTAAATTAGACCAAATTGAGTCTGACAGTATCTGGCTGTAGAGGGTGGCATCGGCAGCTCTGCCGATGATGATAATATCCGGATTCCATAAAAGAATCTGCTCCATCGAAACCGTGGACATGCCGTATCCGGTGTGGTCTTCGACTACGGCAACATTGGACCCGCCGCAGAAATCGATAAGCTCGGTATGCGGAGAACCGGAGGGGTCGGTGCTTAACCCGCCGTCTCCTTCGGCATAGTAAACGGTGACTTTATCTTCCTCGCTTACGTTGGTCAATACGGAAGCGACATAATCAATTGCTTCATTATAGTAATCGACCAGTTTCTGTGCCTGTTCTTCAACACCCAGAAGCTCTCCCATCTTGAGAATGGATTCAGGCATGGTGTCATAAGTATCGAATACATTGATGCTTACAACGGGAATGCTGCCAAATTTGCTCTGTCTTTCTTCTACGGTGGCTGCATCACTGGCCAATATTAAATCCGGTTCCAGCGATATAAACGTCTCGTAGTTGCCTGTTGATTTCCCATACCAACCTCCCACTACCGGCAGGTCGGCATATTGGGTATCGAAATAGTCGGCGCCCTCAGTGCTGTTAGGAAGAAAACACCAGCCGCCCAGCTTTTCGGGTGCCAGCATATAAGTTAGTATGCATTCGACAGGCCCGCAACAGAGCACCTTATTAACTGTAGCCGGGATTTCGACTGTTCTACCGGCATCATCTACTATAGTTCTGGTGTTTGCTTCTCCATTCACTGTTTCTG
Organism: uncultured Dehalococcoidales bacterium; assembly: GCA_964547375.1. Lineage (GTDB taxonomy): Bacteria > Chloroflexota > Dehalococcoidia > Dehalococcoidales > UBA5627 > UBA5627. Next base: position 6,061 of record CAZJMW010000033.1, on the reverse strand, counting down.
TTATAGTCTCGGTTAAGGTTGAGGTATCGGTAATGGTAGTTGTCAGCGTTGTGGTTTTGGTGGTGGTGTTTGTTACTGTAACTATCTCAGCTTCCTTGCATCCGCTAAGAGAAAAGAGCAGTGAAGCGGAAATAACTACAGTAAACAGGATTGCGATAACTTTGTTTACTCTCAAGATTTTCTAAGCCCCCTTTTATAAAAATTTACATTTGTTAGTGTTTTAATAGTTAATAGAAATATTAAACAGGATATATCGATAGTTATTAAATAGGGCAATAACGTAATATTGCCGTTGATATACCATAATTTATTCCAATAGAGTTATAGCATACAAAATACCCTCCCTGTCAGGCAACAATAGTAATTTATCGGTTTAAATATAACGTACGCCTGTAGCGGCTTTCATAAAAATCTTCAAGCGATATATTAACAGCAACATAATGATATGTCAAGAGATGCAGTTACATAAACGGGTTTAAAAAAATAGTTGCAATTAATTAGTTGAATTTGTACACATTTGTCCTACAAGCAATGTATCAAAAAACTTGACGCCATTGAAATATTATTGTAATATTCATTGATATTTATACTCCGCCTGATAGCAGTATATATATCATGGATAAAGAGTAATAATCGTATTTTGCAGTACTATACATAAGCATAATAGAAATTAATGCCTTAACTTGATAATAATTTTTAACAGGGGGGGAGTTTAATGAAAAAAACTCAAACTATGAGCTTTATAAAAGAGGTTAGTCAGGTCCCCGGTGGTGAAGGAGTAAATTTGTGTATGCAGTGCGGCACGTGTACTGCGTCATGTCCGAGTGCAAAAATATGGGAATATACTCCTTCTGAAATAATTGCAATGGTAAGGGCGGACATGCGCGATGAAGTATTGTCGAGTAGTTCAATGTGGTGCTGCCTTTCCTGTTATTCCTGTACCGTTCGCTGCCCGAGGAATGTAGAGCCAACAAGTTTGTTCCATGCGCTCGAGTCTCTGGCAATTAGGCATGGATATAAACCACAAAATACTAC
>CAZJMW010000033.1:0-4926 GCA_964547375.1 uncultured Dehalococcoidales bacterium | reverse complement strand
TCCATGCGCTCGAGTCTCTGGCAATTAGGCATGGATATAAACCACAAAATACTACTATGCCGGTTATGTATAATAGTTTTGTAAAATCGATAAGGAAGAATGGCAGGGTCAGCGAGTTTCAGATGATGATGGGCTACTACATGTCTACCAATCCCTTTGCGGCATTAGGTATGATATCCGTGGCTTGGAATCTTTTATCGCATGGTCGTATGCCATTATCCGCAAGGAAAATAAAGGGCAAGAAAGACCTTGATATAATTATAAAAAAACTTGATGATGTCAGAGGTGACCAATGAAGAGCTATACATATTACCCGGGCTGTTCATCGGAAGCTACCGCAGTAGGATTGGATATGTCCGGCAGGTCTATAGCGGAAGCTCTGGGGATGGAATTGAAGGAATTGGAAGATTGGAACTGTTGCGGTTCGACGCCGTACGGTTCACTGGATGAATTAGAAGCTATTGTTGTAGCTGCGCGTAACCTGGCTCTGGCGGAAAAAACAGGGCTGGACCTGGTTACTCCCTGCAGTTCTTGTTTTGTTACTCTCAGTAAAGCCAGGGTCCATATGATGGATAAACCGCAGTTAAAAGAGAAGGTCAACGAAGCTTTGGCAGCTGTTGGACTGGAATACAAAGGTACAGTAAAGATAAGATTACTGATTGAGGCGCTGCTAAGTGATATTACTGCCGAGACAATACTCTCAAAAGTGAAAAAGCCGCTTACCGGGCTGAAGGTTGCGGCATATAGCGGGTGTCAGGAGGTTCGTCCGAGATTAGGGTTTGACCATCCGGAAAACCCGATTGCACTGGATGCAATTGTAGAGGCGGTGGGTGCTGAAGCTGTTCCGTATCCTTCCAAGTGCAAATGTTGCGGTGGTTCGGCTGTAATATCCGAAGAAGGGCTTTGCCTGGAGTTAATGTATAAGCTTTTAGATGATGCGGATAAGAACGGTGCGCAGTGTATTGTTACGCCGTGTCCATTGTGCCAGATGAATTTAGATGCCTATCAGGCAAAAGTAAACAGTAAGTATAATACCAAGTTTGATTTGCCTGTTTTGTTTGTTACACAGCTAATTGGTGTTGCCCTGGGATTAAAGCAAGATAAATTGGGTTTGAAGAAGAATATTGTCAACCCGAATAAAGTCCTGGCGAAATATCTGTAAAGGAGAGCGTAACAATGGAAGAAGTAAGGATTGGTGTATATATATGCGATTGCGGTACTAATATCGCGGCTACGGTTGATACCAAACAAGTAACTGAATTTGCCCAGGGCTTGGATTCCGTAGTTGTAGCGCGTAATTATAAATATATGTGTTCCGACCCCGGTCAGAACCTGATAAAAGAGGATATCAAAGAAAAAAAGCTGAACAGAGTAGTGGTAGCGTCCTGCTCTCCCAGAATGCATGAACCGACTTTCCGTCGAGCTGTTCAGGATGCGGGGCTCAATCAATACTATTATCAGATGGCTAACATTCGAGAGCAGTGTTCATGGGTGCATGAAAACAAAGAGATGGCTACCGAGAAAGCCAAGGCGCTGGTTGAGGCTGCTGTAAATCGTGTCAAATATCACCAGCCTCTGCAGACCAAGGAAGTGCCGGTTAATCCGAATGTTATGGTTGTGGGTGGAGGCATCGCCGGTATTCAGGCAGCCCTGGAGATTGCCGACGCCGGTAAGAAAGTCTACCTGGTGGAAAAACAACCTAGTATCGGCGGGCACATGGCAATGTTCGATAAAACATTCCCCACACTCGATTGCGCCGCCTGTATCCTGACCCCCAAGATGACCACCGTCGGTCAACACCCCAATATCAATCTCCTGAGTTATAGCGAAGTGGAAGAAGTTTCGGGCTTCGTCGGTAATTTTAAAGCAAAGATAAAAAGAAACGCGCGCTTTGTGGATGAAACTAAATGCACCGGATGCGGAGAGTGCAGCAAAGTCTGCCCGGTACATGTAGATAACGAATTCGATGTGGGTCTTAGCCTTCGAAGCGCTGCTTATATTCAGTCCCCTTACGCCGTGCCTAATAAAGCGGTTATCGATAAAAAGGGTGTTTCGCCCTGCCGTGTGGCCTGTCCTGCAGGAGTAAATGCTCATGCCTATATCGCTCTTATATCACAGGGTAAGTTTAAGGAAGCACTGGAAGTTGTACGCAAGTCGATTCCTCTTGCAGGTGTGGTTGGCAGAGTTTGCTATCACCCCTGTGAATCGGAATGTGAAAGAGCTACTGTCGATGAAGGGCTGATGATACGTGACCTGAAGCGTTTTGTGGCTGACTATGAGATGAAAATCGGCAGGGAAAAAGCTAGCCCGGCAGAGATTACAAAGGACGAAAGAGTGGCAGTGGTCGGCTCAGGACCGTCAGGCCTTGCATGTGCCTTTGATTTAGTAAAGAAAGGCTACCGCGTTACGGTATTTGAAAAGGCAGATAAAGCGGGCGGTTTGATGCGATATGGAATACCCGGTTTCAAATTACCGGAGAATATAGTTGACACTGAAATAGACTACATCAAGGAACTGGGTATTGAAATAAAGACAGGTACCGCTGTCAGCGATGTCTCCAGGCTCTTCAATCAGGGCTATAAGGCGGTATTTTTAGGAACAGGTGCCGGAAAGAATCAGAAACTCGGGATACCGGGAGAGGACAGCGCCGGCGTATTTGCGGCTCTTGATTTCCTGAAGAAAGTTAATTCAGGTGACAGGGTTGCGGTTGGAAACAAGGTAGTCGTTATCGGCGGCGGTAACACTGCGGTTGAATCAGCCAGAGTTGCATGGAGGTTGGGAGCTAAGGATGTGACGGTGGTTTACAAGAAATCCGAGGCTGAGATTCCTGCCAGCGATAGCGAAATAGAAGAAGCTGTAAAAGAAGGCATTAAATTTAAATACCTAACTTCTGCAAGTGAAATCGTTAATCGGGATGGGAAAGTAACCGGTCTAAAATGCGTCAGCGAAGATAAAGTGCAGAAATCAGCCGATTTTGTAATCGATGCGGATACCGTAATCAATGCGGTCGGACAGACAATCGATAAGTCGGAATTGCCCGGTGAAATGGCATATTCTGATTTGGGTTATCTGCAAGTCGACCCGGTGACGCTGGAAAGCAATATTTCAGGTGTCTTTGCCGGAGGTGAAGCAGTTGCCGGTCAGTTGGATGTAATTGCATCGGTCGCTGCCGGAAAAGCCGCCGCCGAGAGCATTGACAGGTATTTAAGCGGCGTAGATATGCGTGAAGGGCGTTCGGAGAATATGCCGCGAGTTAGTAATATTAAAAAGGATAAGGTAAAACCGAAATCCAGAGTGGCTATGCCTAAATTGGAACTCTCGAAGAGACAGGGTAGTTTTAATGAAGTGGATCTCGGTTTTGATGAAAGCCGTGCTATAGAAGAAGCCAAGCGCTGCCTGAATTGTGCGGTCTGTTCCGAGTGCATGTTGTGTGTTAAAGCCTGCGAAGCCGATGCAATTAATCATGATATGAAAGATGAGATACTTGAAGTCGAGGTTGGTTCTATTATTGTTACCACCGGATTCAAGCAGTTCGACCCGGAGGTCATGTACACCTACGGATATAACAGGTTTGACGATGTTTTAACCGGGCTTGAGTTCGAACGGCTTTCAAATGCATCCGGGCCTACCGACGGTGTTGTTACCAAGAAGAACGGCGAGAAACCAAAGAGCGTGGCTATACTTCACTGCGTCGGGAGCCGGGATGAGAATTATCACAAGTATTGCTCTCGGGTATGTTGTATGTATTCATTGAAATATGCTCATCTTTTAAGAGAAAAGCTTCCGGATGCCGATATTTACCAGTTATATATCGATATGCGCTGTCCGGGTTCCGGCTATGAGGAATTCTACCTCAGATTACAGGAAGAGGGGGTCAACTTTATCAGAGGACGCGCAGCGGAAATTACAAATACGGCTGAAACGCCTGAAGAGAAAGATAAACTGATTGTTCACTGCGAAGACACCCTGATACGTAAGAAAAGAAGGTTGCCGGTTGATATGGTAATCCTGAGTTGTGCGCTTGAGCCCAGTGATGGTGCCGATCAAATCGGGAGGGTTCTGTCGATAAGCAAAAAGGCTGATGGGTTCTTCCTGGAGAAACATCCCAAACTGGACCCTGTATCCACTATGACTGATGGTATATTCATTGCCGGTTGCTGTCAGGGTCCCAAGGACATACCTGATACAGTTGCTCAAGCTTCAGCTGCTGCCGCAAGAGCACTGGCAATGATAAGTAATAACAAGGTTGAAATCGATGGGGCTACATCGGAAATCATTGAGGAATTATGCTCAGGTTGTCGTATTTGCAATAACCTGTGCCCGTACAGTGCTATTACCTTTAATGAAGTGAAAAGGGTATCTGAAATCAACCCGGTACTTTGTAAAGGATGCGGTGTATGTGTGTCGGCTTGTCCCAGCGATGCTATAAAGGGTAATCATTTTACTACCAAGCAGATTTTGGCTGAAATCGAGGGGGTGTTAGCATGAGTTATGAACCTAAAATACTAGGTATTCTCTGCAACTGGTGCTCTTATTCTGGAGCGGACCTGGCGGGTACTTCCAGAAAAAAGTATCCGGCAAATGTAAGAATCATAAGAGTTATGTGCAGCGGAAGAGTCGACCCGGTATTTATACTGAAAGCGCTTCAATCGGGAGCTGATGGTGTTTTAATCCTCGGATGTCACCCCGGAGATTGCCATTATACGTCCGGTAATTACAAAACGATGCGGCGTATGGAAATGTTAAAACAATTGGCCAAACAGATGGGAATAGAGGATGACCGCATCCGCCTTGATTGGGTGGCTGCATCGGAGGGCGACAGGTTCGCCGAAATAATTAAGGATATGACGGAAAAAGTAAAAAAGTTGGGGCCTTTCCCCAGGAATGGAGGAGATAATGGCTAAACCAAAAGTTGCTTTATATTGG
>CAZJMW010000032.1:0-15166 GCA_964547375.1 uncultured Dehalococcoidales bacterium | reverse complement strand
GTAGGGACGACCATTGGTCGTCCGCATTTATGCTTCCGTATTTGGCGAACGGGCGATGCCCGTCCCTACGGGGTTAATGATTGAATTATCATTGTGGAGAGCCCAACCGGTCGGGACTTAATGAAAAACAATAAAAGGCATCACCCTTTTCAAAGCGAGATAATTCACGAACTATATAAGGTACAGCCCTTTTAATCAAGCTTCCTTTCAATCGTACGGCATACTGGACAATAAACGAGACAAGTGATACCATTTATTAAAAATAGGTTGCACCCACAATTCTATAGCTGGTAACAAACTATGAGCCAATCTGCTATATGGTCAATAATCGGAATCGTCGTTCTGGTGTATGTCATTTTATCTACGCTTGCTGCGTATGTACTTGTGCGCATTCCGCGCCTGCCTCTCAGGGATAATCCATCCACAATCGGTTTGGCTTATGAAGATGTCTCTTTTCCCAGCCGCAAGGATAACCTGCTATTAAAAGGATGGTATATACCGGGTACTAAAGCCTTTACAATCATTTTAATTACCGGAATGAGACAGAATCGTGTCGATTACCGTATTAACAGCCTGAATATGGCAAAGGGGTTTGTAGAAAAAGGTTTTAACGTACTCTTTTTCGACCAGCGCGGCCGCGGTGAATCCGAAGGACAGGGAATAGTGCTTACCCATTTTGAAAGGGATATCGGCGGAGCAGTAGATTTTATCAGGTGTAAAAAGGGGCCGGATGAGCAAATCGGTTTAATCGGGCTTTCGGCAGGCGCGGCAGCGACGGTCATTTTCAGCAGTACTGAAAATATTGACGCTGTAGTCGCTGACAGCTGTTTTACCAGTATCACCAAGGTCTTTACACAAAAAGCTTCCGCAATGTCAAAACTGCCAAGACCTATTGTGAAAATATTCGGCATGGGGATATGGATGATGGCACGCATCATGTACGGTTACCACAGAACCGACCCGGCCGATAAGGTGGCAAACGTAAAATGCCCTATTCTTTTCATACAGGGTGATAAGGATGATTGGGTATCCATCGACGTAACCGAAAGACTTTATAAGACTTCCAATAATCCGCTCGATGAAATCTGGTTCGTTCCAAATGCCGGGCACACCAAGACTTTCGGTATCGACCCCGACGGCTATATCGAGAGAATAACCTCTTTTTTTAGCAAGTTCGAAAGAACTCCCGTAGAAACAAGACAGCCATCAACGGTGAATATTTAGCTTTCTTCAACAAGCGTCAGTTCAAAAGTAAGGTCTTTTCCTGCCAGGGCATGATTGGCATCCAGCGTTATCGTTTGTTCGGTTATCTCGGTTACGACCACCGTCACCGGTGACCCGTTGGGTTGTCTCATCTGTAGTTTATCACCGATCGCGGGGTTCAAATCCGCCGGTATTTTTTCTTTTTCTACTACCAGCACCAGCTCTTCATGCCTTTGTCCGTAAGCCTGGTCTGCCGGTATGGTAACAGTCTTTGTTTCACCGACATTCATACTTAACACAGCTTCTTCGAAGCCTGGGATAACCTGTCCGCAACCCAGTTTGAATTGCAGCGGGTCGCGCTCCAGTGAGGAATCGAAGACACTACCATCGCCAAGTGTGCCGGTATAGTGCACTTTTACCATGCTGCCATTATTTGCCATTACAAACACTCCTTTTACTATTTAAATAAAACCGCACCGGAAAAAGCATTCCATGGAAAATCGCTCGCTCCGCGGGATATCCAGGGGGAACACTACAATATTAATATGATTTTAAAAGTATAACACACAAAAGAACCGACGGACTATTTAACTTCATTTTATTTAAGGGCAAAAGCGTCGATTATCGTAAAATCAAAAGGGGCACACTTATAAAGTGTGCCCCTACAATAAAACAACACTCAGTTAGCTATTGGGCTTTGTTCTTTCTGTAGCAGTCGCTGCAATAAACTGGCTTGTCGCCGCGCGGTTCGAACGGAACTTCGGTTTCTTTGCCGCATTCTGCACAAACAGTCGCGAACATCTGGCGTCTTCCGCCGCCAAACCCGCCGCCGCTGTTACCAAAACGCTCTTGTTTTCTCGCCTGACGGCAAGTAGGACAACGCTTCGGTTCATTGGTGTAGCCTTTTGACTGAAAGAATTCCTGCTCTTCAGCACTGAAAGTGAATGTAGCGCCGCAATCTGAGCAGACAATGGATTTATCAGTAAAGCTCATTGGATGACCTCCTTCCTTATATTAGTTGGTATGGGTTGCGGTCATCCGTTACTTGTAAATAATTCAGAGAGCATACGTCGAGGAAGCTTGAAGAGTAAACTATTGCTGTAGAAATATAGTACATAATGACCTAACTTTAAACCACCGAAATCAGAATACAATAATATTTACGGTTTGTCAATAAGAATTTACGCGTTTTATGGCTAATTTTCAAAACATGAGCGCTTTCACATGTTTGGGCATGATAATCCTGTTTCATTCTATAAGCATAACCTTATTTTAAAATGCATTATCAGCTGTTTAAAAGCTTGCATATAATAACAAATCGTGCTATCATAAAAATATATGGCAATAGGTTGCCGTATTCCTTATTATTTAAGGGTGAGCGCTATGAGAAAAATACATATCAATGAAGAAGTATGCATCGGTTGCGGGCTATGTGAAGTGTATTGCCAGTTGCAGCATGCCAGCGTACACGACCTGATAAAAGCCTTTAAAAAGAGGGGCCCTCGCCCACTGGCGCGCGCCAGGGTAGAGGCTAAAGGCAATGTTTCCTTTTCCGTACGTTGCCGTAACTGCGATGAACCGCAGTGCGCTTATGCCTGTTTAACGGGAGCCATTACACGCGACCCCGAAACAAGGATGATTAGCGTTGACGAGGAAAAATGCATCGGCTGCTGTACATGTATGCTGGTATGTCCCCTTGGAGCGATAAAGCAGGATAAAGAACATAAGAAAATGATAAAATGCGATTTTTGCCAGGGCGAAGAAATCCCTGCATGTGTGGCAAATTGTCCTAATGAAGCCTTATTCTGTGTTGAATATGAGGGGTCAGACATAGAAGTGACGGCTAAAATTCCATCTCCCGTTTAAAACGCAGCCGGCATGGCTATTTGCTGTTATAGTTATGATAAATTTGCTATGCCGTAATATTAGTGTTTTAATTACAAAAAAAGCAAGGAATGACCATAAATGATTACTATTATCGATTACGGCGCCGGAAACCTGAGAAGCGTTTTAAATGCCATAGCCAGACTCGGCTATGCAACAAAGCTGGTTTCTTCCCCGCAGGCAGTAGATAACGCCGAATGTGTGATACTGCCGGGTGTCGGCGCTGCCGGGCACATTATGGCAAGTCTGAAGAAATCGGGATTGGATAATGCTATACGTAAGTACATAAACGAAAACAGGTATTTTTTGGGCATTTGTGTCGGAATGCAGGTTTTACTGGCGGAATCCAATGAAAATAACGGCTGCCAATGCCTGAATATCGTTCCCGGCAAAGTCAGGAAATTTAACGTGGGCTTGAAAGTGCCTCATATGGGTTGGAATCAGGTAAAACAAAAACAGGATCACCTTGTTTTTTCCGGTATCCCCGAAGCAACGGATTTCTATTTCGTGCACAGTTATTACTGCGACCCTGATGATAAAACGGTAGTTGCCGCAGAAACGGAATACGGTAAACCTTTCTGCAGCGCCATCATTAAAGGGAATATGATTGCCACCCAGTTTCACCCGGAAAAAAGCGGGGAAACCGGTTTAAAAATCTACGACAATTTTATTAAACTGGCAAGCGGTAAAACATTATAAAATTCATTTAGTAGAGTGATAATGCTATGGAAAAGACAGAACTCATAAAATACCTGGTTATCGGAAATTCAGCCGGCGGCATCGGCGCTGTTGAAGCCATCCGGGAGGTAGATAAAAGCGGAACGATTACCATTGTTTCCGATGAACCCTACCCCGTATACTCAAGGCCGCTGATATCCGATTTCCTGGCGGGGAAAAGAACCATCGATAAATTGAATTATCGCCCGTTCGATTTCTACGAGCAAAACCGTATCAGCACTATTTTCGGCAGCCGGGTAACAAAACTTGATTTGGACAATAATACCGCCTTGCTGGACAGCGGGCAGAAAATCGGCTGGGAAAAGCTGCTGCTTGCTACCGGAGGCACTCCGATAGTTCCTCCCATGGAAGGCAGAGAGGCCAGCGGCGTATTTACGTTCACCACGCTGGCGGATGCCAGGACGATAGACGAATATATAAAGCAGAAACCGGATGCCAATGCAGTCGTTATCGGCGGCGGATTGATTGGTGTCAGCGTAACCGAGTCACTGTTGAAAAGGCAAGTTAAAGTCACCATTATAGAAATGAAAGAACGCATCCTTAATGTGATTTTAGATAATAAAACCTCTTCCATGGAGCATAAAGCCGTTAAAGATTGCGGAGCCGATATTATTACCGGGCATACTGTCAGTAAAATAAACAGCAATATACACGGGGAAGTATATGGAGTAACCCTCGATAACGGGGATATAATACAGTGCGGAATGGTTATTATAGCCATCGGCGTCAGGCCGAGATTGGAACTGGTAACCGGCACGGACATAAAGGTGAACCGCGGCATAGTGGTCGATAAACATATGGAAACCTCGGTTCCCGGTATATATGCCTGCGGCGATGTCGCGGAAGCCTATGATTTTATTTACCGCGAGAACAGGGTGACCCCTGTATGGCCGAATGCCTATCTGGGCGGCAGGACTGCCGGGCTGAATATGGCCGGGAAAGAGGCTGAATATCCGGGAGGCACCAATATTAACTCGATGAAATACTTCGGCGTTTATATTGTTTCTGCCGGAATGATAACTTCCCCTGATAACACTTATGAAGAATTAATTACCAACCATGAAGATGTTTATAAGAAACTGATACTCAAGGACGGGTTGATAACCGGCATGATATTCTCCGGTGAAGTCGACCGGGCCGGAATTATATACAACCTGATGCGTGATGCCGTAAATGTGGAAAGTTTTAAACAGTCGCTGGTAACCGACGACGTCGGACTTTTATCGCTTCCGGAAAAAGTCTGGCGCAACCGGCTGGCAACCGCGCAAACCAATAACGGTATCGGTTGTTCTACGAACTAAACAGGTAATTTAATGGCCTCTTTAATGGCATTACAATAGAAAAAGGAGTCAGAGATGGAAAATCTCAGGCATATAAATAATACTTTCAACGATGATAAGGTAATAGACGCCTGCTCTATATTCGGAGCCATGAACACCTCCGGGAACAGATTTTCGGGAACCGGCGTCATAAAGGCGATTGCCAATATGCATGACAGGGGCAACGGCCTGGGCGGCGGTTTTGCCGTTTACGGGCTTTATCCCGAATATAAAGACTTATATGCCTTTCATATCATGTATCTCAGTGCGGAGGGCAGGAAGGAAACCGAATACTATCTTGGAGAAAGCTTCGATATCGTTCACCAGGAAGTAGTTCCCAGCCGTAAAACAGCTAAAATCAGCAATCCGCCGGTAATTATCCGTTATTTCCTGGATATAGCCAGGCATCAACCGGATGTCACCTTGCAGGACGATTATGTGCTGCAAACTATAATGCATATCAATACTACCGGTAAAGGCAGTTTTGTATTCTCGGGAGGCAAGGATATGGCGGTCTTCAAGGGTGTCGGTTATCCCGAAGAAATAGCCGAATTCTTTTGCCTCGAACAATACCAGGGTTATATCTGGACATCGCATGGCCGCTTCCCTACCAATACACAGGCGTGGTGGGGAGGGGCGCACCCCTTCAGTGTGCTGGACTGGACGGTAGTACACAATGGAGAGATTTCCTCTTACGGAATCAATAAGCGATATCTGGAGGGCTACGGTTATCACTGCACCATGCAGACCGATACCGAGGTGATTGCCTATGCCGTCGACCTGTTGATGCGCAAGCACAAGCTTCCGATTGAGGTGATGGCAAAAGTACTGGCGCCTCCCTTCTGGAACGATATCGAGCGCATGCCGGAAAATGAACGCCAGCTGGCTACTGCGCTGCGCCAGGTGTATGGCAGCATTATGTTAAACGGGCCGTTTGCCATCCTGGTAGCTCATCACGGCGAATTAATCGGTCTGACTGACAGAATCAGGCTGCGCCCGCTTACAGTGGGAGAAAAAGATGATATGGTATATTTTTCTTCGGAGGAATCAGCCATCAGGTTGATAAGCCCGAAGCTGGATAAGGCCTGGACTCCCATGGGCGGGGAACCCGTTATTGTCAGATTAAAACAGGATAGCAGGCAGTTGCGGGAGACCACTAAAGAATCGGTCCCAAGCGGGAGATAGTTATGTTAACAAAGAGAATTATACCCTGCCTCGACGTTAAAGCGGGCAGAGTTGTTAAAGGAAAGAGCTTTGTCGATCTGCGCGATGCCGGAGACCCGGTAGAACTTGCCGAGTTTTATTACCGGCAAGGCGCCGATGAGCTGGTATTTCTGGATATTTCAGCTTCTTCGGAGGGTCGCGATACCCTGGTTGAGGTTGTTGAACGAATTTCGGAAAAGGTGTTTATGCCGCTGACAGTAGGCGGCGGGATACATTCGATTGATAATATCCGAAGGATGCTGCTGGCCGGCGCCGACAAGACATCACTGAATACCGCTGCCGTACAGAATCCGAAAATTATCAGCGAGGGCGCTGATAAATTCGGCAGCCAGTGTATAGTTGTAGCTATCGATGCCAGGCGCGTTCCCGGTAGTAACCCGACCCGCTGGGAGGTATTTACCCACGGAGGGCAAAAACCGGCCGGACTGGATGCCGTGGAATGGGCACGTAAAGCGGTTTCGCTGGGCGCCGGGGAAATACTTTTAACCAGTATGGATGCCGACGGACAGCAGAGCGGCTACGACAATGAGTTGACACGCACAATCTCCGAGGCGGTTAACGTACCGGTTATTGCCAGCGGCGGCGCCGGTACTCCGCAGGACCTTTATGATGCGCTGGTTAGCGGAAAAGCGGATGCGGTACTGGCTGCCAGTATCCTGCACTATAATAATTATACTGTAAAAGATATCAAGGATTACCTTTCCAATAAAGGCATCCCGGTACGAAAATAATAAAAGGTAAATACTATGAAGACATTACTAACTTCCAAATTTGCGGTCATCCGTGACCCGGAAAAGTGTATACAATGCCAGGTTTGCGTAAATCAATGCAGTTTTAACGCCAACTACTTCGATGCCGAAGAAAATATAGTTAAAAGCCGTGACGAGAACTGTGTTGATTGCCAGCGCTGCGTGGTTTTCTGCCCTACCAGGGCAATTACCATCACCAATACACCCCTTGAATACAGGTATCATCGCAACTGGACAGCCTCGGTGATAGACGATATCAACAAGCAGGCTGAAACCGGCGGTGTTTTGCTGACCGGTATGGGAACCGATAAAGATTACCCCGTTTACTGGGACCACCTGCTATTAAACGCCAGCCAGGTCACCAACCCATCCATCGACCCGTTGCGCGAACCGATGGAGCTTACCACTTACCTGGGCAGCAAGCCGGATAAACTGGAAATAGATGAAAAGACGCTGGAACTGAAGACTGAAATGCCGCCGCAGGTGAAGCTGAATGTACCGGTGATGTTTTCAGCTATGTCATACGGCGCCGTAAGTTTGAATGTGCAGAAATCACTGGCCAAAGCGGCTGCTGAAATCGGCACCATGTGGAACACCGGGGAGGGCGGGCTGCATTCCAGCCTGAAGAAATACAGCGATAACACTATCGTACAGGTAGCTTCAGGACGCTTCGGCGTGCATTCGGAATATCTGCATAACGGCAGAATGATCGAGATTAAAATCGGACAGGGAGCTAAACCGGGAATCGGCGGGCACCTGCCGGGAGAAAAGGTCAGCAGTGAGGTTTCACTTACAAGGATGATACCGCAGGGTTCCGATGCCATTTCACCGGCACCCCATCATGATATCTATTCCATCGAAGACCTGTTGCAGCTGATACACGCATTGAAAGAAGCTACCAACTATACCAGGCCGATTTCGGTAAAAATCGCGGCTGTTCATAACGCCGCCGCTATCGCCAGCGGCATCGTACGCGGCGGAGCGGATATGGTGGTAATCGACGGTTTCCGCGGCGCTACCGGCGCTGCCCCCAAGATAATCAGGGATAATGTCGGCATCCCCATCGAACTGGCGCTGGCTTCCGTCGACAGCCGTTTGCGGGAAGAAGGCATCCGCAATAAAGCCTCGATTGTTATATCGGGAGGTATCAGAAACAGCGGCGATATTATAAAAGCCATTGCCCTGGGAGCCGATGCCGTAAATATCGGCACGTCCGCCCTGATAGCGCTAGGTTGCCATGTCTGCCAGCAATGCCATACCGGCAAATGCGCCTGGGGTATCTGCACCAGCGACCTCAAACTTACAAAAAGAATCAACCCGGAAATCGGAGCACAAAGACTGGTTAACCTTGTTCGAGGCTGGAGTCTTGAGATTAAGGATATACTGGGCGGATTGGGAGTCAATTCCATAGAAAGCCTGAGGGGCAACCGCCTGCACTTAAGAGGCATCGGACTCAGTGAAAGCGAATTGGAAATACTGGGTGTCAGACCGGCAGGGAGATAAGAAGATGACATCGAATAATACTACTTTTAAAATAGATGCTACCGGTGTTTACTACCGCGACTTGAACGAAAAAATCAGGCAATTGATAGCAGACGGCGCTCAGACTATCACTCTTGAAAATGTCTGCGGACAGAGATACATCGGCACTGATATCGATCAGCCGCTAAATATCGAAATCTACGGCACCCCCGGCAACGACCTGGGGTCATTTATGAACGGACCGACTTTAACGGTCTATGGTAATGCTCAGGACGGCTGCGGCAATACCATGAACGAAGGAGAGATAGTAGTTCACGGGCATGCCGGCGATATCACCGGTCTTTCGGCCAGGGGAGGAAAAATCTTTATTAAAGATGGAGTCGGCTACCGTGCCGGTATCCATATGAAGGAATACCAGGAAAAGAAACCGGCTCTGGTCATCGGCGGAACAGTGCAGGATTTCGCTGCCGAATACATGGCCGGCGGTATCATGGTTATCCTGGGTTTGAATTTGAGGGACGGTGAAAAATATCCCTCGAAATTTATCGGCACCGGTATGCACGGCGGCGTCATTTATTTAAGAGGCACCATAGACGATTACCAGCTTGGAAAAGAAGTAGGAATTGCCGAACTCGATGATAAAGACCGCCAAATATTGAATCAACTCGTGAATGAATTTTGTAAGCATTTCAGTTATGATTATGATGCGGTAATGAATCGTAATTTCATAAAGCTCTACCCGCGCTACCTGCGTCCGTACGGCAAACTGTATGCCTATTAAAACAGAATGCCATCTCTGCTATACTTAGCATAGAGCAAGAAGTAATCCCGGATGAGAATTAATTTTGTTCAGTATATTGTTTATATCCAGAATACAAGGTGAACCCGTATCTATTGAAACGGAACTGCAGCAATACGGTTTCAGCTTCTCATCAATATCCTATGACGATATAGATATGGACGAGTTGCCTGCGCATACCCCGGATATGGTTATTTTAGAAGTAGCGGATTCTTTCCCCACCCCTAAATCACTTAACCTGATTACCCGCCTGAAAAAGAAAACAGCCCTGCCGGTGCTTGCTATCGCGGATAATGACAATATGGATAGCCTGCTTACTTTGAATAAAATAGATGATTTTATCATTTTGCCTTATCAAAAAGATGAATTGATACTGAGAATCAAGCGGCTGCTGCAAAAAGTTAAAAATATCGAAAGCAGCGATATACTGAAGTGCGACGGGTTGACTATCGACCTTGTTAAATACGAGGTAACGCTTGAAAACCGTGTAATTGAACTGACATTCAAGGAATATGAACTGCTGCTTTACCTTGCCAGCAACAAGGGACGGGTATTTACGCGCGAAGCCCTGCTTAATAAGGTGTGGGGATTCGATTACTTCGGCGGAGACCGCACTGTCGATGTGCATATCAGGAGACTGCGCAGCAAAATCGAGGATTCCGAGCACACATTCATCGATACTGTACGCAATATCGGCTACCGCTTTAAAAAGAATAGCGAAAAATAGAAAGTATTTCCCTATCCCGTTATTGCAAATTTAGTTGCAATCTAAAACCCTGGTCTTCAACCTTTAATCGGTTTATCTTATGTCATTGATACGAAGACGCGAGAACGTCCTCCTGTCTTCATTACCAACAAAATTATCTCAAGTAATCATCCCCACAGATTTAACATTCCCGAAACATTTTCGCAATAAGGCGGTAACAATATGCCTCTATACTGAAGTATATAAAATTTGAGGAGGTATATATGGAAATCGATTCGGGAAACACCGCCTGGTTGTTGATATCCTCAGCCCTTGTAATGTTGATGACCCCCGGCGTTGCATTCTTCTACGGCGGTATGGTGAGAAGGAAAAATCTTCTCTCTACCATTATGATGAGCTTCGTCTGTTTGGCACTGGTCACACTTATCTGGGTAATCTACGGTTATTCACTGGCCTTCGGCAACGATACGGCAGGCATCATCGGGGGATTGAATTTCCTGGGCCTTTCCGGTGTAGGGTTGGAAGCCTCCGATACTTATGCTACCACTGTTCCTCACCTGGCATTCATAATATTCCAGGCCATGTTTGCCATTATCACCGTAGCCCTGTTTACAGGCGCAGTTGTAGAGCGTATTAAATTCAGTTCTTTACTGGTTATCAGCGCATTATGGGTTACAATGGTTTATTGCCCGGTTGCTCACTGGGTATGGGGAGACGGCGGCTGGTTATTCAACCTGGGTGCCCTGGACTTTGCCGGCGGAACCGTAGTTCATATCAATGCCGGTATCTCAGCCCTGGTGCTGGTAATGTTACTTGGCAAAAGAAAGGGATTTCCTCAGACACCCATGGAAGCCAATAACATTCCGCTGGTGGTTTTAGGTGCAGCATTGCTCTGGTTCGGCTGGTACGGTTTCAATGCCGGAAGCTCCCTGGCAGCCAACGGGTTAGCCGCCAGCGCCTTCGTTACCACCACAGTTGCCGCTGCCGCCGCCGCCTTTACATGGATGTTAATAAGCTGGATACAGAGAAGGCCATCGGTACTGGGGACCGTTACCGGTGCTGTTGCCGGTCTGGTTGCCATTACCCCGGCGGCCGGATTCGTAACTCCTATGGGCGCTATTGCTATAGGTATAGGTGCAGGCTTAATCTGTTATTTCTGTTTGTTATTATTTAAGACCAAGCTGCATTTCGATGATTCACTGGATGTCTTTGCCGTTCATGGAGTGGGCGGAATTTGGGGTGCCATTGCTACCGGTATCTTCGCCAGTTCTTCGGTAAACGGCTATAGCGGACTGTTGGAAGGAAATGTGCAGCAATTTTTAATTCAGTTGCTTGCTGTTGTAGTAGTGGCTGCTTATACCTTTGTGATAACAATGATTATCGGCAAGGTTGTCCAAAAGACCATGGGGCTCAGGGTAAGTTCACAGGAAGAGGTAGTGGGACTTGACCTCTCGCAGCATGGTGAAAGGGCATACGGAGGTTTACTGCGATGAAGATGATAGAGGCGATTATACGTGAAGAAAAACTGGATTGTGTTAAGAAAGCACTGGAAAAGGACAACTATTTCGGCATGACAGTTACGGAAGTCAGCGGCCGTGGTCGGCAGAAAGGTATTTCACTTCAGTGGCGCGCCGGCGAATATACAGTAGACCTGATTCCCAAGATTAAGCTGGAGCTGGTGGTGCTGGACGAGGATGTCGATAAGATTGTTGACACTATCGCTACCAATGCCAGGACGGGCGAGACAGGTGACGGGAAGATTTTTGTACTTCCGGTATCCAATGTAATCCGAATCAGGACCGGTGACAAGGGCGATAACGCTATTTAGATAAGTAATCGTTCTTTCTGATAATATCCGGAGGTCGGCTTTCCCCTTGAGCCGGCCTCCGGTTTTTAATTGTCGTTGCGAATCCTGATAAATGGAGATGAAGCAATCTCTACAAATCCTGATAATTACCCGGATTGCATGTTTTATCTATCTACGCAAATTCAATTCCATGAATATTAAAACGGATAAATGTAAATAATCCTTTTCAGTATTTATGGTATTTTTCTGAATAATTTCGAAAATTGTTGTTTCTGTAATATTCCTGAAACATTAGCTCTGTACAATGAGTATTGTAAAAATACAAACAGGTTTTAAAGATGAAAAAAGTGGAAGCAATCATTCGTGAAGATAGTTTGGAACCTGTGAAAAAAGCCCTTGAGAAAGAGAGTTATTTCGGAATGACCGTCAGCGAGGTCTGCGGCAGGGGCAAACAAAACGGAATCAAATTGCAATGGCGCACCGGCGAGTACTGTGTAGACCTGATTCCGAAAACCAAAATAGAACTGGTGGTACTGGACCAGGACGTAAATGCCGTGATAAAAGCGATTACATCCAATGCCCGAAGCGGAGAATTCGGAGACGGAAAGATATTCGTAATACCCGTGGAAAGTGCACTGCGAATCAGAACAGGCGACAGAAACGAAAATGCCATTTAACCCGGTAACTTAGTTAAAATTAGCGGATACATAAAATTAAAATATAAATAATTTAAGGGAGGGATTATGTATAACAAAAATAGAGATGAGGCTTGCGAGTACGTATTAAAATCGGCCAAAGAACACGACGTCAAATTTATCAAGTTCTGGTTTACCGATATTAACGGATTCTTAAAAAGCTTCGCCATCACGGTTGCCGAACTGGAACATGCCCTGGTAGACGGTATGGGGTTTGACGGTTCATCGATTAACGGCTTTTGCCGCATCGATGAAAGCGATATGATAGCGCTGCCCGACCCGGAAACATTCAAGCTTCTACCCTGGAGGCCCCGCGAGCATCGCGCAGTAGCAAGGATGTTCTGCGATGTCTTGAAACCGGAAGGCTCGCCTTTCGCAGGCGACCCCAGGTTCGTTCTCAAAAGGAACCTGAAAAGGGCTGCCGACATGGGCTATACCTTCTACGTCGGGCCTGAACTGGAATACTTTTACTTTAAAGATGATAAAGGAACCGAGGTACTCGATAAAGCCGGGTATTTCGACCTGACTCCGGCCGATGCCGCCGTCGATATGAGAAGAGAAACGGTTTTGACGCTCGAGGAAATGGGAATACCCATCGAGTACTCTCATCACGAAGTCGCCCCCAGCCAGCAGGAAATCGATATGAGATATACCGATGCCCTTACAATGGCTGATAACGTTATGACCTACCGCATGGTGGTTAAAGAAGTGGCTCTAAAGAACGGGGTATATGCTTCATTTATGCCCAAACCCATCTTCGGTGAAAACGGCAGCGGCATGCATGTACATCAATCGCTTTTCAAGGGAGACAGGAATGCCTTCTTCGATAAGGACGATAGTTATTACCTTTCCAAAACCGCCAGATGCTATATTGCCGGTATACTGAAGCATGCCCCCGAGATTATTGCGGTTACCAACCAGTGGGTAAACTCATATAAGAGGCTGGTACCCGGCTATGAAGCCCCGGTCTATTTATCATGGGCAAGACGCAACCGTTCCGATATGGTCAGGGTACCGGAGTACCGCCCCGGCAGAGAAAACTCCACCAGGATCGAGTTCCGCGCACCCGACCCCGCCTGCAACCCCTATCTCGCTTTCAGCGTAATGCTGGCAGCCGGTTTGGAGGGCATTGAAAAGAACTACGAAGTACCTGAACCTATCGAAGAAAACGTCTACGAGATGAGCGAGGCCGAACGGGAAGAAAGGGGTATCGGTACTCTGCCCGGCAGTTTGGATGAAGCCATTAAATTGACCGAGAAAAGCGAACTGGTTAAAAAAGCGCTCGGCGAACATGTTTTCAACGCTTTTATTGCCAATAAGAAGATAGAATGGGATAAATACAGGACTCAGGTAACCGAATACGAACTGAATAATTACCTGCCCCTGCTTTAGCGATAAAGAGATATGAATATGATATTGCCTGCGGAGAAATAAACTTCGCAGGCAATACTGTAAACCGATATTACCTAGCTATAGAATATGGTTTTCGGGGAGCGTCTTCGTGCCCTCTCAGGAAGCACTCCCCGGAGACCGCCCTCAAATATTATACTGCAAATTCCATTCCTATTCTATCACTCGATAGACCCTTGTTCCTCTGTTAATCAATATTTATGGCTGCCACTATTCTTGTAATACATGTATTACATCCTCCAGATACAATATTGTTCCCCATGTATATCCCCGGTCTAACGCTGTCAATAAATACTGCCACATTATTAAACTGATAACCGCATTCGTTTTATTAATTTTATCAATATTTTTTAAAATAATTATTAATATATTTAATTTAGGTATTGACTTTTATAATAATTGTGCTATTATATTATTAAATAAATCAATTATCGTCTTAATTATATTAATAAAAGGAGGTAGAAAACATGGCACATGACTGGTTGGAACTGACGAGGCTGACCGATGGCAGTCCGCTCACAATAGAGCAGGTACGCCTTACGGAAAAAGATATCAGGATATCCGGGGAATTCGATTTGCCGCCCCTGGCTAAATTATCCGCCGAAGACCAGGTATTCGTAATGGCATTCGTGCGTTGCCACGGCTCTATTAAGGATATGGAAGCTGCTTTCGGTATCAGCTACCCTACCGTAAAAAACCGCCTGACAAAAATTGCCGGGCAATTCGAGTTTGCGGTAAACGTCCCGGTCTCTCCCAGGGATGAAATACTTACCAGGCTGGAACGAGGAGAAATCACCGCCAGCGAGGCAATTGAGAGGTTGGAAAAATGAACATACCGCCGTTTTTAATGAGGTTGAAACTGGTCGATAAAAGGACTCGTATAAATCTATGGATTCCCCTTTTTCTGGCCTGGCTGATTGCAGGATTACTGGGGTTGGCATTATCGCCATTGATACTTTTACTGGTACTGCTGTTCTGGCCTACCGGCTGGGGCAAATTCCTGTGGCAATTCGGCCCGCGCTTATATTCCGTATTGTGCGAGTTGAGGCACCTGGAAATAGACGTACAGGGAAGACAAAAAGAACAGGTTTTAATTTACTTTAAATAATTATAAATAAATATAACGGAGGAATAATAAAATGAAAAACAG
>CAZJMW010000031.1:0-15645 GCA_964547375.1 uncultured Dehalococcoidales bacterium | reverse complement strand
AGCACATATCCTCCATCAACAAACTCGGCCCCTGCCCCATCCACCGCCGCACCTTTCAGCCGATAAAAGGAATGTACCTGCGTTGAAGCTTTCGCGCAAAGAAGTCGGCAAACTGGGAGAAACCCTTGCCGCTGAATACCTCAAAAACAACGGACTGAGCATCATCGAAATCAACTACCGCTGCCCCTGCGGGGAAATCGATATCATTGCACATGAAGATGACTTCATTGTTTTTACGGAAGTGCGCACCAAGACCGGAAACCTGTTCGGCACACCCGAGGAATCGGTATCGCAAAGCAAGAAGAAACACCTGATAGACACCGCCTATACCTATCTCGACGAAAAAGATAAACTGCAAGCGAACTGGCGCATCGACTTCATAGCAGTAGAATTAGACCGCAATAACAAACCCTCACGCATCGAGCATTACAGGGATGCGGTGGAGGGGTAAAGAATAGCTATTCAAACAGAATCCCAAAAGTGATATAATCCAAACAAATTAAATAATTCGCCAACGGATACGATATGCGAGCATATGTAGGCATTACTGATCGTGATTGGTTTGAATGTCTAAGACATATTCCAAAATTAGACGAAGTCAATTTTTGGCAACCATCGGGCAATAGACAATTCAAAGCAATTCAGCCGAAAGAATTATTCCTATTTAAATTACACCATCCTTATAATTTTATAGTCGGTGGTGGAATCTTTATATATTCAAGTCTTCTTCCTATAAGTCTTGCATGGGAATCATTTGGAGTAGCCAATGGGGCTAATTCCCTTTCGGAAATGCGTAATCGCGTAGCTAAATATAGAAATCAAGCAGATTTACGTACCACAGACTATATTATTGGTAACATAATAATTGAACAACCTTTTTTCCTTAATGAAAATCAATGGATTCCCATCCCATCAGACTTTAAGAGTAGCATTGTACAGGGTAAAACATATGACCTCACCGTTGAACCAGGATTATCAATAGTACATCAACTTAAATTAAGTAGTAATAAACCTCAAATGGTTGAAGAAAACAGACCAAGATATGGAGATCCGATTTTAACATTACCACGATTGGGACAGGGGGCTTTTCGTATTCTTGTTACGGATGCATATGAACGTCGCTGCGCAATTACCAATGAACGTACACTCCCAGCTCTTGACGCGGCTCACATAATACCCTATTCAGAATACAACGATAACTCTGTTAGCAACGGCATTTTATTAAGACGAGACCTACATGCCTTATTTGATAAGGGTTATATAACAATCACACCGGCTATGGCAGTTGAAGTTAGTCATAAGATAAAAGAGGAATTCGAAAACGGTAAAGATTATTATCGTCTTCACGGTTCTAATATTAGATTACCTATTAACCCTAAAAATAACCCCAACAACGAATATTTGGAATGGCATAACATAAATGTCTATCGCGGTTAATTATTTTTTATAGTCATTACTTTTTGCATTTCCCCCACCCCTCCGCTTGTGTTAAAATTAAACGTATTTTAAGATTGCCTGTAATTCCGGAGCAAGAAATGCACTCATTCGAAGGATTATCAAAACAGACCCTGCGCATTATCGATGCCAATTTAAACCGCATCGGTGAAAGCCTGCGTCTTCTGGAAGACATTGCAAGGTTAATCCTCAATGATGCAGCCCTGTCAAAGCAGCTAAAAACCATCAGGCATGACCTCGAGCAAGTCGATTTCACTTTCAAAAAACAGCTATTGCAGGCGAGGCAGGCAGATTCCGATGTCGGCGCCGATATAAAAGTATCACAGCAATTTGAAAAAAGAGATTTGCATACAGCAGTCATCGCCAACAGCCGCAGAATCGAGCAATCGCTGCGCGTTATCGAAGAACTGTCAAAAACACCCGGTATCGAACTGGATTCCGACCGGTTTGAAAAAGCACGTTTCGAATTTTATACCATAGAAAAAGAACTGGTATCGAAGCTGTTAAGGAAAGACAAGGCAGACCGGATTAAAGGATTATATGCCATCATCGATACGGATTCACTTAAAGGACGCAGCCATATAGATATTGCCAAACAGATTCTGGAAGGCGGCGCAAAAATCATCCAGCTGCGCAATAAAAATACTCCCAAAAAGGACTTGTTATCTATAGCTATCGAACTGAATAAACTATGCGCCGAATATAATGCACTCTTTATAGTAAACGACTATATCGATATCGCTATCGCCTGCAATGCCGACGGAGTGCACATCGGGCAGGATGATATCCCGTTGCCAATAGCCCGTAAACTTATGCCGATAGATAAGATTATCGGATGTTCCGTAAACACAACAGAAGAAGCCGCTATTGCCCAAAAGGAAGGGGCAGATTATATCGCCACCTCGGCCATTTATCCGACTGCTTCCAAAGCAGGCGTAAACGTAATCGGATTGCAGGGCTTACGCCGCATAAAAGATGCCGCAACAATCCCGCTGGTTGGATTAGGCGGTATAAATTATGATAATATATGTGAAGTAATTTCTTACGGCGCAGACTCTGTAGCAGTAATAAGCGCCATACTGGGATCTCGCTCTCCGAATGAAGCCACCAGAGAGTTAATAGAAAAGATGGGTTTAACGAATGAGTGAACTTGCAGAAAAACTGGATACGATTGCAGGGATAATAAGAAAGGATTTCTCAGAAAAAGACGCTGCCCGCGAGAAATCCCTGCCTCTTTGCCGCGAAGCTATCCGCTATTGCGGCAATGCCATCAGAGCCATACACCGGCAGGAATTCGATAAAGCAAAAGAGATGCTGCAAACGGCAAAATTCCTGCTGACAGATGCCGAAAAGGCTATCAGCAATTGCAGCGAACTTCGTAACACCGGTTTCCTGCACGATGCCCAGAAAGAACTGGCTGAGGGTTATGCCACTTATGCTCTTATAACAGGCGGACAACTGCCCACTCCCGATGAACTGGGTGTAGATTATGCCGCTTACCTGAACGGGCTTGGAGAAGCTGTTGGGGAACTGAGGAGATATCTTCTCGATGAACTCAGGAAGGGCGACCAGTCGCGCGGGGAAGAACTGCTGGAAGCCATGGACGATATCTACAATACACTGGTTACCATCGATTTCCCCGATGCCATTACCGGCGGACTGCGCCGAACTACCGATAATTTCCGCGGCGTCCTGGAAAAGACGCGTAGCGATTTAACTTTAATGATTCAGCAAAAAAGCCTCGAAAATAAACTGGAAAAATATTACGAAAGGAGAATTTAGTTTGAATCTGTTTTTAGTAATCCTGTCTGGAGTACTGGGCTTGGCTGTTGCCGGATTTCTGGCCTACTATGTCCTGAAACAGCCACAGGGCTCGGAAAAAGTAAAGGAAATCTCAGCCGCCATTAAAGAGGGGGCACTGGCATTCCTGGGAAGAGAGTATCGTATCATGGCAATCGTTATCGTTGTTGTTGCCATCGTACTCGCCGTAGTTCCCGCCCTCGGCTGGCAGGTATCTGCTGCCTTCATATTCGGTGCCATCTGTTCAGGTCTGGCCGGTTTCGTCGGAATGAGTATTGCCATCAGGGCTAATTCAAGAACCGCCGCCGCCGCCCAAAAAAGCCTGAATCACGGCTTGCGCGTTTCATTCAGAAGCGGAGCTGTAATGGGTTTATCGGTAGTCAGCATCGGTATTCTCGGTTTAAGCATCCTCTATCTTGTTTTCGGCGCTGATGCCAACTTCCTGGCCATTATTCCCGGTTATGGCTTCGGAGCTTCCTCGGTTGCCATCTTTGCCAGGGTCGGCGGTGGTATCTTTACCAAAGCAGCCGATACCGGCGCCGATATTGTCGGCAAGGTTGAAAAAGGCATCCCCGAAGATGACCATCGCAACGCCGCTGTTGTAGCCGACTTTGTCGGTGATAACGTCGGTGATGTTGCCGGTATGGGAGCCGACCTGTTCGAATCATATGTAGATTCGATTATTGCCACCATGACTCTCGGTATGATAGCCGTTTTCTCAACGACGCTCGATAAATCACTGGTCCCGGATAATGAAACAGCCTGGTTCCTGCCGCTTTTGGTAGCTGCCGGTGGCATCTTAGCCTCGATTATCGGTATCTTCGTAATCAGGGTCGGCGAAAAGCTGCAAATGAAGGCATTATTGAATGCCCTGCGCAAGGGCACATTCGCCGCTACAATTCTGTCGGGTATTTTTGCCTTCCTGGTTGTATATTTCATGGATGCCAGCATGAACGTCTTCTGGGCGATTCTGACAGGCCTCATAGCCGGTGTCTTAATCGGCGAAAGCACCAACTATTATACTTCATATGTTTATAAACCAACCCTTGAAATCGCAAAATCATCCCAGACAGGAGCCGGAACCAACATCGTCAGCGGTTTCGCCAACGGTTTAATGAGCACTTTTATCCCTATTATTATTATTGTCATCGCCATTCTGGTTGCTTATAAATTCGGTGACATGTACGGTATTGCCATCGCCGGTGTCGGTATGCTGGCAACACTGGGTATCCAGGATGCCACGGATGCCTACGGCCCGGTTGCCGATAATGCCGGCGGTATTGTCGAAATGTCGGGTTTACCGGAAGAAATCAGAAACCGTACCGATGCGCTGGATTCGCTGGGCAACACCACGGCCGCTACCGGTAAGGGTTATGCCATAGGCGCCGCAGGACTAACGGCATTGGCGCTTCTTTTCTCATACACTCAGGCGGTAGGAATCAGCGCCTCCGATATCAGCCTGCTTGACCCGCACGTGGTTGCCGGTCTCTTCCTGGGCGGTTTATTACCGGCGGTTTTCTGCGCCATGACCCTGAAAGCGGTCGGCAGGTCGAGTTTCTCGATTGTTAACGAAGTCCGCCGCCAGTTTAAAGAAATGCCCGGCATTATGGACAACACTGAGAAGCCGGATTACGCCAAGTGCGTCGATATCTGCACCAAGGATTCCATCAAGGAAATGATTCTACCGGGTGTTATCACCATTGTTTCACCGGTTGTGGTCGGCATACTTTTGGGACCGGTAGCCCTGGGCGCATTCCTTATCGGCGCCATTATTACCGGGCTTGTGCTGGCTATTACCTTTGCCAATGCCGGCGGTTCATGGGATAACGCCAAGAAATGGGTGGAAACCGGGGCATACGGCGGCAAGGGTTCGGATGCCCATAAAGCAGCCGTTGTAGGCGACACCGTGGGCGACCCGATGAAGGATACTTCGGGTCCTTCATTGAACATCATGATTAAATTGACTTCGATAATCGCCCTGGTAATCGCACCGGTTTTG
The DNA here is from genome assembly GCA_964547375.1 of uncultured Dehalococcoidales bacterium. Classification (GTDB taxonomy): domain Bacteria; phylum Chloroflexota; class Dehalococcoidia; order Dehalococcoidales; family UBA5627; genus UBA5627. The sequence goes on along the minus strand of CAZJMW010000031.1, from coordinate 10,391 downwards.
GCCGGTTTCACAGGTCTTTTATAAGAATCTAAGTAAGAAAAGGATTGCCCCGGCGCTCGGCTCCGATAGTGGTTTTCGGCCCGTGCCCGGGGTAAACTGTTGTTGCATCATCAAGCGTTAACAGCTTCGTTTTAATACTGTTAATAATCGTTTTATAATCTCCGCCGGAACGCGCTATATCCGTCCTGCCGATGCTGCCGTTAAAAAGTGTGTCCCCGCTGAAAAGCACGCCCTCCCCGAACAGGCAGATGCCGCCCCGGGAATGACCCGGCGTATGAATGACCTTAAATCTCAGTTCCCCGATATCTATGACATCGTTATCTTTGAGCAGGATATCAGGCTGCTGCACCGGGTTATATTCTATCCCGAACATATTACACAAACCTTGATCCTTCATTACAGCGGTATCTTCGGCATGAATAGCAATTCCGGCACCGGTGGCCGCTTTCACTTCATTGGCGGCTGCAACATGGTCGCCGTGGCCATGCGTCAATACAATCTTTTCAATGTGCAGACCGAGTTTAGCGATTTCCGAAATAACCCTGCCGGCGTCACCGCCGGGGTCGATAACCATAGCGGTTTTTTCCTTTTCAGAACCGACGATATAACAATTTGCTCCCAGCGCGCCAACCTCAATACATTTGAATATCATACTGCTTCTCCCCGGATTCACTTAATATATATCTCACATTCTAGCATCAGGGCAAACGGCTAACAAATTTTTTGTGTAATATGATTGCAATTACTAGAATTCAATGGTATAAATAGTAAATGGTCAAAAATACGCCCGATACTAGCAATAATCCGGCTCAAAATCCTTTTGAAAAAGGTATTAGATGGCTTTGGCGGCTTTTCAGTTCGGCAAAGCTGGCAATTGCGCTTATCCTGATAGTCACAATCCTGAGCATTATCGGCATATTTACCTCTGTCGACCTGTTTTCATCGTGGTATTTTGTTGCCGCCGGCGCCCTGCTGATGCTCAATATTTTAATATGCAACATCAACCGCTGGAAAGGCATTCAGAAGAACTTAAAGGGCAGCCGTATAAAACAATCCGAAGACTTCTTCAAAGAGCAGGATAAGTCCACCGCAACCAGAGAGTCGCAATATGATGCCTCAAAGGTATTGGATGCGGCAAAATCAACGCTTCAAAAAAAAGGCTACCGCATACGCTGTGAAAATGATGCCGATGGCACCTGCATAGCGGCGGATAAAAACAGGTTCTTCATACTGGGGACCTATCTCAGCCACTTAAGTATCATCCTTCTGGTGCTGGCTTATATCATCGGCAGCACACTCGGTTTCCGCGAGTCTGCTTTTATCGTTGCCGAAGGAGATAATACAGAGGTGGGATATGACACCGGTTTATCTCTGGAACTGATATCTTTTACCGATTCATACTATGATGACGGAACCCCATCGGATTACAATAGCGAGGTGGTTTTATACAAGGACGGAGTAGAAGTTGCCCGGACAGCAATCCGCGTCAACCATCCGTTGACATATGAAGGAATACGCTTTTACCAATCGTTTTTCGGGCCGGCAGCCGCTATAGATATAACGAAAAACGGCGAGACCATTTATTCAGCTAACCTGGCTCTCTGGGGCAATTTTGATAGTTACGGATATTACAGAAACGTTGGTGTTATCGATATAGATGAATCGAAATTATCGCTGGCCATCATTACTCCCTCTTTCAATGCACCGGACCCGATGATACCAGAGGGACAACTGGCGGTTTTAGCCTATAAAGACGGGGAGGAACTGGGAGTGCACCTGCTTCCGAAAATGACGCCGCTCGAAATAGATGATGTAATACTGACATATGAATCGGATTCACAGTATTCGGGCTTCCAGGTTAAAAACGACCCCGGTAACGCACTGGTATGGATTGCCTGCTCCTTATTTATCATCGGATTGGCAATGGTGTTTTATTTCCCGCATAGCCAGGTATGGCTGCTGATAAAACAACCATCTCCGGGGCATTGCAGATTATTTGTAAGGGTTATGGCTTCAAAAGCCTTTAATAATACCGCCGCTTTGAAGGAATTAGTATCCGGAATTGAAAATAAATTGGACGAGGATAATAACAATTAACTAGAGGTGCATCATGGATAATCTTGAGACCATTTCGCTGGTATTATCTATTGCAGGCGTAATCCTTTCTATTGCTTTTTTCCTTCTTTCCTTTATCAAAAAGAGGAAACAGGCGGCATCTGAGGATACGGTTTCGGGTAAATCAGGATTGGATATGGCAGCCAATATTGCAGTAATCATAACTATCCTGCTAGTTACCGTTGCCATCATCGGCAGGGCTATCGAAACCGGGCACGGGCCTTTCTCCAATATGTATGAATTTGCGCTGGCCTTTTCCTGGGGCATCATCCTGGCCGGTTTCATTTTCCATCTGCGTTACAAAACAGGTGCGATTTTAAACATCAGCCTGATAATCGCTTTGCTGCTACTTATCTTTGCCAGGGTTCAGTATGCCCCCCCCAACTCCCTTATCCCCGCTTTGCAGCAAAGTGCACTGCTTTCAGCCCACGTTGCTTCGGCAGTGGTTGCCTACGGCACACTTACAATCGGTTTCGTAGCCGCAATCCTTTACCTGGTACAGAATAAATATAACTCTTCGTGGCTGCCGGAACCGGAAGTGCTGGACAACATCACCTATAAATCGGTTATCATCGGTTTCCCCTTTTTAACACTTCTGATTGTACTGGGTGCGCTGTGGGCGGATATTGCCTGGGGCAGATACTGGGGCTGGGACCCGAAGGAAACCGCCAGCCTGGTTACATGGCTGATTTATGCCGCTTACATGCATACCCGGTTGTTAAAAGGATGGAAAGGCGTACGTGCCAGCATCCTGCTTATCGCCGGATTTTTGGCGATAGTGTTTACATTCTTCGGGAATTATATCTTCAGCGGACTGCACAGCTATTAAAATATTACGAAATCGTTATTATTGAAAAAATTGTATTCGCGAGGTATTGACGGGGTTATAATCGTGTGTTAGCATACAATTAACAGGTGGAGGTAAGACTATGAATAATAACAGACTTATCAGCCTATTTCTGCCATGTGTTCTTGCTTTATTACTGATGTCAACTTTGTTTATCGGCTGTAACAACGGGACTGCGACAACCGCTGCCGACGTAGATACATTCGGTGATTATGCCACTAAAGGAGAGTCGGCTTACAGCACTTATTGCACTACCTGTCACGGCAATAACTTCTCAACATCCACATACGCAAAGCAAACGTTGTCCTCATATAACAACGCCAAAACTTTACTGAATAAAATAAACACTATGTCCGGTGGTTATGGTCAAGCCGGTTTGGAAATTTTAAGTTACTTTTTAGTGGAACACGGTTGGGTTTCTGCCAACACCGCTTTTGATGAAAGCACCCTTCCGAATATATCTCTGCCCCGCAATTAATACTTAAACGTTTTCGTACTCGTTATATCCGAACCGGTATACAATTGACGGTTTGGCTTTAAATGAGATCCGGTTTATAAAATAACTGGGGAGTATATGGCCATGTTAAAAAGTAAACACGCTGCCGTTGCCATTTCTTTAATACTGATATCCACTTTGTTTGCATCATCGCTTTCCGGATGCAACGATACGTCACAGGGCACAGAAGTCTATCAGGGTATGTATTCTTATGACGACTTCGAATCTCCCGATACCTGCGGCAGCTGCCATACTCAAATATACTCCGATTGGTCAAAAAGCCTGATGGCTGTAAATTACATGAAGCAATGGAAACAGGTCGAATATTTTGACCTGGCTTATGCACAGTCTCAGCAGGTCGACGAAGTGGCCGGGGTTGCCTCCGGCTGCATTCAGTGTCACGGCCCGTTGGCTTTCCTTTCCGGTGAAATACCCCCGCCCCCCGCCTCCGAAGGCGGCCGGGTTAACGAAGGCGTCAGCTGCGAAATATGCCATTCGCTGACAGGCTCATACGAGGAAGCTCCCTTTAACTTCTCGGCTATCATGAACCTGGGTGAGACTAAATACGGTCCCAGGACCGATTCCGAAAGCACCTTTCACGAAACCCAGTATAGCGAGTTTATCGGCTCCCCTGAGCATTGCGCGCTCTGCCATGACGAGCAGAGCCCTTACGGCGCATGGGTGAAGGAAACCTACCGCGAATGGGCTGCCGGCCCCTTCCCAGCCATGGATATCACCTGCATCCAATGCCATATGGATACCACCACCGGCAAGGCTGCTTTGGACGGGAAACAGCGCGATGACCTGACAGTTCATTCCTTCATGGCAGTACATTCACCTGAACGGCTGGAAGATAATATTGAAATAATTGCCTCCGCCGATTCCGAAGAAGCCTTGGCTGGAGATACCCTGAATATAACTGCCGATATCCGCTGCCTGATGATGGGGCACTATTTCCCCAGCGGCTCCACTGAAGAGCGCATGTTATGGCTGGAAGTCTGGGCTACCGACAGCGCCGGTAAAAGCTATTTCATTCCCGTTAACGCCAAGGGATTTGAGGGTGAAGAGTATACCATTGCGGACTCTGAAGCATTGGCCTATAGCGATATGGGTGCGGTAATGGGCGTCGATGCTTCTGATATTTCACGTGACGGTGACGTGCCCGACGGAGCCAGGATATTCCGCCGCCCCTTCTTCAACCCCGATGGCGAGATGACCATTATGCAGTGGTACACTGCTGAAAATACATTAGTAGATTACCGCTTCGGCCCCCGTGAAACCAAGACCGAGACATTTACATGGAAACTGCCGGATAATATTGCCGCCGGCCCTATTACCATAGAATTCAAAATGTATTATAGTTTGGTGCCATCTTCTGTGGGAGAGTTATTGGGGCTTAGCGAATCTTACTATACAGCTTATCCCGCTGGCAGCGGCAGTTTAATAATTAACGAATCACATCCAACCCCACCCGTCACCGCCAGCAAGACCTTTGGCGATATGGCGCCAACGGGGTACTCAGTTTACAGGACATGCAAGTTTTGCCATACTTTCGGGCCGGCTACCCTGGCGGACTATGGCAACGCACAGAGCCTACTGCAAAAAATCAACGGAATGCCGGGCGGCATGGGGCAAGCAGGATGGGAGGTTTTAAGCTATTTCCTGGTGGAATTCGATTGGGTTTCTGCTGATACTGTTTTTGACCCCGATGCTTTAGCAGGAATTATTTTGACCGATTGATAAACAGCATTTAAGCTTGCTTTAATCCGCTATCGCTGCGAGTGCGTAGACCGCTATCGTTATGGAGCTTTCTTCGTGAAAGGTTAACATCATAACTCCGGCCAATGTTCCATCATCAGCCTGTTTAAAATTAATATGAACGCCTTCATCGAACAGCAAACCAACGTTGCTGAGATATTCCTTTGAGCCGTCGGCAAAATTAAATTCGACCCAGTAATTTATCGGGCCGGTAAAGGTTGTCCCGTCTGCAACCTTAAGTGCATAATAATCGATAAAAGTTACGCCCTGTAAGACTATTCCATCGCTAAACTTTTCGTAGTAGAAGCGGCCGAAATCGGGGATATCAATTACACCGTCCGAAGTTCCCTTTACCTGTGCCACCAGTGCTTCCTCATCGACAATGACAGCTTCTGAGGAGACAGTTGTCCGGGTTACAGTTACCACAGGAAGCGTTTTGGTGAAAGTGGCATCGGTAACGGTGACATAATCCGAATCTGTTCTGTTGCAGGCAAAACAAACAATAAATGCAATTCCAATCAAGACTAGAAAAATTAATTCATTCATAATATTATTCCGGTTTTTATTTATGTATATACTAACGCTTTAACGATAGAAAAGATAGACCAAATAAAAATATATTCTTAAGTTCACTTTCAATCTTAACCGTTTTTTGACATATTTCTTCAAAGCTGATAACTTTTATATCTATGACAACAACAATTATTGCCGGAGTTATTTTTATCGCCGGGCTGTGTGCCGGGGTATTCATATTTCTTTACCTGGCCTATTTCAGGAATAATTCGGTTGGAAAAACTGCTGCCGCAGACGGAACAGCGGGAGATACCTCTGTCAAGAAATGTTTAACTTTCGAATGGAAATACATCACGCTGCCGCTGATAATCTTTTTTATATCATTTATTATGGCCGCCATCTTTTTCTTTCAACTCCCCGACCAGGTAGCTTATCGCTTCACCGCTTTAGGCGCTGCCGAAAGCTGGATGGGAAAAACAGCCATAACCGCTATCATGCTGGGCGTGCAGTTTGTCATTATTGTCATGGTCATATTAATCGTTAAGGCAATCGTCGGATTCGGTCAAGCCATCGAGCAAACCAGCTCTAATTTTAATCCCGACCGCTTTATGCTGCTTATCGGTAATATTGCCGCCCTGCCGCAACTGGTGCTGGCAGTGGTAATGTTCGATATTTTCAGTTTCAATGTCGTCGATAAACATGTTTTATCGATTTGGCTGATAATTCTAATACTGGCAATAAGCGGCGCTGTGATTTTAACCGCCTTTTTCATAAAGGCTTTTATACAAACACATAAAGTCAATAAATAATTCTCTTCATATAGTGAACAAGGAGTATCGGATTGTCTGAAAATAATCAGGTTAGCATGGAAAAAATTGTTTCTTTGTGCCGCCGGCGCGGCTTTATTTTTCCCTCCAGCGATATCTACGGAGGGCTTTCGAGCTGCTGGGATTACGGCCCGCTCGGTGTTGAATTAAAACGCAACGTTAAGGATGCCTGGTGGAAAGCCATGGTGCACAACCGCGACGATGTCGTCGGTTTGGATTGCAGCATACTTATGCACCCCGGTGTCTGGAAAGCCAGCGGACACGTGGACGGCTTTTCCGACCCGCTGGTCGATTGCATGAATTGCAAAATGCGCTGGAGAGCCGACGAGCTTAAGGAACAGGTCTGCCCTTCATGCGGAGGCAAGCTGACCGAACCGCGCCAGTTCAACCTGATGTTCAAGACGTTTATGGGGCCGGTCGAGGAAGAAGCAAACATTGTCTATTTAAGACCGGAAACGGCACAGGGAATATTTGTAAACTTCGATAATGTGGTAAATACCACCCGCAAGAAATTGCCGTTCGGTATTGCCCAAACAGGAAAATCCTTCCGCAACGAAATTACCACCGGCAACTTTATCTTCCGCAGCCGCGAATTCGAACAAATGGAGATGGAGTTCTTCTGTGTTCCGGGAACGGATGAAAAGTGGCACGAATACTGGCGCAACGAGCGCATGAACTGGTACCTTAAACTGGGTATCAACCCCGAAAGCCTGCAATTCCGCGAACATCGAAAAGACGAGCTGGCGCATTACGCCAAGGCCTGTTACGATATCGAATTCATGTTCCCGATGGGATGGGCGGAACTGGAAGGCATCGCCAACCGCTGCGATTTCGACCTTACCCAGCACGCCAAGTTCAGCGGCAAGAGCCTCGAATATTCCGACAGCGAATCCAAAGAGCATATCGTGCCCTATGTTATCGAACCATCCGCCGGTGTAGACCGCTCGGTTTTAGCTTTCCTCTGCAATGCCTATTGCGAGGAACCGGATAAGGATGAAATCCGCACCGTCTTAAAACTGCACCCGTCGCTGGCTCCCTATAAGGTAGCCATACTGCCGCTTAGCCGCAAGGAAAACCTGGTGGCCCTGGCAAAAGAAATTCACAACACGGTCAGGCAGCAGTGGATAACCTCTTATGACGACTCGCAGAGTATTGGCAGGCGCTACCGCAGGCAGGATGAAATCGGTACTCCCTACTGCGTAACCGTCGATTTCGATTCGCTGGAAGATAAACAGGTTACCGTACGCGACCGCGACAGCATGAAGCAAATCCGCATCCCTATCAGCGAACTGACAAAGACAATAGGCGCCAAGCTGGCCGGCGAACCGTTCGACGTCTTACCGCCCGGCGGACGCTGCCTGTAATCGTCCCGTATCGAATAGTATAACGATTTAAAGAGATAGTCCTATCTATCTCTATGATAAATTATATATATTTCAGGGATATCATACGGAGAATCCGCTTGAAAATAATTCACTTTGCCGACCTGCACCTGGGAGTGGAAAGCTACGGGCGTACCGACCCCGAGACGGGGCTGTCATCCCGTTTGCAGGATTTTTTAAAAACCTTCGATAAGCTGGTTGATTTCGCCATAGATGACAGGGTTGACCTGGTGCTTTTTTGCGGAGATACCTACAAAAGCCGCGAACCCAGCCAGACTCAGCAGAGGGAATTTGCCAGACGCATCCGTAAACTTTCCGAAGCCGGGATTACCGTTTTCCTGATTGTTGGAAACCATGATATGCCAAACGGCATCGGCCGTGCAACGTCGACTGAAATCTTCGATACACTGGCGGTAAAAAATGTCTTTGTTGCCAACCGCCCCGGTGTATTCAAAATCGATACTACAGGCGGCCCCATACAGATAGCGGCGCTGCCGTGGATGAGGCGCAGCCTGCTGATGAGTAAAGAGGAAACCAAAGACCTTACCTTTGCGCAGATTAATGAGAAGATGCAGGAAAAGCTGACCAATATCATCAATGCTCAGGTTGGGGAACTGGACGCCAGTCTGCCGGCAATACTGGCATCCCATATCTGGATTACCGGCGTCAGTATCGGTTCGGAAGATTCGATGACCATCGGGCAGGAACATATGCTTCTCCCCGGTACTATCGCTAACCCGGCTTTCGATTATATTGCGCTGGGACATATCCACCGCCACCAGGTAATGAACGAAAAGCCTCCTATGACATATTCGGGAAGCCTCGACCGGCTGGATTTCGGAGATGAAGGCGACGAAAAAGGGTTCTACCTGGTAGAAATCGAGACCGATTCGAAAACAGGAAAAAGAAAGGTTTCATACAATTTCCATCCCGTTGAAGGTAGAAACTTTATCACCATTAAAGTCGAGATCAAAGAAGGGAATATCGACCCGACACAAAATGTTATCGCTGCTATCGCCGGGCATGATATTAACGGGGCAATCGTCAAACTGCAAATCAAGCTGCCGCAGGAATCGGAAAAGCTGATTATGGACAGTGCGGTTAAAGAAGCTCTGAAGCAAGCAAGCTACTTTACCATAGCCAAAGAAGTTAAAAGAGAAACCCGCAGCCGACTGGGTTCACGCTCTGTAGAGGAGCTTTCGCCGGCAGATGCGCTGCAATCATGGCTGAATGCTACTAATGTACCCGAAGAACGTGCTAAAATACTGATGCAGTACGGAAATGAACTGATTAACGAGATTCGTGAATCGTAAGGAGACCAAGTTGCATATTCCCAGACAGGCTATCTTTGAAAACCGATACGATGCCGGTGTCAAGCTGGCAGCCAAGCTCGAGGAATACAAGAATCAATCCGTCATCGTTTTTGCCATTCCCAACGGCGGAATTCCGGTAGGCATGCAGGTCGCCCTGGCGCTCAATGCGGAACTGGACCTGGTAATTTCCCGCAAGATACCCATTCCCTTAAGGCCGGAAGGCGGCTTCGGCGCCGTGGCTGACGACGGAACCACTATTTATAACGAACCGGTCTTAAAACATATCAACTTGAACGAACAGCAAATTAACTACCAGGTGAACCTTGTCAGGAGCAATATCCAGCAGCGCAGTATTTTCTACCGCGGCAACAAGCCCCTTTCGCTGGTTTCCGGAAAGACAATCATTGTAGTAGATGACGGACTGGCATCGGGTTATACCATGCTGGCGGCCGTGGAATCCCTGCGCCGCCGCCACCCGAAAAAAATCATTGTAGCCGTACCGGCAGCCCCGGCAGCCGCTGTCCTGAATGTGGAAAAGACAGCGGATAAAGTGGTGACAGTTGAAACAGCCTATACTCCCAAGTTCTACGTTTCGGATTATTACAGGTACTGGAACGTTTTAAGCGATGAAGAGGGATTAAAAGCCTTCAACGACTGGAAGATGCGACGCTACCAGTCGAAATTGAATCCTCCTCATATTAAATAAAATAACAAAATTCCGCTCGTCACCTTTCCCATACCCGGAATGAGTCCCGATATATCGAAAAAGGATGGTATTATCGGTCATTACGAGGACGACAGCAGGAGGGCGCCGCAATCTTTCCCGAATAGTAATAAATCCGTTCGCACTGAGCCTGTCGAAGTGTCGAGCGGGCAAAAAGCATAATCGTAGCAAATCCCTCTGTAAAGTCCAGACCTCGGTAACACTTTGTACCGGAGTCCTTGGTTACAACTTTTTAAATGACGGCGCAATCACGTTCATCCTCTCGTCCTGAAGCGACAGCGTATGAGAGTCTGCTTGAGGAAACGGCGACGAATATCGAATTGTATTAATTTAATTCGCTCGGCATGACAAATAAAAAAACGTAGGGACGACCATTGGTCGTCCGCATTTATGCTTCCGTATTTGGCGAACGGGCG
>CAZJMW010000030.1:0-15721 GCA_964547375.1 uncultured Dehalococcoidales bacterium | reverse complement strand
AAACTATTTTTTGTAAAAAGCTTTTAGAGATTATTTTAAATCGTGACCGAAAAGTAATATTCAGACATGCGGGCGGACGACCATTGGTCGTCCCTACGTTTTTGTAAATAAAGGCAGGAACTACCACTTCGCAATTCTCTTCCTTTAGCAAAGGGAGATTAAGAGGGATTTTAATGCAATTCAATATTCGACGCCGTTATCACCCTAAAGGGTACTTCGGGTTCGACAAGCTCATCCCGCGTTACACTGGGACAAGACCACGAACGGCTTGGTTATTGTCATGCTGAATTCGTACATTAGCTACGCTAAGTATAAATGAAGGACGAATGAAGTCCCGATAAATCTGGATTTCGTTCCGGGTTGCCGGAACTCAACATCCGGGGAGAGGTGGTGTAGTCCCGACTTGTCGGAATGGCATACTGGTAAATGACGGATGAGGGCTGATATTCTCGCCTGTTGCCGCAGATACCTTTGTAACTCTGAGTTCGTACATTAGCTGCGCTAAGTATAAATGAAGAACGAACTTCCGATCTATCGGAAATTCTCCCCACCCCCCGGATCCTTCAATCACCCCTCGTAATTTCACGATGATAAATTATTAAACTGCCAACGTCTCCTTATAATATATCTCGATTGACTGCAACCTGTATTTCCCTTAAACTGGTATATACATATATACACCTGATTAAAATAATCCCACGGGAGAAATATATTGTCACAAATCGATAACATCGCTAAAGAAGCATCGGAAATCATAAAAAAATACGATGCGGACTATATCGAGGCGCACTTCGAGGAATCCACTTCCAGCCATATCTCATATCGCGGTAAAAAGCTGGATTCGGTCGATTCCAGCCGCAGCATCGGCGGTAATATCCGCGCCAAGGTCAAGGGGGGGTGGGGCTTTACCAGCTTCAATAATCTCGATAACCTACACTTAAGAATTGAACAGGCTATCAGCCAGGCCAGACTGGTATCGCATGGCGATATCGAACTGACACCCGCCGAGCCGGTTATAGATAAAGTAGAGCTGGACGCCGATAAGAACCCGTTTAAAATCCCGCTCTCCGAAAAGAAGGAACTGGCAAGCGAATATAACGACATCATCTGGCAGACACCCGGCTTGCAAACCTCCGTCGTCAGCTACGGAGACAGTGTCAAGAAATCAATTTTCATCAACTCCATCGGCAGTTTTATCAGCCAGGAAAGAGCAGATATCACCATTTACCTGATGGCAGTCGCCACCGACGGCAAAGACGTACAGCAATCCAGCATCAGCATGGGTAGCCGCGGCGATTTCAGCCGCATCAAAACCCTGCATCCGCAGGTTAAGGAAATGGCGGATAAAGCAGTTGCTCTTCTGGCAGCTCCGCAGGCTAAAGGCGGCGAATACACGGTAGTGCTCGACCCGGTGCTGGCGGGAGTCTTCGTTCACGAAGCCTTCGGACACCTTTCGGAAGCCGATTTCGTCTATGAAAACGAAAATCTGCGCCGCATTATGACACTGGGGAAGGAATTCGGCACCAAAGAACTGAATATAGTGGACGGCGCGGCAGTGCCGGGCTTGCGCGGCAGTTTCAAATATGACGACGAAGGAACGGCGGCAACCAAGACCTATCTTATTAAAGACGGCAAGCTCAACGGCAGGCTGCATTCAAGGGAAACAGCCGCTAAAATGGGCGAACAGGCCACCGGAAATGCACGCTCCATCAGCTACCGCTTCCCGCCCATCGTCCGTATGACGAATACCTATATAGAACCGGGAACTACTACTTTCGAGGAGATGATATCCGGCATCGAGGAAGGGATTTATGCCAAAAACTGGTACGGCGGCACTACCAGCATGGAGATGTTTACCTTCTCTGCCGGCGAAGCCTATATGATAAGAAACGGGAAAATCGCAGAACTGATACGGCCGGTAGTACTTACCGGCAACGTCTTTGAGACTTTGAAAAATATAGATGCCATCGGCAATGACCTGGATATGAACGAAGGCGGCGGCTGCGGCAAGGGGGGACAATCACCCCTGCCCGTCTCCAACGGCAGCCCGCATATCCGCATCCGTCACTGCTTGGTTGGAGGCGCATAGTGGAAAGAATACTGGAACAGGCCAAAAAAGTAGCCGAAGCTGCCGAGGTATTTATGGTATCCACCGAGCAAACGCCGGTGAAATTCGAGAATAACCGCTTGAAGCATATCTTGAGCAAGCAGAGCCAGACCGTGGCTTTAAGGGTAATTAAGGACGGCAAAATCGGTTACAGCGTTACAAATGAAGTAGATGATGTCGCGATGCTGGTAAACTCTGCCATTGAGACCGCCGAGTTCGGTAATGAGGCGAAATTCGAATTCCCCGCCACCCGGGATTACCCGCAGGTAGATGTTTACGACCCGGCTATCGAATCGGTATCCATGGAAAAGATGATTAAGCTCGGGGAAGAGATGATAGATACTGTCAGGGCACATACCCCCGATATCGCCTGTGAGGGCGGCCTCACCAAAAGCACCACCACCATTAGAATACTCAATTCGGCCGGAGGATGCTCCGAATACCGTAAAAGCTCCTTTAGTATGGGGCTCGAGGGAACGGTGATTCATGATACCGACATGTTATTCGTGGGTGAGGACGACAGTTCCTGCCATCCCCTGACCGATACCAAAGCGGTAACCTCATCCGTTATCCGGCAGCTTTCATGGGCCAGAGACCAGGGCGAAGCCCCGGATAAAGCACTGCCGGTAATATTCACCCCCAACGGGGTTGCCAGCGCTCTGGTATCGCCACTGATATCGGCCTTCAACGGCAAGAATGTATACGAAGGGTCGTCTCCAGTCGGGGATAAACTGGGGAAAGCGGTCTTCGACAGCAAGTTCTGCCTCTTAGACGATGCCACCATTCCCTTTTGCCCGGGCAGCCGCCCTTTCGATGATGAAGGCATCGCCACCAGGTGCACGACACTGATAGAGAATGGAGTACCCGCTGCTTTCTATTATGATTTACAGACTGCGGCGCTGGCAAATACACAAAGCACCGGGAACGGTGAACGTAACGGCGGCAGGCTCCCGTCTCCGTCCGCCTCGGTTTTTGTGATTAAGCCGGGGGATACATCCTTTGAAGATATGCTTTCCGATATTAAGGAAGGTCTTGTCATAGAATATGTTATGGGTGCGGAACAGGGCAACGTGCTGGGAGGCGATTTTGCCGGCAACGTGCTCTTGGGATATAAGATAGAAAATGGTAAAATAACAGGTAGGGTTAAAAACACCATTGTTTCCGGCAATATTTATAAGGTATTGAAAGATATTGCCGCAATCGGAAACGATTCAAAATGGATTGGAGGCTCGTTCAGTACGCCTTCACTTTATATTCCCGTTCTATCGATATCCTCAAAAAAATAATGTGAAATATACGACCCGGCATTTTTAAATGCGGAGGTAGAATGATATGGTAACCGATTTGGTAAAAATAAGCGCCCGGCCTAAACTCAATGCGCCTAACATGCTGGCAGCCTGGCCGGGTATAAGCAATGTAGCTATGATTGTAGCTACTTATTTTGCACGCAAACTTGAGTTAAAAGACCTGGCGGAAGTCAGGCCGGCAAATTTCTTCGACCCGATCGGGGTGCTGGTAAAAGACAACCTGATTGAAGACCCGCAGTTTCCGCGCAGCCGCTTCTACTACTGGAAGAACAGGAACGGAGACCACGACCTGATACTCTTTATCGGTGATGCCCAGCCGGCAGCCAAGGGATACGAACTGGCTCACTGTGTTCTGGATGTGGCAGCCAGGTTCAAAGCCCAGAGAATCTATACCTGTGCCGCCGCCCTGACCCGTATCCATCACACCGAGCAGCCGCGCGTTTGGGGCGTGGGAACCACCCAGAACATCGCCCAGGAACTGGCCGCCCGCAACCTTTTAAAAGGCGGCAACCTGCAGATATCCGGCCTTAACGGTCTGCTACTGGGCGTGGCCAAAGAAAGGGCTATGGAAGGGGTTTGCCTGCTGGGTGAGGTCCCGTCGTATGCCTCAAAACTGCAAAATCCGATGGCAGCTTTATCGATTATCAATGCCTTAAAAGAGCTTTTGGGTATAGATATCAATACCGAAGAACTATCGAACTTTGCCAGCGAAGCCAGGGAACAGATGAAACAGGTAGCCGCCGAGGCTATGGAAGAATATATCGACTACTTTACCGAGCCCATCTGGGAAAAAGACGAAGAAGGAAACGAGGACCTCGACTAGTATGAACCAGAGTGCCGAACAGCCTTCGATAATCAGGCAGATAATAGCGGAACTGGCGGATGAGGAAAAACCGCTTGTCAACAAGCAACTGGCGGAACTGACAGACATAAAAAGAGATGACCTGGCTTTTTTCGACCAGGTCTGGAGTAATCTTAGCCCGAAACGACAATTACATTTGATAAGCCGGTTGATAGAGATGGTGGAGGATGTGGCGGAACTTAATTTCGATGCCATTTTCAGGCACCGCCTGTATGACCCCAAAGAAGAAATTCGTTCCAAAGCGATTGAAGGATTGTGGGAAAACGAGAATTCCTCGCTGATTGACCCCCTGATAAAAATAATGCAAAATGACCCTTCACCGATAGTCAGGAGTGAAGCCGCTCTGGCGCTCGGCAGGTTTGCCATGCTGGCGGAACATAAAAAAATCAACCCGGAATATATGCCGGTACTCTGCAAAACCCTGCTGGAAACCTACAACGACAGCGATGATATAGATGTAAAGAGACGGGCGCTGGAAGCTGTTTCCCCTCTCAGCCTGCCGCGCGTAGAACAGGCCATAACGGAGGCCTATAAAAGCAATAATGATAAGCTTAAAGCCAGCGCTCTCTATGCCATGGGCAGAAATTGTAACACGAAGTGGATAAACCACGCCATCAGCGAACTTTCCAGCCCGCTGTCCGAATTACGCTATGAAGCAGCCGCAGCCTGCGGCGAACTGGGCGAGGAAGCTGCCGTCCCCTACCTGATTGAAGTGGCGGATGATGATGATACCGATGTCAGAATCGCCGCTATTGTGGCTATCGGGAAAATCGGCGGCGAGGAAGCCGAAGAATACCTCAAGACATGCCTTGATGATGACAGCGAAGCCATACGGGAAGCCGCTCAGCAGGCGCTGGACGATATTGATGTTATGAAGGACCCGGGTTCTATTCCCTGGTTTGATTTACGGAGACCGGAAGAATGATTAAAAACAGGCGTATTATATTATGTAAAAAACAGCTCGATGATGCTGTCAACGATTACTCATGGAAAACCGACCCCGAACTGGCCAGGCTGGACGCCTGTCCTCCCCTGGACATGCCGTTTAATGAATACCTGTATTTGTATATCAACGAATTACAGATGTCACCGGTTTTAAAGCAGGAGTATTCCATTGAGACCTCAAACGGAGTACACATCGGCAACTGCGCTTATTACAATGTCAACCGCTTTAAAGGAGAAGCCGAAGTCGGTATCATGCTCGGGAACCGGCAATACTGGAACCAGGGATACGGCACGGAGGCGATGATATTGCTGGTGGATTATATCTTCAATAAGCACAATTTCAAGCGGGTTTACTTAAAAACGCTTGAAAGTAATGTCCGGGCACAGAACTGCTTTTTAAAGTGCGGATTCACCAACTGCGGCAAGAAAAAGCAGGACGGCCACAATTTTATCGTAATGGAACTGCAGCGTGAAAAATGGCAATCCGTACGAGAAACCCTGACCGCTTCCTTACAGTAGGAACAATAACCATAAGACATATCCGAACACCTTTCCCCAACATTCTTTTTAAAATTTGGCCTTTTTATTGATTAAATTTGCATAAAAATATGCTATAATTCAGCCAGTTTAGTAAAGGAGGGGGATAGATGGGAACGGAAAACCCTTTATCCGTCAGAAAACCGGATGACTCTTTTGCCATTCAGACATTCGACCTGACGCGCATTTTCGGGAAGCTGGTAGCCGTAGATAGCATCAACCTTGATATTAAAAAAGGCGAACTGTTCGCCTTCCTCGGCCCAAACGGAGCCGGCAAAACCACCACTATAAGCATGCTTTGCTGCCTTTTAAAGCCGTCCAGCGGAACAGCGCTGGTAATGGGAAACGACATCAATAAAGACCCTTATAAAGTGAAGGGCACTATTGGCATTTCGCCGCAGGATACCACCCTCTCCGACCATCTCAGCCCGATAGAAAACCTTGAACTCTTCGGCAATATGCATAAACTGCCGCCCAAAATCGTCAAACAGAGAGCCAGGGAACTGGTAGAAACGATGGGGTTGGCAGATAGAGCCAAAGACCAGGTCAGAAAGTTCTCCGGCGGTATGAAACGCCGCTTGAATATTGCTATGGCTCTAATTAACGACCCGCAATTGATAATACTGGATGAACCCACTCTGGGGCTTGACCCGCAATCAAGGCGTGTCGTCTGGAAATACATCGCCCGTTTAAAAAGAGAGAAAACGATACTTTTAACAACGCATTATCTGGAAGAAGCCGACTTCCTGGCCGACCGTATCGGCATTATCGATGAAGGTAAAATCGTTGCCCTGGGCACCGCTTTGGAATTGAAGACCGACATGATAGACACACATACTATTATCATCAAGGCCTGGAATTTGACGCAGAAGACGATTATGGAAATGAAGGAAAAATACGAAGACGTGCAGATAACAGACGGTACAATGACGATTACCGATAAGC
Organism: uncultured Dehalococcoidales bacterium; assembly: GCA_964547375.1. Classification (GTDB taxonomy): domain Bacteria; phylum Chloroflexota; class Dehalococcoidia; order Dehalococcoidales; family UBA5627; genus UBA5627. Next base: position 9,018 of record CAZJMW010000030.1, on the reverse strand, counting down.
GGGTCGACTTCCAGGAGATTGTAGATCACCTGCACAATGCCGGAACAACTATCCGCTCGGCATATATTAAGGAACCCACCCTTGACGATGTCTTTATCAGGATTACGGGAAAGGAGTTAAGGGAATGAGATTCTGGAGTCTTTTTATAAGAAATATCAAGGAAACCTACCGTGACGCTTTAGCGCTCGGTTTTCTACTGGCGTTCCCGCTGGTATTCATGCTCCTGTTTGGTTTTGCCTTTGGTGAAAGTGGGTCTGTAAAATACGGCATAGGTGTGGTAGATAATGCCGACACCGATGTCTCTCATACGTTTATCAGTGATGCCCTGGGTGCCGTGGATGTCATTTATGTTAACTCCTACAGCAATACCGACAATGCCCTGGAGGACTTAAGACTGGGGAACATTTCATCATACATTGTCATTCCGGAGGGATTCGGGGAGCAGGTAGCTTTGATATGGCAGGAGATGCCCGGAAATATAGCACTGAATATTACTTATGATGAAAGCAATCTGTCGGTATCATCAAACGTTATTTCAATCATAAACTCGGTAACGCGCTCATATGCCGGTATCGAAATACCGATTACTATCAACACAGACCCGATAAATATCGAATCCAAAATAACCCAAATCGATTTTATAGCTCCGGGTATTATCATATTCGGCCTTCTGATTATGATACCGACCGCCGGGCGTATTATGCTGCGTGATAAGGAGACGAGATTCCTGCAGCGCATGATGACCACCCCCACCCGCCCCTGGGAGTTTATTGCCAGCTACTCATTAAGTATGGCAATTATCGCCATTATACAGGTGGTCATCTTCATACTGCTGGGTTGGTGGTTCGGTATGGATATCGTCGGCAATATCTGGCTGGCATTCGCTATATTTGTGCTGACCGGTTTATGCAGCATCGGTATCGGCATGATAGTGGCCTCGCTTGCCAAATCGGAGAACCAGGGCGAGCCGTTAAGCTGGCTGTTCTCGATGCCGCTGGCGATGATATCGGGGGTCTGGTTTTCCATAGAATTCCTGCCGTCATACATCAGGGCATTCGCCGACTTTTTCCCCTATTCGCATGCCGTCGAGGCTTCGCGTGCCGTTATTACCAGGGGTGTCGGTATGGAAGCAGTCGGCACTGATTTCCTTATTCTGGTCATTTGGACGGTGGTCGTTTTTATCATCGGCACTTTCCTCTTCCAGCGCAGTATGAGGAGTTAGAGAGAAATGTCATTCTGAGTTTTAACGAAGAATCTAAAGCTTATCGATTGGCCTTAGATCCTTCGCTGCGCTCAGGATGACATTTTTATAGATGCCGCGCCGGAATCCCGACAATTTCGGCTAAAGGATGAGAATATTAGAATCGTCGAGTAAGAAAAGGAAAATAAACAGCGTATGAAAACCTTCTTTAATATACTGGGCATTATCAAGTGGCTGGGGCTGATCGGCATTATCGGTTTTTTCACCGGTAATAAACCGCTGACCCTCTTTTTCCTTTTCTTTTTACTCGGTTTTGTCGATATCTTCCGCAACCCGGCAGTCTTTTTTCAAAGCCTCTATATGCTGCTGGGTATGCCCTGGATACATTTCAAACATTGTTTCAACCTGCCGTCAATAGATAACTATACCGCGCAAACGGAATTCATACTGCCATTCAGCGGGGAGTGGCTGGTGATAAACGGCGGAATAGATAAAAAGACCTCCCATTCATGGGGCATACCTAACCAGAGATACGCCTATGATTTTTTTATTCTCGATGCGGAGGGAAAATCTTTCTCGGGCGATAATAAAGTTATTGATGATTACCATTGCTATGGAAAGGATATACTGGCTCCCGCCGACGGCGAAGTCATCAGCGCAGTCAAAAAACACCCCGACAGTAATGTCTATGGAAACGGTACTGCGGAATGTAAAGCCCACGATATCAGGGGCAATCACATCGTTATCAGGCACAGCAAAAAAGAATACAGCCTGATTGCGCATCTCAAGCCGGGTAGCGTCACCGTTAATAAAGGGGATATGGTAAAGCAGGGGCAGGTCATTGCCAATTGCGGCAACTCCGGCAACACCACCGAACCGCACATCCACTTCCAGGTAAGCGAAAGCAAAAACTTTTTTACCTCGGCCAGTCTGCCGATTAGATTTAAGGATGTGACTGTAAAGGAAAATGGTAAGACCCGGACTGAAGGATACATCAGCAGGGGGCAATTGGTACAGAACGGGGGATAAGAGAGTATTTTAACAGCTGTCCTGTATTAATCCCGAAAGTTCGGTCGGACAGAAGAAGGAAAAATAGTAAAATGTCTTTGCGAGGAATCCCGAGAATTCGGGATGACGCGGCAATCTCTACCGATGAACAAACAATACTATGTGTATATGTTAACCAATGATAATAATACTGTAATCTATACAGGTATAACCAACAACCTGCAAAGAAGAGTGTACGAACATAAAGAAAAACTGGTTAAAGGGTTCACAAAGAGGTATAACGTCCATAAGCTGGTTTACTATGAAATAGCTTATGACCCTATAAGCGCTATATCCAGAGAAAAACAGATTAAAGCCGGTTCAAGGTTAAAAAAAGTGGCCTTGATAGAAACAATGAATAGAGATTGGCAAGACTTATACTACAAGATATAGAGATTGCTTCGCCCCGATAAATCGGGACTCGCAAAGACAGTAGATATTCGAACTCTTTATTCTTGCATTAATCTCAAATGGCGAGACCTCAGCCTCGATTGATAGGGCTTAGATCCTTCATTTCATTCAGGATGACAAAAATGTTAATGTTGTACTGGAATACCGACAGGCCGGGCTGAAGCATCTGGAGAGGGGAGGTATTAATTATCCCCACTCCCAAGATTCTTCCTTCCGATAAACCGGGACTCGCAATGACAATAAATCCGCTTTTACCCTCTCGTCAATAATTTCTCAATTATGATAGAATAAAAGAAGCTTACTTTAGGAGAATAGCATGCCATATTGCAGTCAATGCGGAAACGAATTAAAGGAAGGCGAGCAGTTCTGCGGAGCATGTGGTGCGAAGCAGGGACAAAAACAGGCTGCCATTCCTCCCACCCCTCCCCCACCCCCACCCTCGAATCCGGCCTATGTTAATCAGTACCCACCGCAAAAGAGCGGCGGTTCGGGCGCCTGGAAAATGATTGTCATGGGAGTGCTGGCGGCAGGACTTATCACTGTCGGAGTGCTATACGGTATCGAAAACAACAATTTAAATAAGGCGAAGGCAAATATTGCCACCCTCGAAAATAACGTAGCGACATTACAAACTGAATTAGCAGCCGAACAGGCACATGCCGCCAGCCTGCAAACCGAGTTGACAGCTACCATCAGCGACTTGAATGCAGCACAGGACGACATCGAACAATTGGAATCGGACCTGGCGGAATCCGCATTAAGAGTTACCAACATCCAATCGGAATTGAATGAAGCCACTACCGAACTAACTCAAGCTTATGCCGAGATATCCGGATTAACCGACGCCAATACGGCTCTAACCGAAGAACTCAATGCGGTAAATGACCCCAGGCACTTCAACTCGCTTGCCGAACTGGAAACCTGGATTGAAAACGATGATACCAACACCAATGCCGCTTATTCCTCGCTTTCAGCACAGGCTAAAGCCTATGTACTGCAGGTAAAAGCGCTAAGAGACGGCTACCTGCTTTCAGCCTGCATAGACTGGGATTCCAATTTCATTTATTCATGGAACGTGGCAATTGTCGGGGATGCCATTTATTCGATAAATGCCGCCACCGATGCAATAAATGCCGGGCCTTCTTTTGACGATGCCCTGCCGCTCCACCCTCTGCCTCTGTCGTAATTAGTATAAATGAAAAGGGGCACTTCAAAGTGCCCCTTTCTTGTTTCTCTCTAAAGGTAAATCTTATCACCAGATAGCAGGAATGATAGTCTTGGGATTATTGTAACCAGCTATCTCCGGTAATACATCAACTCCCTTATCGAGCGCACCCAGATAGACGGGTTCTATAGTATGCCAGTATAAATTATAATCGCCGTCCGAGTCGGCATCATCATAAATACCATACATCGACACCCGAAACAATCCGTTAGGCCTGTCATCGGTAATCCCCCAGCTGTTCATCATAATCCAGTAGTGATTGGCCGGGTCGGGGTCGCTGTCGTCATAGCCCACGCATAAAACGGCATGCCCTCCGCCTTCTTCGTTATTCCAGTCTTTTCCATCGGAAAACCCGTATTCCCAGACGGCAGACTCCGATTCATAATTCCAAAAATTACGGTACCGGGCCCAATCTTCATCGTCTGCCAGATAAAAAGCAAAGAAGACGCCTTTGTTTTGATTTAATACATTTTTGATTCTCATGATGGCTGTGTCCTCTGAGACATCATATGTCTTTATTACGGAAGAACTCACGCTTTCAAGCAGATAGCCGGCATTGACCGCAATTTCATCCGCCGATATGGCGGCAGAGTCACTGCTTTCATAGTCCTGGTAAAAAGCGTTGATATTGGACCAGGGTATAATAAACTGGTGCTCGTTATAAAAATCAGCCAGGTAATATGAATGGCCGCCGTTGCCAGCCCAATCTTCTCCCTCCCCATTGTTATAGAGCGAATTGAAATACTGAATAGATAACCTGTCCTTAATTCCCAGTTGAACATCGAGTGCGATTTCCATGCAGCCTGTCCCCGCCCACACCCAGCAGTTACCGATATACCCTTGGTCACGTTCTTCAGGGATGTAGTATAAATGTGAAAGCAGGTTGAAATGGCTCCCCTGCTCGGATAATTGCAGTTCCTTTTGAATTTGCCGGTCGATGGAAGCTTCGGGCATAGCTAATATTGTTTCATTAAACAAAGCCTTTTGTTCCGAGGTAATGCGCATTACGGGATGGTTATTTTCAGACAGCGCTGAAACATTAACGGGAGATGAGAAAACAGATAAGAAAACGAAAAGTCCGCACAGGATGAATGAGAAAAGACGGTTAAAGCGGATATACGAAAATAACCTCGAAGTACCCTGCGGGTTATCACTACTGTGTAACCGGCTACCTGGGCGAAATTTTCTCATAACTTTTCTCCTCTACCTTTCCGTTTATTATTCTTCCAACCCATATAATATCGCCGTTTTGATATTCGGCTTTGACATTGTAGACTTTTTGCGGTGTTACCGGGCGCCCGATGCTGATATCCCAGCCGCCTCCGCTGTAAACACTGCGGCTGTATCCAAGCTTTCTCCTGCTATCTGAATTGACCTTATAACAGATGCCATCCGCCTCCGGCAGGCCGGCATCGGGGTGATTTTCCTTTATATACTCCAGTATTGTTTTTAATACATCCATATTCAGTTCTCAAATTGCTCTTCTTTATTAAGCCGGAGAACACTTTATTATAACACGGCATTGCTGTTTTTATCTTTTTTGCGTGCCGTGATGCTATTATCCTAATATAATATAATAGTATTAAGGTATGATACAATATACTGAAACCGGTCACGAGGAAATAAATATAAGATGAAAGATACAAGTTTTAATTTACTGCCGACTATGATTGGCAGCCTGCCGTATAAAGATGCTAAAGAGGCATGCGAACTTATCGCACGCTTTTTAAAGGACATCCCCTGCTGGCCTCAGCTGCCGAACCGTTCTCCCAAAGAGGCAATGGCAGTACAGGTTAGCGAAGGTTTTCCGGGTATTATTCAGAAGGGTAACGACCTGCTGATAGATAGTGCAGAAGACCACAGCGGTGAACTTGAACAGCTTTATATGGCTTATCTTGAAAACGACAGCGATAAATACCCGATTACACAGGATTATGCCTCCGGACTTTATGAATTTATAAAGCAGCCGGATTTATCACCGCTGGCCGTAAAGGGGCAGTTAATCGGGCCGATAAGCTGGGGCTTGAGCGTTAAGGATAGCAGCGGCAATGTTATACTCTATGATGAAATACTCTCGGATGCCGCCGCCAAGATGCTGAGGCTTAAAGCCGGCTGGCAGGAAAAGAAGCTGGCGCAGATTTCAAAGAATACGATTATGTTCATCGACGAGCCGGCCATGACCTCTTATGGCTCAGCTTTCTTTTCACTCCCCAAAGAGAGGGTTATTGCCCTGCTGGAAGAAGTTTTAGAGGGAATCAGAGGATTGAAAGGCATTCACTGCTGCGGCAATACCGACTGGTCGCTTGTTTTGAGTACAGGTATTGATATTTTAAACTTCGATACTTACAACTTTGCCGAGAGCCTGACACTCTACCCTGCGGAAGTAAAAGCCTTTTTAGACAGAAAGGGAGCTATCGCCTGGGGAATAGTACCGACAGACGAAACAAACATTCAAAAAGAAAGTATTGCCAGCCTCAAAGACAGGCTGGAAGAGGCCATGTCTCCTTTCACACGCAAGGGGATTGACTTTAAACAACTGGTGGAGCACGGACTGCTTACCCCCAGCTGCGGACTGGCCGGGGTGAAGGAAGAAGTGGCAGTCCTGGCGCTGGAACTGCTGACGGGTCTTTCCCGCGAGATGCGAAGGATTTACGGATAACAAGATAAATCCTTCGCCAAGCTCATCCCAGGTCTGGGACAGGCGACGAACGGATTTATTATTGCAAATTGTAGGGATGGGCATTGCCCGTCCGCCATCAAAAGTATAAATGCGGGGCGGTGTAAATTTAGCCTTCCCTTGGGGGAAGGTGGCATTTACGAAGTAAATGACGGATGAGGGCTGTTATTCCGCCTGTTGCCGTAGATACCATTGTTCTGTTTCTCCCCGCCCTCCAGATCCTTCAGGCACCCCTTGTGACTTCAGGATGACATTTTACGTATCGTCGTGCTGAGTTCGCGGAGGGAGTGAATTGTCATGCCAGAGTTCCGATACATCGGGACGAAGCATCCTGCGCGGGGCGGTAAAAATCATACCTCTCCCCCTAGATTCTTCAGTCGTTTTGCTCCTTCAGAAATGACAGGCGAGGACGAATGGATTTATAATTTATAAAAGACATTTGTAACAATGAAAATAATCCTCAAAAACCGATTATTCAGAAAACGTTTTAAGTGGTACAATTATACGAAATACACGTTAATCAGCAGATGAAAAGAAAGGAATATTATTTAAACATATGAGTAATCTTCCCGAAATAGCACAGGCGCTGCTTTGTCCGGAAATGTACCCCGAGCCGACCAAAACGGTGCGGCTGGAACAAACCCAGATGTCTTTCGTCTTTATCACCGATAGATTCGTATATAAGACCAAGAAAACGATAAACCTGGGCTATGTGGACTATACCACTCTTGAACAGCGCAAGTTTTTCTGCGACAAAGAAGTGGAGTTAAACAAACGGCTTTCCCCGGATACCTACATCGGAGTTATCCCGATTACCAGAAAGGATGGCAAATATGCCTTTGGCGGTGACGGTGAAATCGTGGAATATGCTGTGAAGATGAAAATACTGCCCTTAGACCGCATGCTTGATGTACTCCTGAAAGAAGACAGCGTCAGCGACGATATGATGCCGAGAGTCGCTGTTAAAATGGCGGATTTCCACAGCAGGGCGGCGACGAGCAATGTTATAAACGACTTCGGCAAAATCGAGCTCATCAACCACAACAACGAGGAAAATCTGAGTCAAATGGCGCCTTATATCGGAAGGACTCTAACCGCGCAGGAACACCAAAAAATCGCTGATTTCGTACGCAGCTTTACCAGAGAAAACACCTCCCTGCTCGAAAGAAGAATTAAAGAGAATAAAATCAGGGATTGCCACGGCGACCTGCATACCGCCCATATCTGTTTTGAGGACGGAATTATAATCTATGACTGCATCGAGTTCAACGACCGCTTCAGGTACTGCGATGTCGCCTCGGAAGTGGCATTTCTAGCCATGGATTTGGACCACAACGGCCGTGCGGACCTGGCGCGCAGCTTCGTTGAAAGCTATATAGAAAACAGCAAAGATGAAGACCTGAAAAAACTGCTCAATTTCTACAAGTGTTACCGCGCCTGCGTCAGAGGCAAGGTCGCCTGTTTCAAGCTGGACGACCCCTATGTACCGGATGAGCAAAAGAAAGAGTCACACAGAATTGCCGAAAGCTATTTCGACCTGGCTTGTTCTTATACAAGCTCCACCCCGACCCTGTTTATAACCAGCGGGCTGAGCGGCTGCGGCAAATCGACAGTAGCCCACGAACTGGCAAAGAGGCTCGGGCTGGTAGTCCTTTCCTCCGACGTCACCCGTAAGAAGCTGGCGCATATCAGTACAAAGGAACACCGTTTCGATTCCATCGAAAGCGGTATTTATTCCCCGGAATTTAGCAGGAAAACCTACGATGCCTTATTTAGCGAAGCTGAAAAAGTATTAAAAGACGGCGCTTCAGTCATCATCGATGCCACCTTTATCAAATCGGCAGAGAGGATAACCGCCAAAAAACTGGCTGAGCAAACCGGGGCAAAGTTCTATATCATCGAATGCAAGCTGGATGAAGAAACTACGCATAGCCGGCTTGAAAAAAGAATGAACGAGCACACCCCATCCGATGGTCGCTGGGAAATCTACCTGGCCCAAAAAAATAGTATTGAACCTGTCAGTGAAATTCCTGCCTCAAATCACATCATTATTGACACCGAAAAATCGACAGAAGATAATGTAAATATTTTACTGGACAGGTTGGGCTATATTTAATATAATATATTGGTTTATACCCTGGCATACTATAAAAAAGCTAAGGGTTGTTCAAAAAAGGACGGTTGATAAATGAATAAAGATTTGTATGACGTAAAGGACATCAGCCTCGCTGAAGACGGCAGGCAGAGAATCGAATGGGCGGCACGCGAAATGCCGGTACTGGAACTCATAAAGCAGAGGTTTGAAAAGGAAAAACCCTTCAAAGGTGTGCGTATTTCGGCCTGCCTGCATATCACTACCGAAACCGCCAACCTCGCCCTGACACTTCAAGCGGGAGGCGCTGAACTGATGATGTGTGCTTCCAATCCGTTAAGCACACAGGATTCTACCGCCGCCGC
>CAZJMW010000029.1:0-15896 GCA_964547375.1 uncultured Dehalococcoidales bacterium | reverse complement strand
TTTTCTTGCCCCTGCTTTTGGGGGCATCGGAGCTGAATCTTTCCAGCAATCCTTCGACTATGATAAGCCGTTTTTCGGATAAAAACGGCATCGCCTGTGCCACGGCAGCAAGTTCGGCGGGGGCGACTTTCTTTCCGTCGAAAACGCTGGTGTTGGAAGAAAGCATATCTGAATCGCCCAACCCAATTTTTATCTCGGAAAGGGCTTCTGAGCGCGAAAAATCATCCGGTCCTGTAAGAATATAAAGCATTGTGCAATCATTTTAGCATAACAGGGAAGGCAGTAATAATTAACATGCAAAATCAGGCAAAAATCCGATGATGCCGGAAAAGACTTCCGAAAGTATCGAAGGCAGCCAGCCCGCTTTTACGGACTCGCTGCCTTTCTTATTTTTTTAGGGTGATTGTGAACTATCACCCACAGATTTCATTTTTTAATAATTGATCAGGGACAAACCGCTGTTATTCCTCAACTACAAAATCATCTTTTGCAGTACCATACGCATAATTTCTTACGGTTATTCTGTAATTTCCGGGATTATTGTCAAACTGAGTAGCGAATGTTCCTCCGCCGTTAGCATCCGACGTAATATTGCCAAAACCAACGAAATTACTTTTATTTTGCTCCCTAATTTTGTAATCTAAGTTGGCATTCGGCGGGAAATTGGCAATGGTGAAAGCCAGATATTCACCTTTTTTGACCTTTTTTTCCGGGTTCTGTACCGTAACCTGATACATATTTATCTCCTCCTTGGATATTTTTATTTTCGCGGCAGTTTTTTCGCTGCCTTGTGTTTTCTAACTTAAGCAATATCTTTCTTCCGAATAATCACAAAAAGATAATTTCGCTGTTTTTATAAGGACTAAAAGACAATGCACCATAAGAATAATACCACAATTTGTATTTAATTGTTGTTCAAACCTGATATTACATCTCAGTTAACTATTTTATCCATTTTTGAAATATTGTCAATATCTATGCCTGAACATCGTTAAAAATTTTTTTAAGTTTTATTTATAAATAAAAGCGGTTGACTCAGGCACTGATTTATAATTTACTTCTTCTATTGCAGTGTGCTATGCCATAGGGTAGAATTATGCAGAGCGACAATCCCCGCTTTAGTTCTGATTTATTGGGGAAAAAGGAGATTAAAATGCCTGAACAGATTAACAATGAACTGCAAAAGTTATGCGGACTGGCAGCCGATATGACCCTGACGGAAAAAATCAGGCACGAAGCGGTGCAGTCTATCGCCAATATCGGCAATCACGAAGCGCTGCTGGTACTTTTAGACCTGGCCGCCAATAAAAACCTGACCGTCAAGGACAGGGAACTGGCGCTTAAATACGCTAAAAATATCATTAAAAGGGATTAAATCAGCTATAATTATGTCAGTCACGAAAGAGGAGTTATAACCGGGATATGAGTGTAGGGATTGGAATAATCGGGTTGCCCGAAAGCGGCAGGACAACTATTTTTAATGCATTAACGAAAGGCAATGCCGCCATCGGCATTCAAGCCCAGAAAGCGCCGCATATAGGCATTTCCAAGGTGCCTGATGCCCGCCTGACAGAGCTTGCTGAAATGTTTAACCCCAAAAAAATCGTGCCGGCGGAAATCAAGTATCTAGATATCGGCGCATCGATTAAAGGCTCAGGCAAAGATTCATCCATCAGCGGTGAATTACTGACACAGTTAAGCAATGTGGATGCGCTGATAAATGTGGTACGCTCTTTTGCAGATGATAGCATCCCGCATCCCTCAGGCAGTATCGACCCCGACCGCGATATCAATAATATGAACATGGAACTGAGCTTTTCCGATCTGACCATTATGGAAAGAAGGATGGAAAGGATTACCAACTCGTTAAAAAGCGCCAAACCCGATGAAAGGCTGCAATATAAAAGCGAACAGGATTTACTGGCTAAAATAAAGACGGAACTGGAAAAGGATATCCCCATCAGGGAGCAGAATCTGACCGAAGAAGAGAAGAAAGCGATTGTCGGCTACCAGTTCTTGAGCGCCAAACCGCTTTTGACCATTGTAAATATCGGGGAATCCCAGCTTGCGGACACCCAAAAAATTGAAGACGAGATGAACGGGAAATTCGGCACCGCCAACCACCACGTCATCGCCTTCTGCGGCAACCTTGAAATGGAACTGGCGCAGCTTGATGACGAGGAATCGGCGGCATCCTTCCGCAGCGATTTCGGGCTGACCGAACCGGGGCTGGACAGGGTCATCAAGCAATCCTATGCCCTGCTTGGACTGATTTCATTTCTGACGGCAGGAGCCGACGAGTGCCGTGCCTGGCCGATTACAGAAGGCACAGTAGCACAGAAAGCGGCAGGAAAAATCCACTCGGACATCGAGAGAGGCTTCATTCGCGCCGAAATCATCAGCTACGAAGACCTGATAAACTGCGGCAGCCTGGCAGAGGGCAAGAAGCGCGGGCTGTTGAGACTGGAAGGCAAGACCTACATCGTCAAGGACGGGGATATCATCAATTACCTGTTCAATGTGTAGGGATGACAAGATAGTGTCATCCTGATCCCGATTTATCGGGAGAAGGAACTTGGGAGAGGGGAGAAATAGCAGACAGGCTGCCCCGGCATCAGGCGGAATAACAGCCCTCATCCGTCATTTACTTCGTAAATGCCACCTTCCCCAAGGGGAAGGCTAAATTTACCCCACACCAGATGTTGAGTTTCGGCAAACCGGAATGAAATCCCGATTGTTCGGGACTTCATTCGACCACCATTTATACTTAGCGTAGCTAATGTGCGAATTCAGCATGACAATTCACCTCCCGCCCCAAATGTTGAGTTCGACCACTAAGAACACAGGATAACAGTAACCACAAATTCGTAGGGGCGACCAATGGTCGCCCGCATTTTTGTTTCCATATCCGGCGGACGGGCAATGCCCGTCCCTATAGAATTAACGACTAAACTGTCATTCTGAAAATCCCGACACTTCGGGACTGAAGAATTCGCGGTGGGGCTGTCACTCTGAGCGCAGCGAAGAGTCTCAATGCCCTGCGATAATCATAATATCAATAAAACAAACCCTCACAATCATTATCCACATTTTTCCGCTCAATCCCTATTGCCAGAAATTATACAAAGGGGTAAGATATAGCTTACTCCGTTTAGGTTAAATAAACGGCTTCTATTAAATCATTCTTGAGGGAAACAGCATGTTTGGAGAATTGGTTCACATCGGTTTCGGCAATATACTTGCCATGAACAGGGTTATTGCCATCGCACCACCCAGCTCCGCCCCCACCAAGCGTATAATCCAGGAAGCCCGCAACAATGGGCAACTGATAGATATGACAAGCGGCAGACGCACCAAGGCAGTAATCTTTACCGATAGCGGACATATCGTGCTGGCAGCCCTGGCCCCGGAAACAATCAGCGGCAGGTTCCAGGTACTGCGAGGCGGCACAGTTATCAAACCGGAGCTGGGCGATGACAAAATTAAACTCTAGTAGTGAGATTCTGTGGAACGGCGATAAAAAACCGCTGCTTTTGGTTCTCTCCGGCCCGTCCGGAGCCGGCAAGGATGCCGTTTTAAACCGGTTGAAAATGGTGAACTTCCAGATTGCCCATATTACCACCATGACGACGCGCTCCAAACGCCCCAGGGAAAAAGACGGCATCGATTATAATTTTGTAAGCAAAGAGCAATTTCAAAAGCTGATTGACGATAACGAACTGTTGGAATGGGCCAATGTTTACGGCAACTTCTACGGCGTTCCCAAGCAGGCAGTCAGAGAGGCTCTGGCTGCCGGAAAAGATACCATCATCAAAATCGATGTACAGGGCGCCGCCACCATTAAAAAAATCGTACCGCAGGCAATTTTTATATTTTTAGCACCGCTGACATTACAGGAACTGATAGACCGGCTGACAATGCGCAATACCGAATCCGCCGAAAACCTGAGGCTCAGAATCGATACGGTAAAAGAAGAAATGACTAAAGTAGCGATGTTCGACTATATCGCCATCAACGAACACGGCCAGATTGACCGTGTCGTAGATGGAATAAGGGCAATTATTGCTGCCGAGAAGATGCGCATTACTCCCCGGGAATATAACCTCTAGAAATTATTAAAACAACCCCAGCAGCCAGGAAATGACGTAACCCAGAATCCCGCATACAGGGAAGGTAATTATCCAGGCGGTTACCATATTGCCGGCAACTCCCCAGCGCACTGCCGAGAGACGCCTGGTAGCGCCGACCCCCATTACCGAAGTGCTTATGCAATGCGTAGTACTGATAGGGATTCCCAACTGAGATGCCCCCTCAATCACCGAAGCCGCTGCCGTTTGCGCAACAAACCCGTGTTCGGGGCGCAGCGTGGTAACCCGCATGCCCAGCGTCTTTATGACGCGCCAGCCGCCGACCGCCATACCTAAACTGATAGATAAAGCCGATATTACGATTATCCACCAGGGGATGCTTTCCCACATATCGGTCTGGCCGGTATAGATAATCATTGCCATAGTGATGATACCAATCGGCATCTGCCCGTCGTTTTTACCGTGGCTGTAGGCTATAAAAGCGGTAGATGGAATTTGCAGACGGCTGAAAATGGTACGCATCCTGGTTGGCAGGCTTTTACGGAAAAGCCACAGAACCACTATCATAAGTACAAAACCGCCGATAAAACCAAGTACCGGCGCCGTAACTACCGCCGACATAATCCTGCCGATGATATCCCAGTGAACCGCATCGATGCCGACAGCCGCTATTCCGGCAGCTGCCAGGGCAGCTATAAAACCATGCGTTAAGCTGACAGGCAAACCAAAAAAGGTAGCAGTACCTGTCCAGATGATTACCGCACCCAGGGCGGCAATAATGGTTTGATAGGAGATTGCTTCGGGAATGAGAACGCCTTTACCGACTGTTTGCGCGACTGCCGTTCCGGTAGCCGCACCCAGCATTTCAAAGCAAGCTGCAATCATAACAGCGTGGCGGGGGGATAATGCCCGCGAACCGATAGCTGTAGCAACGGCATTTGCGGCATCGTTGAAGCCGTTCACCAAACCGAAACAGAGAGCCAGTACTACAATCAGTATCAGGATAAGAATAGACGCATCAGGCATTCTTCAGCGCAACACCTTCAAGTACGTTGGCGACATCCTCACAACGGTCGGTGGCGCTTTCCATGTGGTCATAGATTTCACGCCATTTAATGATGTACTTGGTATCCTTGCTGTCGTCGAATAATTCTCCCAGCGCTGCCCGGTAAACGGCATCGGCCTTGTTCTCAAGGCGGTTAATCTCGACACAATGCTCGATAACGTTTTTTAAATTTGCACGGTTACTGAGACAGGCTACCGCTTTTTCGACTTCGGCAGCCGCCTGCACGATGATTTCAGCCAGTTCATTAGCCCGCTGTGTGGTGGCATCCACCTTGTAAATGTGGATGGACTCGGCGGTGGCATGGATAAAATCGGTGACATCGTCCATAACATGCGACAGCTGGGCAATGTCTTCACGGTCGAAGGGGGTAACAAAAGTTCGGTACAACATAGCGGCAACCTGGTGGGTCAGGGAATCGCCTTCGTGCTCCAACTCGGTTATGTAAGATACCTTGTAATCTAAATTTTCCCAGTTTTTTAATAAGTCTTCCAAAGCCCGGGCGGCTTTTGACATATTGGATGCACTCTGTGTAAAAAGCTCAAAAAACTTGTTTTCGCGAGGGATAAATGATATTTTCCCCAAGTATCAACCTCTTTCACCAGCATATCCAATCCGGTTTAATCACCTCTTTCTATGATTAAACAATATGCTGGATTTATATTATTTTCTCAACATTACTTCATCATAGAGTTTATAAAAATATATTGCTGATGTCAATAATTTTTTTAATAAAAACGCCCCAATATTATAATTCAGAATTGATATTAATCAATCGTAATTTTTCGGTTTTATCCGCAAGTATCAACTTAGATTAAAGTATGCGTTTCATAACGATGAAATTCCTCCACCCTATTGACAGCCAGAAAACAAGAGCATAGAATGCAACAATTGAAATAAATGATACACGGTTATCGGGCAAAATATCTTAGTCGCAAGGAGCGGACAGAGTGTATATTATAATCGCCGGCGGCGGAATTATCGGTTCTCATATCGCCTCCCTGCTGGTTCAGGAAGGCTATGAGGTTACCGTACTGGAACAATCCGAGACGGCACTGAAAAACCTGCAGGGGCAACTGGATATAAGGACAATCAAGGGGAACTCGGCTACCCCTAAAACCCTGAAAGAAGCCGAAATAGAGCGCGCCGACCTGGTGCTGGCTGTCACCAACAGCGACGAAGCCAATATGATAACCTGCTTTATGGCCAAGGAAATGGGCGCTGTCACTACAGCCGCACGCATACGCAACCCCGACTATTCCGGTTATTTTGTGGCTCCGGCAAAATCCCCCACCTCCCCCCGCAAGATAGTGCGCCCCAAAAGCCTCGGCATCGATGTTTTTATCAACCCCGAAGCGGAAGCTGCCCGGGAAATCATGGAAATCCTGTCGGGATTCTATTCTACCCCGGTTGAAAATTTTGCCAACGGGCTGGTACAACTAAGGGAATTCAAAATAGAAAGCCAGCCGCTGGCCGGCACAAAACTGGGCGCGCTGACACTGCCGGATAAAAGCATGATAGCCGCCGTTGTCAGCCAGGGAGAGATAGTTTCGCCTGATAATGACTTTATATTTAACGAGGGAGACAGCCTGCATATCGCCGTTTCCGCGGAGAACATGGACGCACTGGGGAAGATCTTTATACAAAGCAAACGCCCGGCAAAACGTGTGGTTATTTTCGGCGGAAGCCGTGTCGGCGTACTGACCGCATCAGGCCTTCAAAAACGCGGCGTCAAGGTAAAAATTATCGAGCCGGACGCGGCACGCTGCCAGGAACTTGCTACACAGCTGGAGAAAGTAGATATATTGCAGGGTGACGGTACCGAGCGCGCCTATCTCTTGGAACAGGGGGTATCTTCGGCTGATGCATTCGTGGCTGCTTCGGATAACGAAGAGATTAATATCCTCAGCGCGCTACTTGCAAAAACACTCGGCGTTCCGCGCGTTATGGTTGTAGTCAACAAACCCGGCTATATACCCCTGGCAGAAGCAATCGGAATCGATATAGCCGCCGTACCGACTATACTGGCAGCCAACAAGATTATTCGTTTTGTGCTTCACGGCGGTGTGATTTCAGCATCATTAATCGAGGGGGAAAAGCTGGAAGCAATTGAATTCGTTACCAGCGCACAGGCCGTTGTAGCCAATCAAAACGTTGCCGCAGCCGGCTTTCCAAAGGAAGCCAGGGTAGTGGCAATAGTCCACAATGAAACCATTTTTATTCCGCCGGAAGATAAGATTATCAAACCGGGGGACCATGTGGTTATAGTCACCCCGCCTGAATTTGTACAAGCCATAGAAAAGCTCTTTAAGTAAGAAATCTGATGAGAATTAACGCTATCCTGCATTACCTCGGACTTATCATAACCATAATAGGGGGAACCATGATTCTACCCCTGTTGTGGAGTTTTTTTCACGGCGAAACAGAGGCCGTATCCGCATTTACAATATCGATGGCGACCAGTATATTCGTCGGATTGATTTTATGGCGCTTCATAAAAATAAAGGAGAAAAATATCAGCCGCCGCGAAGCCATCACGCTGGTTGCCGTCGGCTGGATATGCATTTCACTATTCGGGGCACTGCCGTACACGCTGTGCGGGGCGCTGCCGAACTTCCTGGATGCCTTTTTCGAATCGGTTTCCGGTTTTACCACCACCGGGGCAACCGTATTCACCAATATAGACATTCAATACCAGGGACTCCTGGTATGGCGTTCACTAACACAATGGCTGGGCGGTATGGGTATTATTATGCTGTTTGTCGCTTTGCTGCCGCTACTCGGCATCGGCGCCGCCAGGCTGGCAGAAGCCGAATGGACCGGCGGACAACAGGAGGAACGCCTCACCTCCCGCATGCGGGATACGGCCAAAATCCTGTGGCTTATTTACCTGGCAATGACAGCGCTGGAAATAATACTTTTGCTGCTTGCCGGGCTTCCCGGGTTCGATGCGCTGGTAGTCACATTAAGCACCATTCCCTCGGGCGGGTTTGCCGCCTATAATCTGAGTATCGCCGCCTATAACAGCCTTCTAGTGGAAGGCATTGTGCTCTTTTTCATGATTGCTACCGGTGTCAACTTCGGATTATATTACTTTCTGTTATGGAGAAGGCAGCCGGGCAAGCTCTTCAAGAATCCTGAATTCAGATTTTACATACTGTTGCTTCTCGGCGCCGCTCTTTTAATCAACCTGGATTTGATAATCAATATGGGAACTTCAATCGGAGATGCTATCAGGTACGGCAGCTTCCAGACAGCGGCAATCATGACCACCACCGGTTTTTGTACCGCCGATTTCAATACCTGGCCGCCTCTTTCAAAAGCCGTTCTGCTGTTTTTGATGGTTACAGGCGCATCCGCCGGTTCAACCAGCGGCGCACTGAAAGTCGTCCGCGTTTTCGTACTGGCTAAGTACGCCTACCGGCAGATTAAAAACGCTTTTAATCCCAGTGCCGTAATACCGCTGAAGCTGGGAGGAAAGATTGTCCCCGAAAGCATTGTTACCAAGACCGTCGGCATGTCCATTATTTATTTCTCTGTGGCCGTAACCGGCTTTTTAATAATGAGCGGACTGGGGCTGGATACCGTTACAGCATTGTCATCCGTGGTTTCCGCGCTGGGTAACGTGGGACCCGGTTTGGGGCTGGTCGGCCCGCTTGAAAATTACGCTTCTGTTCCGGGCATTGGAAAAGGCGTGCTGATTTTCTGCATGATAGCCGGACGTCTCGAATTTTTCACCATTTTGATGCTGTTTCTGCCTACTTTCTGGAAGTGGAAGTAGGATTAAATCGCTTTAATTTACTCAGTATATTCTCCCACTTTCCTGCCGGCTATAACGTAAGGTGGTAGAAAAAACAGGGAAAAGACGTCTGAAAAAGCGCATATTTTCATATTTTTCAATTTTAATTTTTTTAAATTTGGTAATAATTACCCATACCAGTTGTAAATTTCGGACGCAGAGGTTATAATACCCGCTTGATGGTTGGTAATGATGGTTGAAAAAGAAGAGATAGAATTTTTAAAGATACTGGTTCCGGTTGCCGGCACTACTGCCGATGAAGGGGCAATCGAACTGGCATGCAAGCTCTCTAAAAGTAAAAACAACAATTGCGAGATTTTTGCTATTCATGTCATCCCGGTGGAGCGTTCGCTGCCTCTCGATGCCGAAGATACCACCAAAATCGATGCCGCCGAGAATATTCTCAGCAACATCGAATCAATTGCCGAGAAACAGGGCTGCCCAATTGAAACGGAAATGATGCAGGCCAGGGATATCGGTTCCACGATAATCGAGGAAGCTAAAAAAAGAGCGGTTGATCTGGTATTGATGGGGATTTCCTACAAACAGCACTTCGGGCAGTTTTGCCTCGGTGATGTAATCCCTTATGTATTAGAAAATGCCCCATGCCGGGTTCTTATCGACCACCAGCTTCAGTCGGAGTTGTAAGCATATACTATGAAAGTAATTATTATGGGATGCGGACGTGTGGGCGCTCAACTGGCAATCCTTCTGGATAAGGAAAACCACAAGGTTACCTCTTTAGACATCAATGTCGACAGTTTCCGCAGACTGCCCGCCGAATTCAAGGGTAAAGCGTTGCTGGGAAACGGCCTCGATGAAGATATTTTAAAGAAAGCCGGCATTGAAGAGGCCGATGCCTTTATTGCCGTAACACAGGGTGATAACCGCAATATCATGGCAGCCCAAATTGCCAAGCATATTTTTAACGTTCCCAGGGTAATTTGCCGCATTTACGACCCGCTGCGGCGTGATTTATACAGCATGCTGGGGGTTGAAGCGCTCAGCCCAACCACCATCTTTGCCCAGATGCTGAAAGAAAAGCTGGAGAATTAACTTTAGATGTATATAATTATTGTCGGCGGCGGACGCCTCGGTTATTACCTTGCCAGGACACTACTGGATGAAAAACACGAGGTATTGATAATCGAAAAGGATGCCGCTACCGTACAATCCATCATCAGCGACATGGGAAGTGTCTGCATCAAGGGTGACGGCTGTGAAACGGCGGTTCTGGCCGAGGCCGGAACCAATCGCGCCGATATCTTTATCTCGGTTACCGGCGACGATGAAGATAACCTGGTGGCCTGCCAGGTGGCCAAATACAAGTTCAATGTCCCGCGTACAATTTCCCGCATTCGTAATCCAAAGCACGAGATACTGTTTAAAAAGCTCGGTATAGACGTTACCGTCAGCAGCACTGCCATTATCCTCGAATATATCAAGCATGAGGTGCCGACCAATCCGCTGACACACCTGCTCTCTATCAAAGAAAAAGGCCTGGAAATCGTCGAAATCAAGATACAACCCGATTCAAAAACCATAGGAACAGCCATTAAGGATTTAACGCTGCCGCCGGAAAGTATCCTGGCGCTCATTATTCATAAAGACAGCAACCCATCGGTGCCCGCACCCGCCACAGTACTTCAAGCTGAAGACCAGATAATTGCCCTTACCAGCCCGGAATCCGAAACCACATTGCGTACCGCGCTAACCGGCAGCTAGACCGACCCTATTTCTTAACAGGCGTACGGTTAAGCTCCACAACGCGGGTAATTGTACCGTCTTCCATCTGCACATCGAGCTGTATGTTGAAGACAAAGCGTTCGTCATTGAATTCCACGTGCGTCATCCAGCCCTGCTTCGGTTCGCGGAAGAGCGGAAATAATTCCGCTTTCAGTATGGTGATATTTTCCATGTCCTGCCCGTAAAGGGCTTTTATTGCCCTCAGCACCACCGGCCTCAAATGTGTCGCATCTTTAATCGGTTTAAACATAAATCACCTCCGACGATTTGACTAACGTGCTTTATATAATTATATTGTGTATTATTTATTGCCTTTTGGCAATTTTTATCATACACTCTAACGAAGCCGCAGCATCTCAAGGAGGACGGGTCGATGTTAAAGAAAACTCCCCTTACTTTCATAGTAGCGATTATTTTTACTATTTTCAATCTATTTTATTTTACCGGCTGCGGCTCGGGACAGGCGATACTGATTACCATGGTTGATACCTCCGCAAAAGGCATCGCCGAATATGTCTATATCGGCGGTATTGTCAACAATCCCGGCTTTTATCCTTTAAAAAGCATGGACTCCGTCGAATCCCTGGTTAAAGCCGCAGGGGGAATTTACAGCGGGCAAAATATCTGCCAGGTACAGTTGATAATCAACGATGCCGGGGATAGCGCTCAAAAGATAAATATCAACCGCGCCGAGGCCTGGCTGCTGCAAGCCCTGCCGGGAATAGGTAATACCCGGGCAAATGCCATTATCAAGTACCGCATCGATAACGGCGGCTTTAAAAACATCAACGAACTTTTAAAGGTGGACGGCATCGGGCAGGATACTTTTGATAATATCAAGGTTTTAATTACTGTAGATGACTGAAAAACAGCGAAAGCTCAACTATTAAAGATTAAATAGAGTGGAGTCAGTAATTTAGATGTTTCTCATCTGCCTCAGCATCAGCTGGATAGCCGGTATTGTAACAGGACTGAATTTCGACCTGCCGGCTGCACTGGTCTTAACGGGGCTGATTCCCCTCCACCTGCTTCTTTTAAGAAGATACCAAAAACATGTAATACTGGCAGGATTGTGTATCGTATCCTTTTTTTGCGCTTCTATCTGCGCTCAAGCCTGCCTGCCGCAAAATGACCCTGCTTCTCTTAGTTACTACAACGATACCGAGAAATTGACTGTTACCGGGATTATAAGTGACGACCCGGATATCAGGGACAAAAATACCCGGCTCTATGTGAATGCATCTCTTATTGAAATCGACGGAGAATCAATTGAAGTAGACGGGAACGTACTGGTATTCGTTTCCCGCTACCCCGCCTACAGTTACGGAGATGTAATTCGCATAACCGGAGAACTGAAAACTCCACCCGTATTCGAGGATTTCGATTATGCCGCTTACCTCTCGCATGAAAATATCTATTCCACCATGCTCTATCCGAAAATAGAACTCATCGACAGCGCACCGGGATTTAGACCGTTGAAATGGATATATTCGCTGCGTGCAGAAATGTCGCAGTCGCTGGCAGGGGTTTTACCCGAACCGCAGGCATCTCTGGCTCAAGCCATGCTTTTGGGTATCCGCAGCAATATCCCCGATGATTTAAAGGAAGACTTTTCACTAACAGGAACCGCTCACCTGCTGGCGATATCCGGTCTGCATACCGGGATTGTAGCCGGTATTATGCTCGGCATCGGCTTGGCTCTTTTCGGACGGCGTCACTACATTTACATCTGGCTGGCGCTGGCAGTTATCTGGATATATGCCGTTCTGACGGGATTGGAAGCCCCGGTAGTCAGAAGCGCAATAATGGCAAGCATCTTTTTATCCGCCGAGCTACTGGGGCGGCAACACAATGCCATAACCGCCCTGACCTTTGCCGCCGCAGTAATGACCGCCTGCGACCCGCAGGTTATCTACAGCGCTTCGTTTCAAATGAGCTTTACGGCAATGTGCGGATTGATCTTCATACTACCTCCCCTGCAAGCTTTCGGAAAGAGTCTTGTAAACAGGATTCCCGATAGATTCCGCATACTGTCAACTTCAATATTGTTTATCTACGATAGTTTAGCCGTAACACTGGCGGCACTGGCAGGCGTACTGCCGCTGATTGCCTACTATTTCGGCATCATCTCTATCGTCAGCCCGCTGGCAACGCTGCTGGTTTTACCCGTGCTTGTCGGGATTATTGTGCTGGGAACTCTTACCGCCGCGACCGGGTTGTTTCTCTTTCCCTTATCGCAGCTTCTGGGCTGGCTGTTATGGCTAATACTTTCTTATATGCACATAATAGTAGAGGGTTTTGCCGGGCTGTCGATAGCATATATCGATACAGGCAGCTTCAATGCGGTATATGTATGGATTTACTATATTGCCCTGGCAATAATTATCCGGGCAGCAGGTAGATACAAGCTACTAAAAAAGACTGATAATGAAGACCCGACGGAAATGCCATCGTCCGCAGTTGCAACCGCAAATTCAGAAAAGAATTATTTCTTTTTGCGCCCTCCGGTCAAGATTTTTATCTTTCTGATAGCGGCAGCGGGTATTCTCGGGTTTAGCGCCGTAAAATCGGCGCCGGATGATAACCTGCATGTTTCTTTTCTGGATGTCGGGCAGGGAGATGCCGTGCTGATTCAACAAGGGAATATACAGGTGCTGGTTGACGGCGGACCGAGCGGGCAGGCTTTGAACCTGGCCTTAAGTGAAAAAATGCCTTTCGGGGACAGGACAATCGAACTGGTGGTTTTAACCCATCCCCACGACGACCATATTACCGGATTGGTGGAAGTACTGAAAAGATACCGGGTGCAACAGGTGTTGACTACTAACTCGGAAAGCTATCTGCCTGTTTACACCGAATGGCTGGAAGTAATCGAAAAGGAAAACATATCCTGTACATTTGCACAAAGCGGGCAGCAGATTGATATTGCAGGCGTTATTATAGACGTGCTCAATCCGCCATCGACATATTTCGAGGGAACGGGAGCAGACGTTGACAACAACAGTATTATACTGAACGTTTCTTTAGGGGAAATCAGCTTTTTACTTACCGGTGACGCGGGACGGGATGCCGAGTGGGAACTGATAGCGAAAAGACTTGTGCAACAGGTTACCGTATTGAAAGCCGGGCACCACGGCTCTAAGTCATCGACTTCAACAGAATTTTTAAATGTTTGCCGTCCTCAAGTAGCTGTCATTTCCGTAGGGCAGGATAATGACTACGGTCACCCCGATGCGGAAGTCATCGACAGACTGCTTGAGGCAGCGGGAGAACAAAATATCTACAGGACGGATAGAAACGGGACAATAGAATTCGTCACAGATGGCAGCAGGTTGTGGGTCATGGCAGATCGGCCGGATATCTATCGGTAGTGCAAACACACCTGTTGCGCTAATTATATAAATTTTACCGCATAAGAAATATTGTCTTTATAGAAAAGCGTGTTATAATTACCTAATAATCATAAAAATATTCTAACAGGAGCAGGGACCGCATAGTGAAAATCAGTTATGGCTGGATAGTAGTCACCTGCTCTCTTATTATCCTGGTCGCATTTGGAACGCTGATCGGCACCTTCAGTATATTCCTCGAACCGCTCGCCAACCAATTCGGATGGGAACGCGGCGCGCTGTCAGCAGCTTTTTCCATATGCACCTTCCTCGGCGGACTTTTCGCTATCGTTACCGGCAGATTGACCGACAGGTATGGCCCGCGTTTACTGGTTACGATTACAGGGGTAATAACGGGCATTATCATGTTTGGCATGGCCGAGGTCAGCACACTATGGCAGGTTTACCTTTTATGGGGCGTTCTCGGTGCCGTTGCCATGAGCTGCTGTATCGTCCCGGTAAGCTCTACCATCCCCAGGTGGTTTACCGCTAAAAGAGGCCTGGCCATTTCAATGGGAATCATCGGTATGGCTCTCGGGGGCGCCGTGTGGCCGGTGCTGGCTCAATCGCTTATAAATTCCTTCGAATGGCAGCAGGCCTTCAGAATAATGGGAATTGTAGCTTTTATCGGCATTATCATCCCCGCCCAGTTTCTAAAATCCCCTCCCTCGCAAATTCAGGAAACGGATGTAAACACGCAGGAAAAGCCTCTTATTGCGATTGCGGGACTGACATTAAAACAGTCGGCAAAAACAGCCAAATTCTGGATTTTCGGCATAATCCTTTTCCTGCACAATTTCTATATTATGACCATACTGGTGCACCTAGTACCCTATGCCAAAGACATCGGAATAACACCACTTACGGCAGCTTCGGCTTTGTCATTATTCATTATCGTTTCACTGGCGGCTCAACTGATAGCCGCTTTCGTGGTGGACAAACTGGGAGGAGTAAAAGTACTCTTTTTCAGCCTGATTGCAGCCATGTTAAGCCTTTTGCTGCTTCCTTTTACGGTTAGCGCCGCACTGCTTTTCCTGTTTGCCGTAATGCTGGGAATAACAGGCGCCATGAACACCCTGCAGATGATTGTCACCGTGGAACTGTTCGGGACAAAATATCTTGGTACGGTGCTGGGAGTGGTGCTCTTTTTCGGAACTTTCGGCGGGGCACTCGGACCGCTGTTTGCCGGTGGTATCTATGATATGGCAGGCAGTTATATGCCGGCCTTTATTACCTGTTCATTTATAGGTGTTACCGTTCTCATCCTGTCGCTGGTACTTTTACGCCTGACACGCGCCAAAAATCAATAATATTCTTCCCCATTTTGATTAATCTTATTTGCTCTGGATATTTTTTGACGCCGCCATGAAATAGGCAATCTCATCCCCATGAAATCGGGCCCAATTTTTTCTACCGTTCCCCCTGAGCCTGTCGAAGGGTCTTAGAGTAAAAGAAAGCATGATTGAACAAAGAGACTCTTCCCCATAGGTATCTTTAGAGACAACAAACCCTTGTTTGTATCTCAGGGTGATTTATGCAGTGATTCGCATCTGCAAATGCTTGCTCGAAAGAAATTACTGGCGGCACTTTTTACAGGTGCCGAAGATTGCCAGGTGCTGAATTTCGGCCTCGAAGCTGTACTGCTTAAAAAGCGTTTCTTTCAAAGTATTAAAAACAGTTTCTTCCACATCGATAATCCCGCCGCACTTCTGACAGACAAGGTGATGATGATGCCCTTTTTTAATACTGTGGTAGCGCACGCGTCCGTCGCCGAAATCGGTTTCCGTTACCAGTTCCAATTGCTTTAAAAG
>CAZJMW010000028.1:0-16165 GCA_964547375.1 uncultured Dehalococcoidales bacterium | reverse complement strand
GTATCATTATTTCCAACATGCCGCTGGCCGGCCTGATGGATACCATCGTCGACGGTCAGCTATATCATTACTATGTTACCGGAGGAGAGCCGGTAGGCTTTTTTGCCAGGTTATTCTCTGCCGGTCTGGAAGCGGAACTTATCCCGATATTCATATTCCTCGGCCTGGGGGCTATGACCGATTTCGGCCCGATTATCGCCAACCCCAAAACACTGCTTCTGGGCGCCGGGGCGCAATTCGGCGTCTATTTTGCCTTCTTCCTGGCGCTGGTACTCGGTTTTAATATCTATGAGGCCGCCTGCATCGGCATTATCGGAGGAGCGGACGGCCCGACCACTATCTTCTTAACCAACCGTTTGGCGCCGGCATTTATCGGCTCGACAGCGGTGGCTGCCTATACCTATATGGCGCTGGTACCGATTATTCAGCCCCCCATTATAAAACTGTGCACCACCAAAAAAGAGCGCCAGATATATATGAAACCGCAATTAAGGGAAGTAGCTAAAAAGGAAAAAATCATCTTCCCGGTGCTGGCAGCAATTATTATCATCCTGCTGGTTCCCGATTCCGCCCCGCTTATCGGCATGTTCATGCTGGGAAACCTTTTACGTGAAAGCGGGGTTACCGACAGATTAGCCGATACCGCCGCCAATGCCATGATGAATATCTTAACGATTTGTCTCGGGCTTTGCGTGGGTGCCTTTATGAGCGCCGAGAACTTCCTGCGCGTCGATAGTCTTCTGGTTTTCTGTATCGGTATCGTTGCTTTTGCCGCGGCAACTGCCGGCGGTGTGCTGCTTGCCAGATTTATGAATCTGTTCATAAAAGAAAAAATCAATCCCATGATAGGGGCTGCCGGTGTTTCGGCAGTACCCATGTCTGCACGAGTAGTCCAGAAGCTGGGACAGGAAGAGAATCCCAAGAACTTCCTTTTAATGCAGGCCATGGGGCCTAATATCGCCGGTGTTATCGGCACCGCCACCGCTGCCGGTATCTTTATCGGTATGCTGCAGTAGCGGAAACCTGTTTACTGTATCTGTTGCAAGCCCTTGACAACAATGCCGATGCCCGGACTGTGTACTTGTCTTCTTTCAATGCCTCGATTAACCAATTCCCGCTTGTCTTATATGACAGGATAGATTAAAATTATGCAATGGCTATTAATCCCAAAGGTTTAATCAGACTCGATAAGCGGAATATGAAAGAAGCGGCACAAATGTTTACGCGCGCTTTTTACAACGACCCGTTCAGCCGGTATGCCTTCCCGGATACCAAAGAGCGTGATTCGAAGCTTATCTATATGAATGAAATGTCCTTGCGATTCGGGCTGCGCTACGGTATGGTTTACGCTCCCTCGGAGAAAATCGAGGGCGGAGCTATCTGGATGCCGCCCGGCAAATGGGAGATGTCGATTCCCGGAATCTTTTTATCCGGCGCATTAAGCTCCATCATCAAGATGGGTATCGATGCCGAACTTAAAATGATGCCACTCGATAATTATATGTCACTGAAACATAAAAAACTGGCTCCTTTCCCCCACTGGTACCTGGCGCTTCTGGCAGTCGACCCGCAGTACCAGAAACAGGGGTATGCCGGCAAACTGCTGCGCGGAATGCTGGATGAGATAGATAAGGAAGGCTCACCCGCCTACCTGGAAACGGACTCCGAAAAAAATTATTTAATATATCAGCGCTTCGGATTTGAGATTATCGACGAATTCATCCTCCCCAGGGCAGAAATCAGGCTATGGGCGATGCTGAGGGATAAGGCAAATAGATAATATGCAACCGGATACTGCGGATATTGAAAAATCAATAGCAAAATACAATAGTTCATTATCTATACTGACCGTTGTGTCGGTGATTATCCTGCTGGCTTTGGTATATCTGGCGATTACAATTACCCCTGAATTCGCCTGGGGACTATTTATCCTGCTTCCGCTGCTGGCGGCAGTTTACTACTTTTCGCTCAAGCGTAAAAAACTTAAATCCTTTCTCGAGATAAGAAACGAATGGGGAGTAAAGCAATTAAAAAAGGATAGAATTTTCGATGCTGCCCGTCTATTGTTCGACTACTATAATTTAAATGATAATAACAGCAACCGCATCGACGATCAGACATGGAAAGACCTTAACATGGAGCAGCTCTACGGTAAAATAGACCGCTGCCACAGCGACCCCGGCGAAGCGGTGCTCTATAATATGCTGAGAACGCCTCTTTTCGATAAAGAAGAACTTGCCGCCAGAAATGAAATCATCCGCGCCTTTCAAAGCAACAGCGAGTTGAGGGAGCAGGTACAGCTCGAAATCTCAAAATTAGGACATCAATTCGTAAAGAATGATATCTTTCCCCTGCTCTGGAGAGACAGCTTCCCCGAAAGCGGAGTAAAAACACTCGCCTTGATAATGGCTGTTGTTGCCATAGTGTCTGTGTTCATACCTGTTATTTTTCAATCGGCAACCCTGATACTGGTTCCGGTCGCAGTGTTTATCATCAACCTGCTGATTCATTACTTAATAAAACAGAAAAAAGACCGTAGCATAGCAACTACTTCTTTCCCGTATTTAATATCCCTCATTAAAACAGCAGCGGCTCTTTCGAAAATCAAAGAGGCGGAAATCGACGGTTATGCCGGAAGACTGGAGCAACTGAGCAGGGATTCACGGCAAATCCTGAAAAAGGCGCGTTATCTTTTTCCAACCGATACGGCATCAGGAGACCCGGCTCTCTACCTGTTGGAATACCTGAATATTTTCCTGCTTTTGGAAGTCCGGTCTTTCTATGCTACTACCGGCGAAATGGCACGCAATATCGATAAACTGCGCGAAATGTATATCCTAATCGGAGAACTGGATGCCCTGTTATCGATTGCTTCCTACAGAGACAGCCTGCCATCCTATACAGAACCGCAATTCGGTCAAGCGGGCATCAACCTTGAAATGAGGGATTCCAGTCAGCCGCTGCTGGAAAACGCGGTGCCGGCTTCTATAAAAACAGATAAAAACGTGGTGATTATTACCGGCTCGAATATGGGAGGAAAATCCACATTTCTCCGAAATATCGGCTGCAACGTCCTGATGGCGCAAACCATCTGCACAACGGTTGCTTCATATTACAGGGGAAGTTTTTTCCGCATCATCTCATCCATCAGCCGCACCGACGACCTGATGAAAGGGAAGAGTTTTTATTATGCGGAAGCCGAGAGGATACTGAAAGCCATCCGCAGTTTCAGCGATAAAATCCCTACACTTTGTCTAATCGACGAACTGCTCTCGGGCACCAATTCGACGGAAAGGCTGCATGCCTCTGAAGCCATTATCAGGTATCTTTGTAAACAGAATACACTCGCTATAATCGCCACTCACGACCTGGAACTGGCCGACAGGCTGAACGGAAGCTGTGACTTCTACCACTTTACTGATAACGTGGACGAAACCGGATTGAAATTCGATTACCTGTTGAAACCTGGAATCGCAAAGACCCGAAATGCCATCGCATTGTTAAAATATATGGGCTATCCGAAGGAAATAACACAGGAAGCCGACAATAATTAGTCCGCAGCATTTTTATATCCCCGAATTTAAAGATTGCCATCCCCCGCTCATACGAGTATCATATTTGTTGATATAAAAAGAATGGAACTCCGATGACAGAAAAAATTAGCGACATCCAGAACAACCTGATAAAAGCAGCGCGCGCCTGGGCAACCGGCAGCGGTTTCAATCCATCCGAAGCGCAGGAGCTGCGGCACCGGGCATTTCTTTTAAACCATCAACACTACCTGGATTCCATCCCCTTTTATAAAGGGATTGCCGAAGGGGAACACTGTGATAAAGACGTAAATGTTGAAACGATTATGACTAAAATGATGCTGCCCGCCGACTTCTTCAAGAGCTATGAACAGAGGTGGTTGGATAACTCTGACTATAAAAGGATGAACGGATGGCTGTCGCATATTTTTCACAGTACGGTGGATGTCGATGTAGCTGGGGTAACATCAATCGACAGCTGGATAGAACAGCTCGAAAAGAACGATATCCATATCACCTACAGTTCAGGTACATCCGGCACTTTCTCATTTGTGCCCAGGGATAAAAAGGAATGGGATTTAACCAGGAAAGCCAATATCTCATATAGCGCTCCCCTGCTGGCAAACCGTGTTTTGGATAAAAAACGGAGTGAAACCTTTCTTGGCGCCATTAACCTGTTGATGCCGCTTGCGGGACTTCTGAAAGCAGCCGGTAAAAAATTACTGCCGGATTACGATGCTGCCATGCTCGGTTTTAAAAGCGGGAATATGGGGAACCAGTTCCTGATACAGGAACTAACCCCGCTCTTTAACGATTACTATTTTCTCTACGACATAGACATCAGCGGCTCCGCCCTGCGCTGCCTGCGGCGCGGCGCACGCACCGATGAAGAAGTAAAAACTGTTGAAGCACTGCGCGAAAAAATGGTGATTCAACGTGAGCAAAACTACCTGGAACTAATCGCCAGAATCGAATACTCCACCGGCAACGGCCAAAAGGTCTTGATTTTTGGCGCGCCCTACCAGTTTAAAGAGCTCAGCGAAGTCCTGATTGAAAAAAATCGCAGGCTGATTCTAAAAGAAGGCAGTGTCGCCGTTATCGGCGGAGGCTGGAAAACCTTTACCGGAGAGGCCATCAGCCGTCCGGTGCTTATCGATATGATTACGAATTCCCTGAATATCCCGCCCGAGATGATACTGGAAGGGTATTCGATGACGGAAACCAGCGCGCTTACCCTGCGCTGCAAATACGGCAGGTTTCATATACCGCCTATTATCGAACCGGTTATCTTTGATGATGCCTTGAACCCGCTTGAAGGCGACGATATCAGGGGTGCCTTCGGTTTTATGGATGCGCTGGCAACCTCCCACCCCGGTTTTATCATCAGCAGCGATTATGTACACATGGTGAATTCGGAGTGTCCATGCGGACTGCACGGGCCTGCCATACTTGAAATAGGACGCTTACCCGGGGTTGAGGTGAAGGGGTGCGGCGGCATCATGGGGTCGTTCTCCGCCTGAGAGGGCGAGGAGACAGTATATGGAAAATAAATACCTGACCGCCGAAAACGGAATAATCCATATACCCTTTCTTATCAAGGGAAGACTGATTACACCACCCAAACTGGACCGAAACCAAATCGAAAAGGCATTCGGCTCCGTGGATGTTGATGATACTTATGTCAAGCTTTCTGCGGCACAAATTGTCCGCGAACGGGTAATCGACCGCAAAACGATGTCTTACACCGGTGAATATGCCTATCAGGTCATGCCGCCGCTAAAAGCGGAAGACTTGATTGAAAAAGACTTCGACAGGCTGACAGAGACACTCTACTCACTTTCCGTATATGCTATTCTCGATTACCTGGATAAAATTCTCGACTATCTGTGCAAAAACAGAAAACTCATCTCACGAATCACACAGCTTTACAGCACGACTTCCGAATATCCAGATGCCCTGCTGGAAAAGTGGTTCGCCTCGCTGACCACGATGATTAACAGGGAAAATGCCCGGCAGATGATAGACGCCGAGCTGTCTTATGACGGCAAACCCGGCAGCGCTTTCTTGAACGGCTGGGTAAAAGTGAAAGATGAAGCCGGTTATATCCGCGCCATGCCGACGCGCCAGCTTCACATCACCGCCGGGAATGTCCCCGAAGTACCCATTATTTCCTCCCTGCGGGCGGTGCTTACCAAGTCGGCAGCCGTTATCAAGCTGCCCTACGGGGCGATTCTCCCTGGAGCTATGCTGGCTCTAGCTGCTTACGAAGCGGCTCCCGACCACCCGATTACACAAAACCTGTCAATGGTTTACTGGCAAGGGGGGGATGACAATATCGAAAATATGCTATTTGCTCCGGGTGCCTTCGACAGGATTGTGGTGTGGGGAGGTCCGGCGACAATAGCAGAAGTTCAGAGCAAAACCCCCTTCACAAAGACGATTTCGTTAAATCCCAGGTATGGCATCAGCCTTATCGGCAAAGAAGCCTTTTCGGGAAAGCTTAAAGAGACCATAGACAAAGCCTTGCCTGACGTTACGGCCTATAACCAGAAAGCCTGTATCTCCTCGCTGGTGCACTATATAGAAGGCTCTGAAGAACAGGCAAATGAGTATGCAGATTGTCTACAGCAGGCGTTGAAAAGCCATGACGACAAGACCCCCAATTTCACATCGCCCGAAGCAAAAGGGCAGGTCAAGCGCATGAAGCGCGGCAGGTATGCCGATGCGAAGTGGTATTTAAACTACAATGGGGATGACTTTATATCGGGGGCAGTGGTGATGACGGGCGAGTTCGATATCCTCGACCACCCCTCGTCACGGCTGATTATCGTCAGACCTGTAGCTAAACTGGACGATGCCTTGAAATACATTAGTCAAAATGTATCGGCAGCGGGAGTATTCCCCGAGGAACGCCGGCTTGAGCTAAAGGATAAGATTCTGGCTCGCGGCGCATCCAGCGTTTTACCCTTAGGGCAATGCGAAAAGGTGTTTGCCGGCATGCCCCACGATGGGATGATGATACTAAACCAGTTGGTGGATTGGAAGCTGGGGTAAAGAATAAAGCATATTATTAATGTATCTAATTACACAAATTATATTATATAATCAATTTTTCTCGCTACGCTTTTTAGATATATCTCTAGCATCAGAAATTGATTTTTCAGTAAATAATGTATCTAGCATGCACCAAACTCTGCCATTAGGATATATTTTCCCTGTTTTTACTTCATTAGATGGGCAAAAAGCAGGTCCGAGTTTATACAAAAAATGTGGTCCCCAGTCTGCACTAGGAATCTCGGGGAATTTATTATGCGGATTAGAAAACACTTCATATCCTTCAATATGATGTATAGACTGTAATTTCCCATGATACCGAAATGCTATATAATTAGGAGGCTCTGTTGGCCAACCACCACGTCCACCCCCAACGGGATGAAAATATTCCTTACGTTTTTTTACAATATCAATCCAAGAGATATCCCAATCTTTAGCCTTAATAGTACTGAGAGAAACAACATAAACCCAATTAGAATCATAATATTGCATACTCATTAATCCTTTAAAGTAAATTAATAGTTCATCTATAATATGTTTTTCTGAATTAGAGCTAATTGAACGAGCAATACCAGCAAGCTTTGCCATATCCTTCCAAGATAGAGATTTTATAGGTATTCCTATAATTTCATTTGCTTCCAGATTTTCTTTTGCATATTCTTGACTACATTCACTTAAGGTAATAATCATTTTTATTGGAGCTTGACTGTTCTTAAAACCAGTTCTATTCGCGTATTTTTGTAATTGCCCCTTACTAGGTAACTGCCACCCTTTTTTGGCTTCAATAATCAAATAGAATTTTCCTTGAGATACAATTTCAATATCTGTTATACCACCAGTTTTCTCTGAATGTTGCAACCTTACAACTACATCATCTTCGTCTATTTTATATTTAGTTTGCGATGTTAAAAAAGTATTTAAAAATGAGGGGCATTTTGTTAATGCCCAAGCTACACTACAAGTCATATCGTTCTCGTTTTCACCTAATAACTGAAATATGCAATCTAATTTACGATTGTGATAGTATAATTTAATCATATGCGTTTATTGTAGTATTATAATTTACTAAAGTAAATACTTATAATAATAGTTTCTAAGTTTAATCCCTTAAAATCCCCTCCCCACCCCATTGCTTTTACACCATCTCAGTCATATAATTAAATTGACAACGTAAATTTAGAGAAAGGGGAAACACAGTATGGTTGACATATCCGTCGAAAAGAAGCTTAAAAACCTGCGTGTCTGGAACATTGTCGTCGGTCTCATCCTCGCGGCGCAAGCCGTCGTCGTTGCCCTGATGATGAATGATTTCCGCCTCCCGGTAACATCCACCTTCATGAGCGGACCTCCCGGAACCCCGCCCGAATTGCAAGTCCTTTTCAATATCCCCACCGGTTGGGGCGTGCTGGCATTTCTGGTCATCTCAGCCCTGGCGCTGCTGCTTACTGCTTCGCCGATATTTTTCAACTGGTATAAACGCAACCTGCTCGAAAGCCGCAACTACGGACGCTGGATAGAGTACTTCTTCAGCTCCTCGATTATGATTGTTCTGATTTCTCAGATATGCGGCATCAGCGACATCGCCGCACTGGGTGCCATTTTCGGCATCAATGCTAGTATGATTCTCTTCGGAGCCCTGCAGGAAAAATACGAAAAACCGGGAAAGCCAAACCTGCTATCGTTCTGGTTCGGCAGCTTCGCCGGCATTGTACCCTGGATAGCAATTCTTATCTACACACTGGCGCCGGGACAGGCTGCGGAACCGCCCACCTTCGTTTATGCCATCGTCATATCGCTGTTTGTATTCTTTAACTGCTTTGCGGTTAATATGATTCTGCAATACAAAAAAGTGGGGCCATGGAAAGACTACCTGTTCGGCGAGAAAGCTTATATCTTCCTCAGCTTAACAGCAAAAGCATTACTGGCATGGCAGATATTTGCCGCAGTTCTCTTTGCTTAGAACAAGACTTTTAAAAATTGACTTAAAAAAAAGCCGTCTTCGTATACCGGAGACGGCTTTCGTTTTACCAAAGGCTCTATTTAAACGTATTTATGTCTCAGTTCGTTTGCCGAAAGCGGGCTGTAGAATGCCGGGGGGATGTCCAGCATGGTAAAAGCGCCGGCATGTCCGCTCTGCTTCATGCGGTAAGCCGCGCGGGCGCAGGCCACCAAAACGCTGCCTGTAAACTCCGGGTTGCTGTCAAGCTGCAGACGGTATTCCAGTATCTGGTTATTATTCTCCCCTGTTTTAGCGGATGTCAGTACGAATCCTCCGTGAGGCAGATTGGAATGGTCTCTCTTCATCTCCTCAGCGGATATGAATATTACCTCGGTATCGTAATCGGCATAGTAATTCGGCATTTCGACGATTTCTTCCCTGATTCTATCGTGTTCGGACGGGCTTTCCGCTACCACATATACCAACCGTTTGTGCATCTGTCTTTTCGAAAGCTCGGGTGTATTCCCTTTCCTGATGTCGTCAAGAGAATCCTCGACAGGTATGGTATATTGACGCGCATCGATAACACCCGCTACCTTGCGGGCGGCATCCGAATGCCCCTGGCTGACACCCTTGCCCCAAAAGGTATAGGTGTGACCGTTGGGTAAAAAGGAATCGCCTAGCACCCTTTGCAGCGAAAAGATGCCCGGGTCCCAACCGGCTGAAATAACAGATACATTACCCATCTGTCGGGCAACGTTGTTCATTTTTTGAAAATATTCCGGGATATCAGCATGCGTATCGAAGCTGTCGACGGTAGAAAAACTCTTGGCAAAGAGCGGCCCCTGCACGGGAGTATCTTCTTTCGAACCGCCGCAGAGAATCATGACGTCTATTTTCATATCTTTTGGTATAGTGCAACTCTGGCTATTTATCACCGGGATATCACCCAGTTCCTTTTGCGTAATTTCCGGGCGCCTTGAAAAAACTGCGCACAATTTCATATCGGCATTTTTCTCTATAGCGGCCTTAACACCCCTGCCCAGATTCCCGTATCCGACGATACCCAGATTTATCATTTCTACACCCTCCCGAAGATATGATTGTTATATTACATTATCATAAAAAAATCTGCCTCGCAAAACAAAAATTAGGATTTTTTACTACCGTACAGAATTAAACTGAATCTTCTGTGTTGATAGCCTGCCTCGATGTGTTAAAATAGACCAAAGAGGAGGAATAACCGATGTTAAAGCGCAATTCCTTTATCATAATACTTGCAAGCGTATTTATAGCCGTTTCGGTAATCATTTATTTCATTCACTACCTGGAATTTCAGGATACCCATCATATCTTTATTTACATGGTGGGCGACCTGGCGTTCCTGCCGCTCGAGGTTTTACTGGTCAGCGTCATCATCGAGCGTATTTTAAACCGTCGCGAGAAGCAGGATAAACTGCAAAAACTGAATATGGTTATCGGCACTTTCTTCAGCGAGGTCGGCAACGATTTAATGCGCGACCTGCTGGTTTACTTCCGGAACAGTAAGGATATTGCACAAAATCTGAACGTAAAAAGCAACTGGACTAAAAAAGATTTCGAGAAAGCCCGCGAATATGCCGATAAGTTAAAGATTGACATCGACTATGACAACCTGGACTTTGAACGGCTGCGCGATGTTTTATCCGGTAAAAGGGATTTTTTGCTAACGATGCTGGGAAACCCTGGATTGTTGGAAAATGACCGCTTTACGGATTTGCTGTGGGCGGTGACACATCTGGCGGAGGAGCTTAAAGCAAGGCCGTCGCTCGATAACCTGGCTCAAAATGACCGGGTACACCTTTCCAATGATATCCAGAGATTTTACGACCATCTTGCCAGCGAATGGCTGGACTATGCTGAACACTTAAAAGCTAATTACCCCTACCTGTTCTCACTGGTTTTAAGGACACACCCGTTCCAGGAGAATCCGTCTGCTGTGGTTAAATAAGACGTTAAGTTTTTTCTGTTATCAAAGGTATGCATACGCTATAATGAGGGCTGAGCAATAATGTAGACTGCCATACTGATTTGGTAATGGACGAATGTAGTCCCGATTTAACGAGATTAAACTCCAGACTGGGATAGGTAAATAACTAAAGGAAGAAAAAATGGCTGCAAATAAAACGCGCACCATGTATGTCTGCCAGCAATGCGGCAAGGAAAGCCACAGATGGGAAGGGAAATGCCCTGCCTGCGGAGAGTGGAATACGCTTATCGAAAAGATAGTATCTGCATCCGCACCTCAAAGACCCGTCAACAGGGAAAATCAGCCGCAAAAGCTGTCGCAGGTAGCTACTCCGCCCGAAGAACGCATCCCGCTGGCGCTTTCGGAGTTCAACCGCGTACTGGGAGGCGGGCTGGTATCCGGCTCGCTGGTACTTTTAGGCGGAGAACCCGGCATCGGCAAATCGACGCTTTTATTGCAGGCCTGTGCCTGTTTGGCTTCTGACGGACGGGATGTGGTTTACGTTTCGGGAGAGGAAACCCCGCGCCAGACCAAGCTGAGGGCTTCAAGACTGGGCATCGACAGCGACCACCTCTATGTGCTCTCCGAGAGCGACCTCGAATCCGTTATCGGCCACATCGATACGATGAACCCCTGCCTGGTGGTCATAGATTCGATTCAGGCGGTTTCCCTGCCGGAACTGGAACCAACCACCGGCAGCATCGTGCAGGTGCGTGAATGCACTATGAGATTGATGCACTGGGCAAAAAACAGCCAGGTGCCGGTTATTATCACAGGACACGTAACCAAAGAGGGAGCCATTGCCGGCCCCAAGGTTTTAGAGCACATCGTGGACTGTGTTTTATATCTCGAAGGAGAACAGTTCAGTTCCTACAGGTTACTGCGCTCGGCAAAAAACAGGTTCGGCTCTACCAATGAAGTGGGCATCTTCGAGATGAAGGCCGAGGGAATGGTGGAAGTTACCAACCCGTCGCAGGTCTTTTTATCGCAGAGGCTGGAGCAGGCCATCGGCTCGGCGGTTGTACCGACCCTTGAAGGCAGCCGCCCGCTGCTGGTGGAAATCCAGGCTTTAACCAATACCACCGCATTCGGGCTTCCGCGCCGCACCGCCAACGGAGTTGATTTCGGAAGGCTTTTGATGATAGCGGCAGTACTCAGCCGCCGCGCTTACTTAAAGCTGGGGAATCAGGATATCATCGTCAACGCCACCGGCGGTATACAGATACGAGAACCGGCAGCGGATTTAGCGATTGCCCTTGCCATTGCATCCAGCTATAAGGATGAAGGAGTAGACCCCGAAATGGCAGCACTCGGCGAAATCGGCTTAAGCGGTGAACTGCGGGCTGTTTCGCAGCCGGAAAGACGTATCGCCGAAGCAGCGCGCCTCGGTTTTAAAAGATGCATTCTGCCTGCCGCAAGCGCACGGCATATCAATACCAAAGATATTCAACTTATACCTGTGGGAACACTAAGGGAAGCCATTAAAGCCGGGCTGACCGGGAAGAAAAGTGAAGATGTCGAAAAATAAAACAGCAGCCATAATCGTCGCCGCCGGCAAAGGCGAGCGCATGGGGGGAGTGGACAAAATCTTCGCCCCCTTGGCAGGCAAACCTTTACTGGCGCGGACTGTCGAAACGTTCGAGAACTGTCCGGCGGTTGACCGCATCGTCATCGTACTCAGTGAGTATAATATCGAAGCCGGGAAGAGACTGATGGCTGAATACGGCTGGAAAAAGGTCACGGATATCTGCATCGGCGGAAAAGAACGCTTTGAATCGGTATCCAACGGGCTCAAACTGTTAAAAGACTGCGGATGGGTGGTCATTCACGATGGGGCGCGTCCGCTGGTTACCGGGCAGATGATACAGAAGGGGCTTGAAGAGGCGAAGGAGACCGGGGCTGCCGTCGCTGCCGTACCGGTAACCGATACTATCAAAATATCGTCTGATGACAACTTTATTATCGACACGCCGCCGCGTGAAAAGTTATGGGCAGTGCAGACGCCGCAGGTTTTCAGATTTGATATAATAAAAGCGGCACACGCCGCCGAAGATAAAAATGTCACCGACGATGCCATGCTGGTAGAAAAGCTGGGATACAGGGTAAAATTGTATACCGGCTCTTATGATAATATAAAAATAACCACACCCGTCGACCTGTCACTGGCGGAAATTCTGGTAAAAGGAGGAACATAGAATGCGCATTGGAATTGGTTATGATGTTCATCGTTTGGCACCGGATTTAAAGCTGGTATTGGGAGGGGTGGAAATCCCCTCGCGGCAGGGGCTTATCGGCTGGAGCGATGCCGATGTTTTAACCCACGCCATAATGGATGCTCTATTGGGAGCGGCTGCTTTGGGGGATATCGGCAAGCACTTCCCTCCCGGAGACCCGGAATTAAAGGGCATTTCAAGCCTGATTCTGCTTGACAGGGTTATAGATTTACTGAAAGGGAAGGGCTATAAAGTAGGAAATGTGGACGCAGTGGTGGTTGCCGAACAGCCCAAGTTAATGGGGCATATCGATAATATCAGAAAAAAACTGGCCGATGCCATGAAAGTTGATATCGACGCCGTCAGCGTCAAAGCCAGCACCTCAGAACAACTCGGGTTTGCCGGACGGGAAGAGGGCATGGTCGCCTGGGCGGTAGCTACAATTAAAGAGGAGAATTCATGAAAATTTACAGCACCCTGTCTGCCAAAAAAGAAGATTTTATTCCGCAAAGCGATGAAGTCAAAATGTATGTCTGCGGCGTTACCCCCTACTCGGATGCTCATATCGGGCATGCCATGAGCTACATCATTTTCGATGTCGTCAGGAGATATCTGAAGTATTCCGGATACAAGCTCAAGTTCATTCAAAACGTGACCGACATCGACGATAAAATCATCGACAGAGCCAACAAGAAAGGGATACCGGCTTCGGAACTGGCCGGGCAGTATTCCGACAGCTTTATGGCGGATATGGATGCCCTGAATGTGGCAAGGGCTGATTTCTACCCGCGGGCGACCGGCGAAATAGATAAAATCATCGAGATGGTGCAGGGGCTGGTCGATAAGGGGTATGCCTACGAAGCCGGCGGCAGCGTCTATTTCAGGGTTAACAAGGTTGCCGATTACGGCAAGCTGGCTCACCGCACGCTGGATTCCATGATGGCGGGTGCGCGCATCGAAATCGAACAGGATAAAGAACACCCGATGGATTTTACACTCTGGAAAGCCTCCAAGCCGGGGGAACCTTCGTGGACAAGCCCCTGGGGTGAAGGCAGGCCGGGCTGGCATATCGAGTGCAGCGCCATGTCTTTGAAATATTTGGGTGAAAAAATAGATATCCACGGCGGCGGCAGCGACCTGATATTCCCGCACCACGAGAACGAAATCGTGCAATCGGAAAGCTTTACCGGCAAAAAACCGTTTGCCAAATACTGGATGCACAACGGGTTGTTGCAGTTCGGCGGAGACAAGATGAGCAAATCGCTGGGCAACCTGATTACCATCAAGGATGCGCTTCAAAAATACAGTGTGGATACCATCCGCATTTTCATACTGAACTCGCATTACCGCAGCCCCTTAAAATATTCGCTGGAAGCATTTCAGGCAGCAGACAGCGGAGCCGAACGCTTGAGGCGTACCGTCGAAAGGGAAGATAACGCAAATAATATAAATAAACTCGACCCTGCCCCCTACCGCAAGCTTTTTATCGAGGCGATGGACGACGATTTCAACACCCCGCAGGCGCTGGCTTCACTTTTCGATATGGCGAGAGCCATCAACCAGGCGGCAGATTTCGGCACAAATATTACAGAAGCCAAAGCGGTTTTTACAGAGCTGGCGCAGAATGTGCTGGGGCTTAAGCTGACATCGATAGCTTACGAGGATAATCCGGAGATACAGAAATTGATACAGGAACGTGCGACTTTTAGAAAAGAAAAGAACTGGAAAGAAGCCGATGCCGTCCGCGAAAAGCTGGCCGATTTAGGTGTATCCGTCGAGGATACCCCGACGGGCGTTAAAATCACGCCGCTGAAGAAGAAATAATAAACCGCTATTGTCATTCTGAATTCGTACATTAGCTGCGCTAAGTATAAATGAGGGACGAATGAAGTCCCGATAAATCGGAGAGGGATGACGCGGCAATCCCTGCCGAACAGCCTTGTCTGTCATATACAAGGGCGGGCGACCAATGGTCGCCCCTACGGTTTTAAGATTAATTGTCATTCCGAATTCGTGATGGACGAATGAAGAATCTGGGGCGGGGTGTTATTTGTCGCCCTCATCCGTCATCCCGATAAATCGGGCTGCCACCTTCCCCAAGGGGAAGGCTTTGCGTGTAAAACGGCTTCCCTTGGGGGAAGTCCCGACTTGTCGGGAATGAGGGAAAAGAGGAAATGACAATAAGGATTGATACCTAACCTTGATAAGTTACCGCTGTTTATGATAAATTAAAGAAGTCCTCGGGCCCATAGTTCAGTTGGGAGAACGTTTGACTGGCAGTCAAAAGGTCGAGAGTTCGAGCCTCTCTGGGTCCACTTTTATTTTAGCTATCTAAAGTGTTTCCTCTTTTCTAATTGGAGAAGCTATACTTTTTATCGTTATTTATGTACCTGTAAACATTACTGATTTTTTACTGCCGCAATAAGCTGAACCATATCCCCGCAAATGTTTCTTTTCTTGGCAATTCTGAAACCGGCTTGTTGAAGCTCTTTATGCAAATCATCTTCTTTTAACATTTGGTAGGCTACCTTACTACTGTCAAACCTTGCATTGACAAGGGCCCGCCACCGCTTCGTCCCTTTCTCAGGCAGATTGTAATCAATTACATAAAGAGCACCTCCGGGTTGCAGTACTCTGTATACTTCCAGCATTGTAAGATTCCTATCTTTTCGGGGCATGTGATGAAACCCGAATGAGATAATACCCTTCGTATATGTAGAAGAATCTAGGGGAATAGCATCTGAACTGGCATTGATAAAAGTTACCGGCATTCCCAATTTTCTCATCCTCGCAGTTTCGATAGCCTGCTCGGAAATATCTACTGCAACCAATTCTTTTATCAGCCTTTTACTGCCAAGTACTGCAGTTAAGTCGCCGGTACCGCAACAGAGTTCTATGACCCTATCCTCAGCTTCCGGCCCGGCAAATTCCACGCACCTTTCCCGAAACGGCTTTTCACCACCACAGGGAATATAAAAGAAGTATTTAAATAATAAATTATAAATCGTCCTGAATATATTTATAACGCCCCGATGACTTCACAAAACTTCCTGCTTGTACCGGGTTAGTATAACATGTATTTAACATCAGGTTGTATTCATTTACCAATTACCCTCCCCTCTCCTTGACACCCCACCCTCCAAAGCAATAAAATAAAGCATAAGTTAATAACTCAAAGGCCGTGAACGGGATTAGTAAATCCGACATGTAGGTTTCAGAGAGCCAGGCAAGGTGTGAGCCGGTACCGATGGTTGGTTTGAATGGACCCGGGAGCCGCAAACCGAAAGGGGAATCCGAGTAGGCTTTGCCGCAGGGGAAGCGTTAACATATCCCGGGATATCGAGTTGTTATAACTCCGTATCCTGAAAGAGATGACCGAATCGAGAGTTTCGGTTAAAAAGGGTGGTACCGCGGAAGTGAC
>CAZJMW010000027.1:0-16503 GCA_964547375.1 uncultured Dehalococcoidales bacterium | reverse complement strand
CCGATATATTGCATAGTCAATACGTTTCAGATGTAAAAGTATTATTAATTTTACGCGCGGGAGAGTTTGCCAAACCTGAAACGGTAGATAATATAGAATAAACCTGATAACAGTAACGGCAGAGAGACAAAAATAACGGTGTATGCTACTCCTCTGCCGGCAACCTGCCCCGGGTGTCCGGGGGAAAGAAGTACATCAATAACAATTATAGCTATAGCCAGTAACACCATCAGTAATCCGCCACTAAAACGGAATTTATTGGCAATAACTAAAAAGATTACCGGTAACGGAACCATAAACCATAACCAGATAAACCTTTGTGTCCAGTCTTCCTGGAAAATAAGGTTAAAAAATAGAAGCGATACGGCGCCGATTATACCCAGGTACAAAGCGGCTTTCGGCAGATAGCTTTTTACTTGACCGGCAGTGTTCATCACTACTCAACCTCCTTTCTACTTTTGCCGATGAATAATCCCCTAAACCCCTTTAATATTCTTTTAGACAATCCCACTACCCACCTCCAGTTGAGAATAATATGAATAATTATTATGCCTACTATGAAAACCGATACCCAGACATGGATATCCAGCCAGACATTTCTCTGCAAACCCCAGAAAGTACGGCCGCCGCCGGATAGCATACCAAAATAATCGAGAGCACCGCGCGGTAAAAGCAGCCAGAGCACGAAACCGCTGAAGCAATCGACAGCGAATAATATAAAAAGTACGATAGACGCTATCAACTGCTCGCCCGCTTTTTTTACGGGTCCGTTAAAAAAACTACCGGTTCTTTTAAATATTTCCACAAGCCAGGTACGGTGCATGACGAGATGCAGTATAATAATACCCAGTAAAACTACCGATGACCAGTTGTGAATTTCAATCCACATATACCTGGGGATTCCGAAGGACACAAAATAATTGCCGCCTAAACCCATTCCTTCATTACCGCACATGTAAAAATGGGCACCAACCCCCCGCGGGATAACAAACCACAGGATATAGCTGGAAGTCAGTGTAAAAATGACGGACAGCGCCAGTACAATATCCAGGAAATAATTGATTATATTTATAAAATCTCTTTTTATTTTCACGGATTTCGTAGAGCCGTCCTTTACTTAATCCTCTGTTTATAAATACAGGAGTTCAAGAGATACTAAATTTAATCCCGATGATTTTAGCCAGTGTGATGCCCCGTATTTCATTATCGAGGGTCTCTTGCAATTTCTGCAGTTTTACAGATACCGGGCAGGGTTTTGCCGAAACACAATGGTCATCCCCCAATAAACACGGGCGGATAACCAGGCGTCCCTGAACCGCTTCGATAATATCCGCAAGGCTTATTTCTTCCGGCTTTTTTGCCAGCACGAAACCGCCATTCACACCCTTGAAGCTGTCGAGAATTTTTGCCCGGCGCAGTTTTTGCAGTATTTTATAGGCGAAATCTACCGGCACATTCTGCCCGTCAACTAAAACAGCCGCCGTTACCGGGCCGGCATCATTTCTTAAAGCCAGGTTAACCAGCATGCGCAGGGCATAATCCGTATCCGATTTAATTAAATAAACTTTATTATCCATACTGGACAATTCTAGTCCAGTATATTTTCATTGTCAATATTTTTAGCTGTTTGGATAAAGAGTAGAACTCTAGGCGCGGTTATATTTAAATTTGGCAAATAACATGCTGGCTACCAGTACGATTGTTATGGCATTCCAGATAATAACCGCCGGCAAACCGAGCACTATTCCGTATAGCAGCCAGAAGGAAACCCCTATTGCAAAAAATATATTAAATGTGAGGCTGATTTCCCGTGCGCTTTTCAGCCGGTACAGTCTCCAGACCTGTGGAATCAAGGATGTAGTTGTAAAGAAACCGCCTATTAGCCCAAGTATTTCCTGCCACTCCAATTTATTTGCCCTCCCGAAACCGGCCCAATCATTCCGATAATTATATAGCTAATCTCAAACTATTTACAGTGATAAAGAATTTATATAAAAACATACCAACAACATTGTTTCTCCATAATTTCTCCACATTGTATCTATATAATGAAATTAATCAGGATAAAACCGGATAAAAAAATTGCAAGGAGGACAAAAATGAAGAAAAAATTATTCATATCAATCGGATTACTACTGGTTGCAAGTCTGCTGTTTGTTGCAGCCGGCGGGTCAACCCTGGCTGCCAGCCCGGCAAATGACATCGCTGCTTATGAAAGCGGGGCGGCTACGGGCGGCAAAACAGAAAGCGGGACATGCACGGTTACCGGAATTTCGGGTATGGGAGGCATCTGCTCTGAAGACGTCTGCGCCACTGTTTGCGAACTGCTCGGGATTACCCAGGAAGAGCTGCAATCCCAGCGCCAGGATGGATTGAGCCTGGTCGAGATTGCAGCCGCCTACGGTATCGGCGAAGATGAATTGGTAGAAGCAATTATGGCTGTTAAAACAGTTGCCATACTGCAAATGGTAGAAGATGGAACAATCACCCAGGAAGAAGCGGATTTAATGCTTCAAAATACGCTTGAGAGAACCTACGAAATGGTTAACGCCACTGAAATGGGGCATTATGGAGGAGGAGGCGGTAATCAGAACGGAAACGGCAACAGCTGGGGTGAAAGCAGTGACGGAACCGGGCCGGGAGACCAGCATCAATGGGGAAAGAAAGCCCATTAAAGGGATAATAATTCCGCATAAGAGGCAGACTTCGGTCTGCCTCTTATCTTTTTACTTGATAAACTCATAATATGTGAGTAAGATTAGTTTTAGATAAAACAGGAGATATCCCGGTTGATGGGCAGGAAAATTCTGGTAGTAGATGATGAAAAGAAGATAACGGAGATTATCACCGCCTACCTCGAGCGGGATAACTTCTCC
Source organism: uncultured Dehalococcoidales bacterium (assembly GCA_964547375.1). Taxonomy (GTDB): domain Bacteria; phylum Chloroflexota; class Dehalococcoidia; order Dehalococcoidales; family UBA5627; genus UBA5627. Next base: position 13,627 of record CAZJMW010000027.1, on the reverse strand, counting down.
GTTATTACAGCTTACGACGGTCAGTCGGCGCTCGATGCGGTAAAAAAATACTCTCCCGACTTGATAATTTTAGACCTGATGCTCCCCGAGGTTTCCGGCTGGGATGTCTGCCGCATCTTGAGAAAAGATTCCGGCATCCCTATCATAATGCTGACAGCGCGTGACGAAACAGCGGATAAAATCGTTGGCCTTGAACTGGGCGCAGATGACTATGTCACCAAGCCATTCGATGCCAAGGAACTGGTCTCGCGCGTAAAAGCGGTACTGCGCCGCTCTGAAGGAAATTTAAACGAAACTCCCAAAAAAATCCATAGCGGAGATTTAACCATCGATATCGAACGGCGGCTGGTAACGCGAGGGGGGCAAAATATAGAACTAACTCCCATCGAATTCGACCTGCTGTTATTAATGTCTAAGCATCCGGGGCGGGTATTCAGCCGGCTGCAACTTTTAGATAGCCTGCAGGGGGATGCCTATGAAGGCTATGAACGTACCATCGATAGCCACATCAAGAATCTCCGCAAGAAAATAGAACCGGAACCGGAAAAGCCCGCCTATATAATTACCGTTTACGGTGTGGGATATAAAATGGAGGATGCCCGGTGAAAAGACTCGGCTGGAAACTGACAGGAACCATTCTGCTGGTGGTTGCAGTCTGCATCAGCCTGATGGCAATTATGGTTAACCTTATCACCACCAGTGAATTCACCCGCTACGTCAGCCAGAGTAATATGTCACGCATACAGGATATAGCGAATAGTATCGGTGACTATTACAATACGGATAAAAATTGGACAGGTATCGGCGAAGTTATAGATACACTGGTGTGGTCAGGGAATGCCCGCATCGTGGTAGCCGATAATGCCGGGGTGATTGTCGGCGATAGCGAAAATGAATGGATATCGGAATATTCATCTACCGTCGGGCTGGCTAACGGAACCCCGGTAATCGCTTCGGGCACGGAGGTTGGAGAAGTGTTTGTGCTTACTTCCACCCAGGGGAACGGACAGGGTTCCGGGCATATGGGAGGCCAGGGGGAACACTGGGTTCAATCTACTGATAATTCCGATACCTTTCTGGATACCACTCAACAGGATTTTTTAGAGCAGGTAAACAGAGCTATCTGGATATCGGCAATAATCGGGATTGCAGTCGCCCTTATCCTCGGTTTCCTGCTGACTCAATACCTGATTAACCCCATCAAGGCGCTTACGAGCGGTGCCAGAAATATTACCGGAGGCAACCTCGGGTACAGGGTTAAAGTAAGCTCGGGGGATGAAATAGGAGAATTGACGCAAACCTTCAACACCATGGCCTCCCGGCTGGAGGCAAGCGAACAAACACGCAAACAACTGCTGGCCGATATAGCGCATGAATTAAAAACCCCGCTGACAGTTATCGGAGGCACGGTAGACGGCATTATGGACGGTGTTTTCAACCCTGATAGGGAACATTTGGGTACTATTAAAGAACAAACCACAATGCTCACGCACTTAATCGCAGACCTGCGCGATATCTCGCTGGCAGAAACCGGGCAACTCAAGCTGGAAAAAAGCCGGTGCGATATCTCCGAACTTGTCAGCCAGAGTGTAATGCAATTCGAAAAATCAGCTTCAGAAAAAGGAATTCATCTACAGGTAGATACCTCATCATCTGTGCCCGAACTGCTTATCGACCCCTCACGTATAAAACAGGTCATCAACAATCTGCTCACCAATGCCATACGTCACACACCCGCCAACGGTACAATTTCTATCTCGATTGAAAACAGGGATAAGAATGAGCATTTTAATAAAAAACATGTGCTTATATCTGTCTGCGATACGGGAGAGGGCATCCCATCCGAGCATTTGCCGCATATCTTCGACCGCTTTTACAGGGCAAAATCCGCCCGCTCGAGAAATGACGGCGGCAGCGGCCTGGGGCTGGCAATTGCCGGTCAGATGGTGCAGGCTCACGGAGGAAATATCCGGGCGGAAAGCGAGCTGGGAAAAGGAAGCACTTTTTTTATAGCGCTTCCTGTCGATAACAATTAAATATTACCATTTAAGGATGCCCTGTACGCAAACACCCCCGCCCGTTAATTGTTCCCCAATGTAAATAATGGTATGATTTGAAACACTGAAGCCGGATATTAACAAAATATTTATTATCTTAGTGATATACTATCTGTAATCTGAAAATTTTGTTTCTGTTAAATAATTATTTGGGAAATATTGATTGACCGTAACGCTGATTATCGTATTATTCCTGGTTCTTGTCGCTGAATTTGTAAACGGCTGGAACGATGCCCCGAACGCCATCGCTACTGTTGTTTCCACGCGCGTCCTGCGGCCGATGCACGCCCTGATTATGGCGGCTGTATTAAACGTTTTGGGAGCAGCAATCACCGGCACCGCTGTCGCCGCAACCATCGGTTCGGGCATTGTCAGCCCGGATTCCATCGGATTGTCGGTTATAGCAGCTGCTGTTCTGGCTGTCGCCGTCTGGGGAGCAATTGCAACCTGGCTGGGCATACCCATCAGTATTTCACACGGACTGGTATCGGGGATGGCAGGAGCCGCCCTGGTGGTTGCCGGTTCAGGCGCACTTTTATGGTCGGGATGGCAAAAGATAATTATCGGCCTGGGTTTTTCCACCCTGCTGGGCTTTACCCTGGCTTTTATTTTAATGACAGTTATTTACTGGATCATACGCAAGGTAAGCCCCAGCACTGTCCGCAATATCTTCGGAAAACTGCAGATTCTTTCGGCTGCGTTTATGGCTTTCAGCCACGGCAGCAACGACGGGCAAAAATTCATGGGTGTTTTTGCGCTTGCCCTGGTACTGGGAGGAGTGATGCCGGAATTTCATGTTCCGTTATGGGTGATACTACTCTGCGGCGCCGTGATCGGCCTGGGCACAGCCGTCGGAGGATGGCGCGTTATAAAAACCATGGGATGCAGGTTGACCAAGCTTGAACCGGTACATGGTTTTGCCGCGGAAACGGCAGCGGCAACGGCAATACAGCTGGCATCTTTTATGGGGGTTCCCTTAAGCACCACTCACACTATCAGCACGGCCATTATGGGTGTTGGCGCTACCAAGCGTTTTTCAGCGGTAAGATGGGGTGTTGCCGGCAGCATCGTCAGCGCCTGGGTATTCACTTTCCCCATCTGCGGTGCGCTGGGCGCCCTGTTTGCGCTTATCTTCAACTGGCTCTTTTAATTTCAAATCATTCGTCATCACCTGACACTTTTTTCATTTCACAATCCCATTCGGATTGATTAAGAACCTTCACTTCTCTACCTTTTCCGGCCTACCTGTTTTTATCCGCATTTTTCCCCATATAGACTATTGATACATATCAAGATGATTCTGCCCGCCTGCCTATTTATGTCAAATAATAGATTTAACCATATTTTTTATCGTTTTCGACCTATCCTCGACCATCACCCTGCGTTATATATATTGGAATACAGAATCAATGAAACGAATTTAAAATTCAAGGAGGAATAAAAATGAATAACAAGTTGATATCTGTGGTTGGAATTTCACTGGCAGCCCTGGTACTGCTGGCAGTCGGCGCATTCGGTTTTTCCCTTTCTGCGGATAAAGCGACCACCGGCATAGTAAGCCAGCAAAATGTCGGCGTTTGGGTAACCGGAACAGGCGAAGTGACGGTTGTTCCCGATATCGCCGTTTTAAATCTGGGTGTCTATGTCCAGATGGAAACACTGGAAGCAGCTCAGGCACAGGCAGCGGAGTCGATGGCCGCCATTATGGCTGTGCTCGAGAGCTATAATATCAATGAGAAAGACATCCAGACCAGTAATTACAGCGTCTCCCCTGTTTGGACGTGGACTGATGACGGGCAGAGAACGCTGGACGGCTACTCCGTCTCCAATACGGTTACCGTTAAAGTCAGGAATACCGACGATGCCGGCAGCATTATCGATGACGTGGTAGACGCCGGCGGCGAATACACCGTGATAAACGGCATCAGCTTCACCGTAGATGATACCGAGGCTTACTATACCGAAGCACGCGCCAAGGCGATTGCCAATGCTATCGCCAAAGCCACCCAGATTGCCGAGTTAACCGGTGTTACCCTGGGAGACCCGAACTATATTGTAGACAACAGCAGTAATAACGGCTCGATTTACTACTACCCGGCCTATGATAGTTCCGAATGGAAAGCTGGAGGACAGGAGCCAACCAGAATCAGTACCGGAGAAGTAAAGATATCCACCAGCATACAGATTGTTTTTGACATTTCATAAAAGATGAAACAAAAATAAATTGCTAAAGATTGCGTATAAAAGAGGCGGACCATAAAATCCGCCTCTTTTTTATTATTGGGGAATACCGGCACGCCGAGGTTCGATTTGATAAAAAATCGTCGTTGCGAGTCCCGATAAATCGGGACGAAGCAATCCCTGCGACACCTCTTAATTACCCTGTTTTTGATAATATTAAGTAATAAAGTCCCAACCAGTCTAGCCCAAAGGAAGCGGAAACGAACATCGAATTGCATTTAGATGCTTCACTATGTTCAGCATGACAATTCAGTAGCGTCATCCTGAAGACACAAGGGGTGCCTGAAGGATCCGGGGGGTGGGGAGAACCAGCACATCAGGTCGCATCGGCATCAGGCGGAATAACAGCCCTCATCCGTCATTTACTTCGTAAATGACACCTTCCCCCGAGGGAAGGCTAAAAAAAAGTCCGTCCTTCACAAATTCAATATGATAAAAATCGTCGTAGTGAGTCTCGATAAATCGGGACAAGGCAATCCCTGCGACACATCTTAATTACCCCATTTTGGATAATATTAAATAAAAAAGTCCCAACCAGTCTAGCCCAAAGGAAGCGGCAACGAACATCGAATTGCATTTAGATGCTTCACTACATTCAGCATGACAGATTAAAATGGTCGTTGCGAGTCCCGATAAATCGGGACGAAGCAATCCCTTTGCCACCATTTAATTACCCCACCCCGCATATTTAATAAAACAGCTTACTGATAATCAACAATAATAATATTCACCGTTGGAGATTGCCGAGATATTTAATGGTGAGTGCTACAATCCGGCTTTTTCAAAAAGCAGATTCAGTACCGATTCGGCGGTCGCCAGGTTGGTTGCCAGCGCCGTATTGTGAACATCGCAAACGCGCAGAAGTGCAGAGATATCCGGTTCGTGCGGCTGCGCAAACAGAGGGTCGCGTAAAAATATTACCGCCTCCAGTTTCCCCTCCGCCACCAGCGCACCTACCTGCTGGTCGCCGCCCATCGGGCCGCTCTGTAAAAGGGTTACCGGTATTCCGGTTTTTTCCATGATATTCTGCCCGGTCGTTTTGGTGGCTACAAGATTGAATTGTGAGAGCTTTTCCTTATTATTTTTCACCAGTTCGACCATGGCTTCTTTTTTGGCATCGTGTGCAACCATCGCTATTGTGTATTTCTTCATATTTCACCTGTTTACTGCTTATTATCCAAGCCTCAATCTACTATAAATCAGGAAAACGGTCAAGCAGCCTGAGACTGAAATTAATCTCAAGTTGTAAAAGGCTTACTCGATATCCTTTACAGCCCTGAAACTTAAATATGCCTGCGAATCAGTTTTCATTTTGCTGTGTACCCCGCCGTGATAGACGATGATGTAAGCCCTTTCTTCAAAGCGGGCAGATGTTTCCGATGTCCAGTAATAGACCACCTTGGAATGCACATCCCACAACGGCGACTCCTTGTCGGGAGTGATGCTATATGTCGCCTGTTCTTTCTCAGAATTCCACACCCCCCCGGCATTCTGGCCGTGCAGCATCATCGAACGGACAGCCTCATCGACAGTCGGCAACCGCCAGATGTTCTGCTGCCCCTCCATTATGGTAGTGCCATCCTCGGAGAGGTATTTGCAGATTTCATTGGCCTCTTCCCAGGATACCCCTTCATCCGGCCAGCCGGGGCCCCTGGGCGCCCATATAAGGCTGACTCCGTTTCCCTCCATAACCACCGCATTATAATTGCCATCATCGATTCTCTGTGATACCTTCACCAACTGACCTGCTGAAATCCCAAGTACTATAACCAGCGGAATAATAATGATAGCCAGCCTTGCCCATTTGCGAGGGAATGGCTCTCCGAAGAAATACATCAACCCTAAAAGAATAAACGGGATTACAATAAGTAAACCCAGTACGCTGAAACTGGCTCCGCTGAAAAACCAGATGCAAAAAACAGCGGCGATGAAGTGAAGCGCCAGGCCAACCCGTTTCCACTTCAGTATTACCAGCGCCAGGGTGATAAAAATAAGCGGGAAAAGCAGGTATTGAAACAGGAACATACCCATGTTTTCCCAGAAATTCGAATACCAGCCTTCATGGAAGTTCTCGATGGCTCCCCAGTACGACCAGATACCGGAAATCAGAACAGTGATGGAAACCGCCAACCAGCCCAGGATTGTTTTTACTCTTGACATGGTACCTCCCACTTTTTTATCCTGATTGAGAACGGGTCAGATAACCTTATTATTAACCATTTTTCTTCTTATTCGGATTAGCCGGGAACCAACCCTTTTTTACCCTCTCTTCCTGTTCGATAACCTCATGGATACTCCATAAGCAGGCGAATCCGGTTAACCCCACGATAGCGGAAACCATGAAACTGTCTATAAAAAGCGATAAGACGATCAGAGCCAGCCCCGCAATAAGGAAAAGCGGCCAGATTTTTCTACCGATGTAATACTCTGATTTAATCACTACCGGGTGAAACAAACCTATTATTAAAAAAGATGATAATCCGATGATTATGCCTTCAAAATTCATATATGACATTCCTTCCCTGTCTGAATTATCCATAAGTATAATCAATCGGCGTTAAAAATAAAAACACAACTAACCGTATCACCTATTGACATCATAATTCTCTTCCTATAAACTGTTAGCGTATCATTAACTATTTATACCATATTTATTCTTCCGATACGACCTGATAAGCGACTTATAAATCATGAATAAAACAGAACTTATACAGAAAGCCGTCGGTTTCCAGAAGGAGATTAACCGCCTGATAATGGGATACAGGACGGAAAAATGGCTGTCTTTGAATATCACCATTACCCAGCTCAAGAGCTTAATCTATATCTATGATAAGGGCCGAGCCAGTTTCAAGGAACTGGCCGGGGCGCTGAATGTCTCCCCTCCCGTGGTAACCGGCATCGTAGACAGATTGACATCGCAGGATATTATCAGCCGCATCACAGGCAGCAGAGACCGCCGCATACAATGGCTGACAATAACCGAAAAGGGCAAACAGCTTTTAAACGATATCAGGCAGGATAATACCAGTGAAATGATCAGGATGCTTGAGGTTTTAAGCGAAGAAGATATCGAGGCACTGGTAAAGGGATTCAGCGCACTCATGAAAACCGCAGAGAATAGTCTTATCGGTAAGGAAAGAATACCTGTTGCAGTGAACAGTCAGCAAACCTGATTGGCTGTTAAATAAGTAATTTCCAATAAAAAATAGAGAGGTAAAAACAATGGCAGTAAAAATCGTCACCGACAGCAGCGCAGACATACCCCCTCAGATATTAAAAGAACTGGACATCGCCGTCGTTCCCCTGTATGTCAGATTCGGCAACGATGTTTATCGGGATAAAGTGAATATTACAGATGAAGAGTTTTACAAAAAATTGGTTAGCGGCGAGGTTTTTCCGGCCACCTCCCAGCCGACCCCGCTTGACTTCAAGCAGGTTTATGAAGAACTAGCAAAGGATGCCGATGGAATAGTTTCAATTCACCTCTCGGCAAAATTAAGCGGCACCATTCAATCAGCAACGCAAGCCCGTGAATCCATACCGGAGACCTGCCCTATCGAGATAGTTGACTCCCTTTCTATTACCAGCGGTCTGGGCATGGTTTGCCTGGCAGCCGCCAGGGCAGCCAAAGCAGGCGCCAAAATGGAAGAAGTGGTTAAGATTGCCAGGGAAGCCGTTCCCGAAATTCATTTCATGGTGCTCTTCGATACTTTAAAATACCTCGCCAAGGGCGGACGCATCGGCAAGGCCAAGGGCTTGATGGGAGCCATGCTGAACATCAAACCGCTTGTCGGTATGAAAGACGGGGAAGTCGTTCCACTGGGAAAAGCGCGCAGTTATTCCAAAGGCATGGAACAGCAATATGAATTTATAGAGAAAACCATCAGGGAAGGCGAAGTAAAAGATTTATCCATTATGTATAATACCAGCAAGGATGAAGCCGATGCCCTGGCCGAGCGCGTCGCACCCCTTTATGCGCGTGAAAAGATACTGATGGGAGAAATCGGCCCCATACTGGGCACTCACGGCGGGCCGAATATGCTGGTGGTTTGTCTGCGCGGCAAATTAATTAAATAGTGAATTAAAGATACAATTTGCCATGTATACCCCCTGTTTTATAAACGGGGGGTATTTTTATATTATGCTGGCGACAGCGCTATAACTTTCCGCTTCTTAACTCATCTATGAACGGTTGATATGCCAGCCTGACCGGGTCATCCTGCGGCAGACTGCTGCGAATTACGAGATTTTAGTAATCCTGGGCGATTTGCCCCTGCTGCTCACGGTTAAAATCACGAAAATGCTTACCGTTATTCCAATCCTCGGCCAGTTGTTCCCAGCCCCCGTAGCCATAACCTTCATTCATCTGCGCCCGCAGTGCCTGCGGGATATAGAGACAACCGATTTTTTCGAACTGTAAAACATGCACCAGTTCATGCACGACTATATCCAGTTCCTTTCTTGAGCCCCTGCTTTTCCTTGGAAAATTAATGGTATGAAAAAGGGTAAATGCCCGGTTACGGTTAAATTTAAAGACAATCGAGAGTATTCTGCCTTCGGCAACCCTTACTTTATCATAGTTGATAGCGTTTGCACCGAGTACGCTGGCAGCAGCGGACAATTCGGAAGACTTGAGAATAGTGACCGAGGTTAACAAATGCCAGATTTTTTCGATAACCGGCGGAAGTCGTATTATATCCAACAATCTGCAAAAATTTGCCATTAATTTAACCCCCGGCAAGAGCGGAAAGATACGCTAATACTAATATCAGGGATATGCGATGTCAAGGTGAATAATGAGGTTTGCCTCTGTTAAATAAATAAGGGGTATAGACACTTTATCAAGATTAAATTTATTGATAAAAAAGTATTGCCGAAGAAGGCATTATAGCCTATAATCAAAAACAATACTTTGGTACTGGAGAACCGATTCAATGGAAATAAAAAACCGTCCTCGCCGCATGGCTTTTATCTGGATAGGCATCGCATTCTTAGGATTAATTATAATCTTTATCCCCGGGATAATCGGAATGGACGGATTCGAGGGCGGTTATGCCTTATCGGTCGGCGGTGTCCTCGTTACCCTGACCGCTTTAATTGCTGCATTCCTCTATTTCAAATTAGCCCGCAGTGTTGATTCCATCATACGTAATGAGAATGTGCTGGCACATTGGAAGTATACAACCGAGGAATGGCAAGGGTATACAGAAAAGGAACACAAAGAAGATAGCGCCGGCAAATGGGGTCTTTTCCTTCTGATTGCCGTTATAGCCGTTGTTGTGGGAATAATACTGGCTATAATCATCGGGGAAGATTTCATGATACTGGCACTGATAATCCTCGGTATTATTGCCGTTGCCGGATTGGCAGCCTTTTTTTCAACAATAGGCGCCTATCGTTATAACAAAAAACACCACGGGGAAGCCCTTTTCACTCCGGACGGCGTCTATTTCAATCAACAGATGCATACCTGGAAAGGGCTCGGGAATAGTTTAGAAAGCATTTCATTTGAGGAAGACAGCAGCGGGTGTTTTAGAATAAGTATCGAATATTCCGTACTGGCAGCTTATAAACGTAATTACTTTACCATAAGAATTCCGGTTCCGCGCGGAGAAGAAGCCACTGCCAAAATGATTGTCAACAAAATAGGGCAAACCCATCTAAAAGGTTGCGGTAGTGATATTTAATTAATTATAAAGGATTAAGAATCACCGCTTATATTTATGAATAAAACAGCAGGTTATCAGCTGAGATTAAGCGACAATAGTAAATTACTTATATTGCTTTAAAATAACCGAAAGGAGAGGGTAATGGGAGTGACTAAGAAATTTACAATTTTGCATTCAAACGATATGCACGGAGACTTTTTGACCGAAGTAAAAGATGGTGACAACAGCTTAGTCGGGGGTCTGGCGCTGTTATCCGGCTATGTTAACAAAGTCAGGCATGAAGAAAAAAATGTGCTTTATGTAATTTCGGGAGACATGCTGCAGGGCTCTTTGATAGATTCTGAATACATGGGTATATCCACCATGGAAATCATGAACTACCTGGCTCCCGATGCCGTTTCCCTCGGCAATCACGAGTTCGATTACGGTTTGCCGCAACTGCTCTTTTTAGAGAAGATGGCTAACTTCCCCATCGTTACAGCCAATATTTACATTGAAAAATATGGTAAACGGCTGATGAGGCCCTACCTGATTATCAAAATGGATGGATTCGATATCATGTTCATCGGTATCCTGACGGAGAAGGTGCTCGACGCCTTAAAAAAGGACCCGCTGGTCAGTAGTTTTATTACACTGGAGGATGCCGCTCACGAGGTAAGCGTCATAACCGATGCCTATAAGAACGACGATATCGACCTGACCATACTTTTAACACACATCGGTTACGAATCCGATATCGAACTGGCAAAGCTTTTAAAGCCGGAATGCGGCGTCGATATTATCATCGGCGGTCACTCTCATACTATATTGAAACAGCCTACAACGGTTAACGATATTCTGATAGCGCAGGCAGGTGTCGGCACCAATCAGATCGGCAGATTCGATATAACGGTAGATGACGATACTAACAGCATTATAGAATGGAAATGGCAGCTGATTCCCATTGAAGAGGGCATCGCCGAACCGGATATGAAATTAAAAGAATACATCGATGGCTACGCCGCTGAAATCGACCGCAAATATAACTCTATCATCTGCAAGTTTACCGATATCATGACCCACCCGACCAGGGAAATCGAAACTTCGCTGGGTAATCTGTTTGCCGACGCACTGGCAGAAGTTGCTGAATGCGATATCATGCTTTTGGGCTCCGGCTCTATACGCAGCAAGGAACTGGGACCGGCTGTGACTTTGAAGGATTACCGTGCCTGTTTCCCCTATAAGGATTACCTGTCTCGCTTTGTTATTACCGGAGCGCAGTTAAAGCGCATCTTTGCCCATATCATGCGCCCGGAAAACCGCGACGGCGAAGGTGAATGTTACCAGGTAAACGCCAAAATACACGCCGTCTACAACGATATTGCACATGATTTGTACTCCCTGGAATTCAACGGCCAGCCGGTTGAAGATGACCGCAAGTATTCAATCGGGCTTATCGGATATCATATTGCCAATTCGTCAGTTTTTCTTGATATAACCAATGAAGAACTGTTAATCCACGGCAAATCCAAGGTAATAGCCACTTCGGTACCCGAGGTACTTGAGGAATACCTGAAGAATCATCAAAACATCGGGCGCCGTGTTGAAGGCAGGCTCATTTACAGGTAAATCTTAATATAGAGGCCGGACTATGAAAAAGATTGTAAAATACAGGTTCATTCTTTTTGCCGCTGTCATAGCGTTATCCGTTCTATTATTGAAACTGATTGCCGACTACTTTTCATTAAACGTTATTGCAGTCAACACTTTAACGGGAGCGTTTTTTACCGGCGTTTTCTTTACCATCAGCATTGTTTTTACAGGCGCCATGTCGGATTTTAAGGAAGCTCAAAAGATACCCGGGGAAATGGCCTCCCTGTTAAAATCGCTGCGCAGCGACGCCCTGCTGCTATCGGCAAGAGAAAATGAAAAAGAACAGGGAATACAACTTGCCAAACATATCGAAACCCTGCTTTCTATAATAAACTGCAACCTGCGCCAGAATTGCTGGCAGAAGCAGCAGTTGGACGACGAGATGAATCAGGTACAGAAAGTGATTACGGAGTTGTGGGCGAAAGATGTAGCCCCCAGCGTACTCTATAAGATGAGAGACAACCTGGTGCAGCTCGAAAAGCTGTCATACCGACTGGATTATATCGCTTACTCTAAAGACAGCGCCGCCGCCTATGTAATCTGTGATATTGCTATAACCGCCGTACTGATTATTTTCGTATTTACCAAAAACGAGTGGGGGCTGGGTGGCATGGCGCTATTCGTATTGATTAGTTTTGTAATGACAGCCATCGTCAGGCTGATACATGACATGGACAATCCGTTCGAATACGGTAAAAATACCAACGCCGATGTGGATACCACCGTCCTTTTTCAACTGGGAAGCAGCTGGAATATAAAAGAATAGGACTTTTTTCACTGTTTAGAATTTGAATAACCGGAAATACATGGCAGAGTTATTATCTTGTTTCTACTGCTCTGTATCTTTGAGTATTCGGCAAAACGGACTTGATAAACCTGTAAAAATGATTAAAGGAAAAAACTTACTCCCCGACGGTAATGTCGGGGAGTAAATGTATTTAAGCAACAAATTTTATAACGGGCAGGTTTATTTAATCAATCCGGCTTTCCTGAGGGTTTCCGCAACCTGCTGTTGATGCGCGTCATTGATTTCGAATTTGTATTTTCCGCTCATGGTTTCGATTTCCAGCGGTTTGGTATTTTTGTCGTCATCATCGCCGCCGCCGAAACCACCCTTAAATCCGACGCTGAATGCACCTTTACTGAAGAGAACTGTATCCGGCTTGAATTTTACCTTGCGAATCTGGTTCATATAAATCGCAAAATTGGCCGGATTTTCCTGTAATGCTACATCCGGCGGCACCTGTAAATAGCGCTGCCATACCGTATAACCGGCTCCCATGGCCTTGAAGAAACCTCCGACACCCTCCCCGCGGTGGGAAGCGGCGGCTTCTTTTATCATTTCCGAGGTTAAAAGCGCGCAAACCATGCGGTGGTTGGTAACGACGATATTGAAAGTCTCCGACATTATCATATTTTTCTTCTTGGTGGCATTAGGGATAATACCGATTACCATCTCGCCCGGAATGGGACCGGCCGGCGGCTGATATCCATAGCCGGGTACTGCCTGCTGCTGTCCATAATACGGTTGCTGCTGAGGCGGATACTGCGGCGGCTGGTAAACCGGAGGCTGCTGCTGCGCTTGAGGCGGTGGGGCAACAGGAGGCGGTTGATAAGCCGGCGGTGGAGTACTAACCGGAGGAGCCTGAAATACGGGAGGCGGAGCCGCTTCTTCCGTATTTATGTTAACTACCGGCGCGCCGCAACCGGCGCAGAACTTCGCTTTCGCTCCCAGAGGTTGACCGCAATTTGTACAAAAATTCCTGACAGGATTCATATTTCACCTCATCTTACTATAGTACCTACTAATTATTACATATAATATTCAGGTGTGCAATGGTTTTTTCAGCTTTAATACAGCATACTGCCCTCTACTCCCTGACGTTTAAAAGCAGACGCATAGCAGTAAATGCATCCATTGGATTTTACGACCCGATTATAAAATAATAAAAAAATTTGAAATATCCTATGTTCTTGATATGGCCTGCCTGCCGGAGTAGAATATGGACTGTATCGGCACTGAGGAGG
>CAZJMW010000026.1:0-16597 GCA_964547375.1 uncultured Dehalococcoidales bacterium | reverse complement strand
CGGCCTCTGCGGGTCTGAAAACAGGTTCATTCGCAGCACCAGCAGTGGGAAGAGCGTCTCTCCCTGAAAATCGGAGAGAACTATAATCCCGGCGTATTTGGCAACGAATGTCGCTGCCATCAGCGATTCCTGCATCGGGTCATTCGTCATCCCGTTAACCATAACCAGAGTAGGGTATCCCAGCGGGCGCATCTTCCCGTTTAAGGCAGCTCGTCTGATTGCCACCTGGTTTTCCAGCGCATTTTGTATGTCGACTGCTCCCGTATCTATTACTATGTCCTTGATTCCGGACTTTTCCAGCCTGGTGGTCAGTTCGATGATATCATCAATGGTTTCACCCTTAACGGCTACCGGGCAGGAATATTCCTTAACCAGGGCTGCAACCCTGTCGAAGTTCTCGTTAGTTAAAGCATGAATCAGCGGTCTTGCGCCCGCACAAACAGACAATCCTGCCTCCAGCATGTCCGGGTCATTGCTGATTAACATAATAACGGCCTTGCATTTCTGTATAACCCTGTTAATCATGGCTTTATATTTATCCGCATCACCCGATTGGCATTTTAAGGCAACCATTTCAGCACGCAGGGTTTGACCCACTCTTTCGTAAACAAGTGTATTGAATCTCTCTATACGCCCTTCTATGTCATCTTCCGTCATGTCGTCGCTTATCAGCAGGGCAATAGCCGGGGCATTTTCAAACCTCTTTTCATGGCGGAACATCACCGTTTCTCCGCCGATTTTTTTAGCATATTCCCCCTTACCGATAGTGACCGGCCTGATGGGTGGGGTGGAGGCTTCCTCCAGTTTATGGCGGGCTTCGTCTGAAAGATATCGGCATTTGGCAAGTTCAGCCTTGCCGGCAGCCAGGCTCATGGCAAAAGCCAGGCAGGTGGGAACGCCGCACTCCCCGCAATTGGTTTTAGGTAATAATTTAAATATCTCTATTCCTGTAATTGCCATAAGATGATTCCTTTATAGTATTATAGCTGGATTATGGGTTCCATAGAAAGTGCCGGGTGCTTTTTCGCTTTCAAGAAGGGCAGAATCGCTTCTTCCGTAGCGCCTTCGCCTTCATCAGCAATCCTGTCTATTAAGTCCGGAATCCCGATTTCTAAAGCCAGGCTGTTAAATCGATGCGAAATTTCGATTTTAAGATTTTTTGGCATCCACACTATTCTTTTAATACCGCCCTCGGCATTTATGAACTTGCGCTGGGTAATATTGTACCGGCTGTGCCCCATAAAACCGGGTGTATCCAGTTCACTCTTGGTATTATCGATAATAGTCTTAAAATCCATGCCGCAGGGTGTCATTCCCGTATAATCTTTATCCGTAATCATAATGCCGTTGCATAATGGTAGAACTACGGAAATACACTCCACCCACTCGCAGGTTGCCATTGGTTTGTCCATGATGCTGTATAAATTATAGTATTCTGTTTTTCCCTGCGAGGCTTTTTTAACGAAATCATTAATCCCCTGCCATTTCCCCAGCCTTAAATCTACGGGGCTACCTTTCTTTAACGGTTTGTTGGGGCCGGTGGGGTCGATATCGTACGAAGCCTTGCAATCTATCCAATTGTACGAACCGCAGGGACTGCTTCTCTGGGGGGAGATGGTGCAAACATGAAACGGAACAAACGATTGGCAAACCGTACATGAGTAAAAGGTATCCGTCCCCTCATCGGTCATGCCTTCGATACGCGTATCTCTTGACGAATAGACCGATTTGGCTTCGGCATGTATCTCTGCCACCTTGTCCTTTTCAGTATAAATTTTTACCTGCACCTTATCGATAATACGTTCGAAATCCGCATGCAGTTTATTGTGAAGGATGACTCCGATATGCCGCAGGGTAAAGCCTTTATCTACCGCTGATTTAGAAATCTTAAGGCATCCCATATCACGCTGCCCGGTATGCATTACTCCCTGTATGCGGTTTAAGATGCGATGGATTTGTTTTTCCAGTACCGGTTCATAATCCGGCTGCATATTCTTTCCGGCTACCTCGACAACTATTGCCAGCGGCAGCGTCGTCTTTTTCCCAGGGTCATTTATATCGAGGCCGATAATATCTATCCTGCCATCCTCGATATCTTCAAATCTTTTAGTGGTAAGCCATTCAACCATGCGGTGGCTAACGCCGCCGAATTCAATATACAGGTTATCGGGACGTATTCGTTCACCTTCAAAATCAGTTCCGTATGCGAAAGAAAATCCTGTTATATCCGGCATCTTTAACCTTATCGAGGATTATTTTGGAAATTGTCTAAAAGTTATTAAGGCTGATTAGCCGTAAAAGCTGTTATCATTTCTCTAACCAGCTTAATCGCTTCGGGGTGTCTCATTATAAGAATATCGGCGCCAGCTGTAGCCAGCGTCATTGCCGACATCGCTTCCAGCAGTACGGCGCGTTTTTTAGCGTCGCCGAGAGCCGGGTTTTCATCGGTCGGGGTTTTGGCTTCCTTAGTCTTCCACGTTTCGGCGGCAATATTACAAATAATCGGTGATTGCAATTTTTTATCGTTCTGCGTCAGGGCGGCAATCCTGATTCTTTCGATTACCGAATAAGCATATTCGATACCGTAGCCGATACTGCTGACTGTCGGGTCGATCAGGATTTTATCATCCGGTACCCCCAGGTTGCCCAGGAGTATGTTCAGTTGTTTGGCCAGGTTGATATCAATCGGGCTGGAGGCGATAATGGTATGGCCGCAAGCTATGGCTACAGGTGCGATGTTTTTATAATCGCCTTCTTCCAAAGGCCCGATAACCAGCTTTTTGCCTTTGCAGACTTCGCAGACTCTGGTTAGTACCGCCGTGTCCTTCTCGCTGTTGGCCGTTCCCCAGACAACTAGCGGCACATCGATGGCATCGGCTACCTTTTTGGCCGTCTCGGCTGCCTGTTCGGCGCTGCGGTCAAGCCCGTTGGGGTCGGTGCTTGCAAGCTGCAGGCAAATCATGTCAGCTTTGTAATCATCGACGCATTTTCTGGCCCAGTTGACCGGGTTGTCAATTACGTCTGCAAACGGCTGGGTAGCGGCTGCCGCCCAGTCTTCCGGTTTTGCATCGTAAACCTCCATGGCAATTACCGGCAGATGCGGCATTTCGGCATCGAAAGTATAGAAAGGATAGGCATTTTCGCCACCGACGGTAACGCTGTTTTGGGCGCTGCCGAGTGTTACTTTCTTGATACTGCCGTTATATTGAATTTCAGGAGTTTTAAAAGACATTCAAACCTCCGGGTTAAGCAAGTAAATTGATAATTTTAGCTGCCTTGATAGTATTTGACATAAGCATGGCTATCGTCATGGGGCCTACGCCGCCGGGAACCGGCGTTATGGCACCGGCTTTGTCTTTAACCGACTCAAAATCGACGTCGCCGCAAATAATAGCTTTGCCATCCGCCGTCTCGCCGATGCGGTGTGTGCTGGCATCGATAACTACTGCACCTTCCTTTATCATGTCAGCTGTTATAAAACGCGGTTTACTGCCGGCAGCGGCAATCAGGATATCGGCACGGCGTGTATGTGAAGCCAGGTCTTTAGTCCTGGTATGGCAGACGGTTACGGTGGCGTTAGCCCCTTTGCCTTTTTGCATCAGAATGCCCGCCATCGGTTTACCGAGTATATTGCTCCTTCCGATAATTACCACATCGGCGCCCTCTGTTTCGATCGAATATTTCTGTAAAAGGACCTGTATTCCGAGCGGGGTGCAGGGCAGGTAGTTGGCTTCACCTATCATCAGGTTGCCGACGCTTTCCGGGTTAAACCCGTCGACATCCTTGAGAGGGTTAATCGCCGCTAAAACCGTATTTTCGTGGATATGCGGCGGCAGGGGAACCTGCACCAGGATTCCGTGAATTTTAGATTCGTTATTAAGACGTTCGATTAGAGCCAGCAATTCCTTTTCGGTAGTTTCAACGGGCAGGTCGTAGTTTTCGGAATATAAGCCCATAGTTTTACAGGTTTTTACTTTCATGCCGACATAAAGCTGCGATGCCGGGTCTCCGCCGACCAGTATGGTAGCCAGGCCCGGTACCAGGTCATACTGCTTCTTTAAACGCACCACCTCTTCGCTTAACTCTTCTCGAATATTTTTAGCAGTCGCTGTTCCGTCAATAATTATGGCTGCCATTATTTGCCTCCCAATATTACCGACGTGAATTCCCCGCTATCGGTATGCGGTAGGAACAGGGCGGCAATGTAGTTGTCCATAAAAAGGCTGTTTTCTGATAATTCAAGATTGGTCATCATTGATGCGATTTTCCTTCCATCTTTTAACAGGTCACGGGAGAAAGCAGATAGCCGGGCTCCCAGCAAGGAACCGTTTCCAACGAACAAAAATCTGTTTCTCGGTATATCGGGCAGAAGCCCGATAGTTATGGCATTTTCTATATTGATATTATTACCGAAAGTGCCGGCGATGATCACCTGTTCTAAATTAATGAACTTCTTATCGACACTTTGTAAAAGCGTGCGGTATCCGGCATACATGGCTGCCTTGGAGCGAATCAGGTTGGCAATATCGGTTTCGGTTAGAACGATATCTTTGTAAGTTTGCGTTTCGGCACCGTAAGCCAGCACATATTCGAATCCGTTCTCGCCTTCCCGTATTCTGCGGTTCAAAAGCCCTTTGTTGAATTTACCGCCCGGGTCGATAACCCCTTTTTCCAGCAGTTTTGCAACGATATTAATCAGCCCGGAGCCACAGATTCCCTTCGCTTTGGCGTCATCAATGGTGGTGAAAATTGGTTCGTACGTTCCGGCATCGATATCGAAGCCCTCGATGGCGCCCGCTGTAGCTATCATGCCGTGTTTTATTCCGCCCCCTTCGAAGGTGGGGCCGGCGGAACAGGCAGCGGTTACCATCCAGTCTTTATTGCCTAGCACGATTTCTCCGTTGGTGCCGATATCGATATAAAGTGTCAGTTTATCTTTTTGATAAGTGCCGGTTCCCAGTATCCCGGAAACAATGTCGCCGCCGACATAGCTGGCTACACAGGGGATAGCGTAGAGATAAACGAACTTGTCAACCTCTATGCCGGTTTGGCGTGCCTTGATAAGCGGCAGGTAATTGGCTGTCGGTACATAGGGTGATAATCTCAAATATTTCGGATTTAAGCCGAGCAGCAACTGGGTCATTACGGTGTTTGCGGCAAAGACGATATGTGCGATGTCGTTAATATTTATATTCGCCTTTTTTACCATGTTTTTAACCATGTCGTTTATGGTGGCAACCAGCGCTTTTTGCAGTTTCTCCATGCCATCCTGTTTTTGAGCCCAGGCGATGCGGCTGATAACGTCCTCGCCGTAACTTATCTGGCGGTTATAATCGATGCCCTGGGCAAGTATTCGCCCGCGGTTTAAGTCTAAAAGCTGTCCCCTGACTGCGGTAGTCCCGATGTCGAAAGCCAGTGCATAATTTTTAGCCCTGCTATCGCCGGGTTCGATGCGAATCAACTTGAAGCTGCAATCGATATCCTCAAGCAGCGTAACCGTTACATTCCAGGCCTCTTTCCGTAGAATATCAGCCAGTTCGTAGAGAATGCCGCTATCTACGGAGACTTTATCAAAACCGGCCTGCTGTTTTAGCCCCTTAAGCAGGCGTACAAGGTCGCTGGTGTTATCCTGCATGTCGGGTGGTGTCAGTTTCATATAAACCTTTTTTAAAGGCGGCTCGAATGTCCAGCCGCTTGCCAGGGCAGAAGACGACATTAATTCTTCTCTTGAAAGAACCGCTTTCTCCAGTTTAGATGTAGACGGAATCTCTACGACAAGGTCTGACATAATTTTACTTTTACAGGCCTGCCTGAAGCCCTTTTTATAGTCATGTTCTAAAATTTTGTCAGTCCTTATGCTTTCCACCTGACCGCGCTTGATGATGACATTGCATGTTCCGCAGACACCGGCACCGCCGCACGAAGCGTTGATATGCACACCGGCGGAAACCGCTGCTTCCATCAGGTTATCTCCGGCATTTACGACGATATCGATATTATCCGGCTCGAAGTGTACGGTATATTTAATTTCCGTATTTTCTTCAGTCATCTTAGAACAGTCCTTTTATTTTACCTGTTTCCACATCCACATCTACCCTTCTGAAAGCGGGGTCGGAGCAGGTGCCCGGCATCAGCTTGATGTCGCCGGCTACCGGAACGATAAATCCGGCTCCGTTGTAAACCAGCACATCCTTAATCGGCAGCGTCCAGCCCGAAGGGCGACCCTTGATGTTGGGGTCGTGCGTCAGGCTGAGATGTGTTTTCACCATGCAGGTTGCCATTTTATCGATATCGGGGTCTTTCTCCAGCCGCTCTATCTTGGCGCTTGCTTCCGGCGAATAGCTGACGCTATCGGCTCCGTATACCTCTTTGGCAATGGTTTCTATCCTCATTTTTATAGGAGTTCTATCCTCATAAAGCAGTTTGAAATCCACTTTTTCCTGGCAGGCCTCCGTAACTGCATCAGCCAGTTCCAGAGCGCCCGCTCCGCCTTTCAGCCAGTGCTGCGACAGGGCGACCCTGGCTCCGGCCTGTTCTGCAATTCTGCGGACGGCATTTATCTCATTTTGGGTATCTGTATAAAAATTATTGATGCAGACCACCGGATTAATGCCGGCTTTTTTCACCGTTTCGATATGTGCAATCAGGTTGGCGCAACCCTGTTCAACCAACCCGACATTTTCCGTTGTATAAGCCTCGTCCAGCGCTTTTCCCGGAGCTACCTTGGGGCCGCCGCCGTGCATCTTAAGCGCCCTGACAGTGGCAACAATCACAGCGCAGTTGGGAACCAGCCCGCTTAAGCGGCACTTGATATTCCAGAACTTTTCAAAACCGATATCGGCGCCGAATCCGCTTTCCGTAACATGGTAATCGGAAAGTTTTAAAGCCACCTGGTCGGCAACAATCGATGATTGCCCGACAGCGATATTGGCAAAAGGCCCGGCATGCACCATTACCGGCTGTCCTTCCAGTGTCTGCAAAAGGTTGGGGTTAGCTGCTCTTACCATCCAGGCAGTCATAGCTCCGTCTACTTCAAGGTCCTTCGTTGTAACAGGGTTTCCCTGTTTATCGTAGGCAACCACAATCTTCGACATGCGTTCCCGCAGGTCTTTTAAGCTGGTAAATACGGCAAGGATGGCCATAACCTCGGAACTGACCGAAATAGCATAACCTGAACTCATCATAAAGCCATCCATTTTGCCGCCGATGCCGATTACAATATCGCGCAGGGACTGCGCGCAGAAATCCATCACCCATTTCATCTGCACATTGCGCGGGTCGATATCCAGGCGTTTCAGGTTTTTTTGCGCCAGCGTTGCATCATCATAATTGAACTCATGCTGCAACCTTGAGGTTAAAGCTACCATGGCCAGGTTATGGGCATTGGTTACATTATCGATATCCCCGGTTAACCCGAGAGAAAACGGAGTCAGCGGTATGCACTGGGAAAGCCCGCCGCCGGCAGCGCTGCCCTTAATATTAAATGTAGGTCCTCCCGACGGCTGGCGAATGGCGCCCGATACGTTTTTATTCCTTTTAGCCAGCCCCTGCACCAGCCCCATGGTAGTGGTGCTCTTGCCTTCCCCGAGGGGGGTGGGGGTTATAGCGGTAACATCGATGTATTTTCCGTTCGGCTTATTTTTCAATCTTTCGAGTATCACCGGGAAATCGACTTTGCCGATATAGTGACCATATGGCAGAAGCTCTTCTTTTTTAATACCCCATTCCTCCGCCAGGGAAGCAACCGGTTTCATGTATTTTTCGGCTTCTTCGGCTATCTGCCAGTCCTGCAGCTTGGTGGGGTCGAGCGATGTTATATCGAAATTTGCCATTTTAATATCTTCGGCTCCTCTCAAAGGAAATAATAGGATACAGGTGATGATATTAATTATACCTTTGTTTTATATTATAAAGGAATATCCTGTTATATAAATTTATCAGTTAATAATGATTTGGAATATATTTTATTGTGTAGATGCTTTACGGGTAAAATAAAGACTATTATGAAACCGGGTGAAATGATAGTATAGGATAAAGCTAAACTATGGTCAAATATTAATGATAAAAATTGTGTTTGCTTTAAATACGGCGTTATTTTACCTGCTGGTGTTTGAACAATATACCGCCCTGAGTTATAATTAGCTTTACTCAAAATCTATATTATTGTACTTACAGGGGGAAGAGGGTTGTTAAAAAGTCACAGTTGCGGGGAAATAAACCTTAGTCATGATAAACAGATTGTAACCCTTGGCGGCTGGGTAGACCGTCGCCGCGACCATGGCGGTTTGATTTTTATCGACCTCAGGGACAGGGATGGTGTGGTACAGGTAGTTTTCAATCCAGAGAGCTCGAAAGATTGCCATGATATCGCCAGCCAGTTGAGAAACGAATATGTCGTTCAGGTAATCGGGCAGGTGTCGCCGCGTCCGTCCGGCACCGAAAATCTCAAGTTATCCACCGGTGAAATCGAGGTTCTGGCGGATAGCGTCAAGATATTGAATACCGCCAAAACCCCGCCCTTTTATATTAACGAGGATATAGATATCGATGAAAACCTGCGTCTGAAATACCGCTATCTGGATATCAGGCGTGAAAGAATGAAGAACAATATCATCCTGCGCCATCGTGTGGTTAAGATGATGCGTGACTTTATGGATGAGCGGGGATTCCTGGAAGTGGAAACGCCCATCCTGATAAAAAGAACCCCCGAGGGTGCGCGCGATTACCTGGTGCCCAGCCGCGTTTATCCCGGTAAATTCTATGCATTGCCGCAATCACCTCAACAGTTGAAACAGCTTTTAATGGTGGCGGGCGTAGAGAAGTATTACCAGGTTGCCAAGTGTTTTCGTGATGAAGATACGCGGGCTGACAGGCAGCCGGAATTTACGCAGCTCGATATCGAGATGAGCTTTCCCGAAGAAGAGGATGTGATGCAGTTAATCGAAGACCTCTTCGTCAAGATTATGGAAGAGTTAAAGCCTGAAAAGCGTATAATAAAACCGTTCCTGCGCATAAATTTTGCCGAAGCTATGGAGCGATACGGCTCAGATAAACCGGATATCCGTTTCGGAATGGAGATAAAAGACCTTTCCGATATAGTGGCCGGTTGCGAATTTGCCGTTTTCAGCTCGGCGGTGGCCGCCGGCGGTAAAGTTAAGGGAATCTGCGCTCCCGGTTGCTCGGGTTATTCACGCGCACAGATAAATGAATTGAATGAAATAGCCAAGGGTTTTGGCGCTAAGGGGCTGGCAACCATCATACTGGATTCTGCGGCAGAAAGTATTGACCAACTGAATATGGAGATGGTTAAATCACAGATTTCCAAATTCCTGACGTTGGAACAGGTTAAAGAAATGGCTGGGCGGATGGGCGCGAATCCCGGGGATATGTTGATGATTGCCGCCGGAGATGATGCCACTGTCAGTAATGTGCTGGGCAGAATGCGACTGGAAATGGGGAATCGTTTGAAATTAGCCGACCCCGATTTATTCGCTTATTGTTTTATTGTGAACTTCCCGTTATTTGCCTGGGATGATAAAATGAATCGCTGGGAATCGATGCATCATCCTTTTACAGCTCCCAAGGAGAAAGATATACCTATTCTGGAAACGAATCCGAAAGAAGTATTCAGCCAGAGTTATGATATAGTATTAAACGGCTACGAAGTCGGCGGCGGCAGCATCAGGATTCACAATGCCGAATTGCAGAGAAGAGTATTCAAGGTAATGGGGCATACCGATCAGTCCATCGACCAGCTTTTCGGTCATTTATTGGAAGCCTTCAGCTACGGTGCTCCTCCTCACGGTGGCATAGCAATCGGGGTGGACCGCATGCTGATGCTGATTGCCGGTGAAAGCAGCATCAGGGAAGTAATTCCTTTCCCGAAGAACCAGAATGCATACGATTTGTGTTTTAATGCTCCCGATGTTGTCAGCCAGGAAGATATCGATGTATTGCATATTAAGCTGGTAGATGAACAGGTAGAAGAATAAATAATATAAAGGGGTAACAATGAAATCAACACTTGATAAAACGGAAAACCGCATGAGCTATCTGACCGTTGTAACGGAAGCATCGGAGATAGACGAGTACATTGAAAAAGCCTATCAACGGCTGGTAAAAAGAACAGAGGTGCCGGGTTTCCGTAAAGGCAATGCGCCGAGAGATATCCTGGAAAAACATGTCGGCAGGGACAAGCTGCTCGAAGATGCCATAAAGGAAGCAGTACCTTTTATCTGCGATGACGTAATCAAAGAACAGAACCTCGAACCAATAATGCAGCCGATGGTTAAAATCGTGCAGACCGAACCGTTAAAGTTCGAGATGATTGTCGCCTTGAAACCGCTGGTTGAACTCGGCGATTATAAGACTATGGTTGTAGAAGCTGACCCGCTCGAAGTAAGCGATGAAGAAGTGAATGAGGTTTTAGAAAACCTGAGCAAGCAATACGGCGGAAGTTTTGAAATTACCGACCGTCCCATTAAGAAGGGCGATACGGTAACAGCCGATATCATCGGTGAAATCTATGAATCCCCCTTCCTGCGTAATAAGGGTGTCAGGTTCGAGCTGAATTCTGAATTTGCCAAAGAGATACCGGGGCTGGGCGATAAAATAGTCGGTATGAAAAAAGGAGAAGAACAGAAATTCAAACTGACGCTTCCGGATAATTATGAAACGAAGGTGGTCGCGGGTAAAGAAGTACTGTTCACCGTTACCATAAAGGATGTCCAGGGATTGACGCTGCCGGAAATCGATGATGAATTTGCCAAGAAAGTTGCTCCCGGTGTTAATTCGGTGGATGAATTAAAAGAAAGAGTTCGCGCCAATCTGAAAAATGAAAAAGAACGCAATGCCGTCTCCAATTATGAGGAGAAGGTTATTGAAAAGTTAATAGAGAGCAGTAAATTGGAATATCCTCCCGTTATGGTTGATATGGAATTACAGGGACTGTTAGAGGATTACAAACGACAGTTGCAGGCTTCATGCCGGGATGAAAAGGAATTCGAGGAGAGGATGAAGCAGGTTCCCGAAGCTAAATTAAGAGAAAACGGTCGTCCTATGGCTAAAAAAAGGGTTTTATGGTCACTGGTAGTGACCGAAGTAGCCAAAGCTGAGGAAATCACTGTTTCGGCAGAGGAAGTAGACCAGGAAATAGAAGAAATGTTAAAAGATGCCGGACAGAAGAAAGAGGAACTGCGTCAATATATGCAGGATAACAACGGGCGCAGGGAAGTGGAAAGCTTTTTACACGCCAAGAAAACCCTTAAGCATCTGGTTGGCATGGTTAAAGCGAATATATCGTCCAAAAGCTAATATATAGAAAGGAGCATAAAAAAATGTACGAGAATCCGAGTAGTGTAATACCCATGGTGATTGAGAGTGGAGCGAGAGGGGAAAGGGCTTACGATATCTATTCACTGCTTTTAAAAGAGCGCATCATCATACTGGGTACCCAGATAAATGACCAAATTGCCAATGTTATTGTGGCGCAGCTGCTCTTTTTAGAAAGAGAAGACCCCGATAAAGATATCCAGCTTTTCATAAACTCACCGGGCGGTGTTATAGCCTCCGGTCTGGCTATTTACGATACCATGAATTTAATTAAACCTGATGTATCCACGATTTGTATCGGCATGGCGGCAAGCATGGCTACCGTACTGCTAAGCTCGGGTGCAAAAGGCAAGAGATTTGCCCTGCCTAATTCTACTATCCATATGCACCAGGCACTCGGCGGTGCTCAGGGGCAAGCCTCAGATATCGAGATTGCCGTGCGTGAAATCATGAGATTACAGGATTTAATCAGGGGTATCCTGGTAAACAATACCGGACAGGCTTTAGAGAAAATTGTTCATGATACCGACCGTGACTACTATTTAAATCCGCAGCAGGCTGTCGAATACGGTTTAATAGATGAGATACTTGCCAAACCGGAACAAGATAAGAAATAATCCGCAATCTAATCCTTTATAATTAATTAGAGCCGGCAGGGTAGCGATATCCTGCCGGTTTAGTTTTTATAATTTGCCACTTCGTTCGTCCGTCATGAACTCAGTATGACTCTACACTACCAGTCGTTGCGAGAAGTCTCCACAAATCCGTTCGTGGCTTTGTCCCAGTGCAGCGCTGGATGAGTGTTTTAAAAGCCGTTCGTGCCCTTCGATAAACTCAGGATGAGCGGAGCCTGTCGAACCATGCGGCAATCTCTGCGGTTCAATATTATCAGGGCCACGCTACATATACAGGGAGGGGAAGTTGAATGGTACTGCAGTGATTGCTTCATCCCGACTGGTCGGGGCTCGAAACGACGTATGTGTATCGTAACTCCGAGTGAATGTTCAATTGTTAGTCTTTAATATCTTTTCGATTTCTTCAGTGAGATTATAGCCGTTGATTTTATTCCCGTTAGAATCGAAAACAGTGCCGCCGGAGATGACTACTTTAGCGGAACTGAAGGCGGCCATAGTTGCCATTATCAGCGGGAACTCCCTTTTTAATCCGTGTTCGCGGATAATTTTAAAAAGTTCATTATCCTCGCCCTCTTTTTGTTTTATTTCATCGGCCGTTTTTCCTGCAACTGCTTTCCAGTAATCGTCAAACGGTTTCCCTGTTATCGGGAATTTACAGTAGCTGACCACCGGGCCCTTATCCAGTTCAGGGGTTACCATGTGCATCATCACCCCGGTCTCTTTGGCTTTTGAGTCAATCAATTGCCAGATCACCTCGCGCCAGGTTCCTTTCAGCCCGCCAGGGGCTGCCGGGTGCAGGTTGAGCATATTATACTTTTGGCACATTTCGCTGCCCACTATCAGCATATACCCCGCCAGTACGCAAAGGTCGCAACTGAATTTCTTCAGTAATGACATAACATGCCGGTCGTATTCCAGCCGCCACTCCGGTAACGGTTCGTCGACAGCGTTGTCGGGTCTATCTCCCTTGAATTTCTGGTAGGAAAAACACACAACAGGAATATTGTTGTTTTTTACGAGTTCGATAAAGCGGTCGGTTTCGGGGGATTCTCCCGGTTCGCGGCTGCAAAAAACATAGGAAATGGCGGCATTTTTAATCTGCCCGCTTTTAATGCCGTTTAAGGCAACCTTAAAAAGCTCCCTCGAACCCTTGCCCCTTCCTGTCGAAAACCAGCCGAATCGATACATTCTATTTAAACCGTTTCATTATCTTATTTTTTACGCTAAGAAAATGCACCAGCGGGCTCGAAGAACGGCCGCTGATTTTACCCTGCTCCAGCGCGGTTAAAAAATCCTCTTTACCGTTGAAATCGGGCATTTCTACAAAACTGACGCCTATTTCCGATATGGTATGGGCATCGCTGCCGGCGCTCTGCCTGAAACTATTTCTTACGGCAAATTTTAATGCCTGCGTCCTGTCCTGAAAAGGCAGAGTCCTGGCATTCTGAACTTCAATAATATCGATATCTTCCTTAATTTCTTCCAGGTTAATTCCCTGAAACGCCGATGAACGGTACTTATCGAAAGGATGCGGAATGCAGACCAGCCCGTTCTGTTCCCTGATTCTCCTGATTGTCTCTTGCGGTGTCATCAAACTGGGGATTGTTTCCTTTAAAAACATGCCCATTATCTCTCCGTGGGGTGTCAGAATTTCTTCGGCCACAATTACTTTAAAGGGAGCAATAGCTTGCAGTTTGAGGGCGCCCTCCGCTGTACCGTGGTCGCACACCGCCAGGCAATTAATGCCTTTTTTTAAGCACTGTGCGATTATATCATCCAGCGAATTGTTTGAATCGGGCGAGTAGCGGGTATGAATATGCAGGTCTGCTTTTATCATATATCAGTTTTTCCTTTCAAGGTAAGCGCCCGAGCGTGTATCTACTTTTATCTTGTCTCCGATATTTATAAACAAAGGAACCTGAACGCTGATGCCGGTTTCCAGTTTAGCCGGTTTAGTGCCGGCGGTAGCAGTATCGCCTTTAAAGCCGGGTTCGGTTTCTGTAACTTCGAGTTCGACGGCAAGCGGTATTTCAATTCCCAGTATTTTTTCCTTGTAGCTCGACACCTCTACCTGCATTCCTTCCTTCAGGTAACCGATCGAGTCGGCCACTTGAGATTCGTTTACAGTAATTTGTTCGAAATTCTCGACGTCCATAAAATAGTATAAACCGCTATCGTTGTACAGGTACTGCATATCGCGCGAATCCAGATTAGCCCTGACAAATTTATCATCCGATTGAAAACTCTGCTCGATAGTATGACCGGCGACTATGTCACGCAGTTTGACATGAGCCAGCGCCGTCCTTTTCATTTTTATATGCTTATAATCTATAACCTGATACAGTTTATCATTTAATACTATGACTACACCTTTTCTTAATTCTGAACCGCTTAACATTTATTCTCCCCAAAAACTATTTAATCGACTGTGATATTACGCTAATTTTACCATTTTTTATCATAACTGTATCCTCTATCCTGATCCCTCCCCACCCCGGCAGGTAAATCCCCGGTTCTATGGTAAAGACCATGTTTTCGGTCAGTATTTCCTCCGAAATGCGGTTGAGGGTTGGTTTTTCGTGAGCAGCCAGTCCCAGGCTATGCCCCAGGCTATGTCCGAATGTTTCGCCGTAACCTGCCTCTTCGATGATGCTCCTGGCAAAGCGGTCGGCTTCTGTCCCCGTTGTCCCGTCAACAATCCTGGAAATGGCATTTAGCTGGGCATCGAGCACGATGCGATATATTTTTTTAAAAGTATCATCCGGCGTTCCGACACAGATTGTCCTGGTGATATCGCTGCAATATCCTTCTAAACTGGCTCCGAAATCGATGACGATAGGTTCTCCTTCCTTAATAACACGCCCGGAAGGGTGGGCATGCGGCAGCGCGGCATTAGGGCCGGAGCCGACAATTATTTCAAAAGGCATCGACTCGCTTCCTGCTTCACGCATGCACTTTTCCAGTTCCCATGCCAGTTCCAGTTCGGTCATGCCTGCTTTAATAATTTGCGAAATATATTTAAATCCCTTATCGCTGATTTCGGCTGCGCGCTCGATGCAGGCGATTTCATCGGGGTCTTTTATAGCTCTTATGGTTTCTACTGTTTCCGTCAAGGGTACAAGCTGTACTTGTATTCCTGTTTTTTCAATTGTCCCCGAAATGTTTTGATACCTTTCGAAACTTATATCTGCAGATTCAAAACCAAGTTTCTTAATCCGCAGGCCGTTTACAATTTCCGGGAACCAATTATTCATACTTCCGCTTATCTGGAACAGTGTATAATCTGGAGCCTGCCTTTTTACTTGCTCGACATAACGAAAATCGGTGGCCAGTACCATGTTCTTTTGCGTGATAAAAAGATAGCCGGCTGAGCCTCTGAAACCCGAAAGGTAGTACCTGTTTTCAGGCTGTGATATTAAAATGGCATCCACCGCTTTTTCATCCAGAATTTGCCTGAGTTTAGCGATTCGCTTATTTATCTGCATCCGTATTTCCTTCCAGTTTAGCCATCGGGTGGGCGGCAAGATAGACCTTTCTGGCCTGCCCTTGTGTAATATGAGTATAAATCTGCGTGGTGGAGAGGTTTTCGTGTCCCAATAGCTCCTGCACAACCCTCAGGTCGGCGCCGCCATCCAGCATATGCGTGGCAAAGGTGTGCCTGAGCATATGAGGGTGAACCTCTTTATCGATAGCGGCTAACCTGGCATACTTACGGATGATTATCTGTACCATACGCTCTGTTAACCTGTTCCCGTCGCGGTTTAAAAACAGGGCTCCTCCACCGTCCTTTTTAACCAGCAATTTCGGTCTTCCATTGGCAAGATAATTATTGATTGACGTTGCGGCGTATTCCCCCATCAGCACCATGCGTTCCTTGGAGCCCTTGCCCCAGACGCGTATTTCATAGCTTTCCATATTTATATTTTCGATATTCAAATTGACCAGTTCGCTTACCCTTAAACCGGAAGCATATATCAATTCCATCAGGGCGCGGTCGCGCAGCCCTTGCGGCGTGGATAAATCGGGGGTCTGTAACAGCTTTACAACTTCTTCTATTGTTAAAAATTCAGGCAAACGCTTATCCAGCTTCGGTGAAACCGAATGTTCCATAGGGTTACTGTCGAGAATATTCTCCCTGGCCAGGTAGCGGTAAAAGGAGCGGATAGCGGATAGTTTACGGGCGATGCTGGCTTTGGCAACTCCCTGGTTTGATAAATAAGCCAGGTATTCCCGCAATACCCACTTATCGGCTTTATCCAGTGATTCAATATTTTTCAACCGTAAAAACTGAAAAAAACCTTTCTGTGTGCCGCGCTTTGAGTTGCCTACCAGGTCGCTGGTATAGTTGCGTACCGTATAGGGCGATACGTTTCTTTCGGCTACCAGGTAATTGACATACCTGTTAAAAACTTCCTGCATCGCTTTTAGTCCTGCTGGAGTTTGGTTTTATAATCGCACTTGGTGCATTTACCCCATTTGGTTCTGTATTCGGTAACCAGCGCACCGCATTTCGGGCATGGTTGGGGCAGCGGTTTGGTATTAATGGCGAAATTGCATTTTGGATAAGCACTGCAGCCGTAAAACGTACGTTTTTTCTTATTGCGTTTTTCTATAATATCCGCACCGCATTC
>CAZJMW010000025.1:0-17040 GCA_964547375.1 uncultured Dehalococcoidales bacterium | reverse complement strand
TCAAGCGCAAATTCCAGGGGCATGGCACCGGCGCCACCCTCTTAAAAGCAGCGGAGGACGAGATAGCGCAGGCTGGCGGCAGGATGGCATTTATCGAAACCTCCGGTAAAGCGCAATACTATAAAACGCGCCGTTTCTACATTACCAACGATTATAAGGAAATCTGCAACATACCCGATTTCTACGCCCCCGGCGACGACAAGGTGATATATCAGAAGATGCTGGGGTAATTCAATTAATCCCGAATTTTCAAATTAGTCCTCATTAACCCACATAATCGCTTATATCGTTCTATCTCTGCTTACAATTATTTTAACATTATTTTTACTCCTATTTATTTTATTAATTCTACACTTCACATACAAATCTGAGGTTGGCAGCCATTATAGCATCAATAAAATGAACCTTCTTCTAATAAAAATGAACTTTCTTATTAAACATACGTATATTACTAATAGAAGCATATTCATTCAATAATGAAAAATAATCGATATCATGCTTTAAAAGTTAATACGAAGAATCAAGTCATCTAATAAATACTACTAAGTTATATTGTGGGACTTTGATTTTTATTAATCTTAATATTTTGTATGAAATATGGCGGTTATAACTGGTAATACTTTTTGTCCCAAAATAGTATTTTATCAAACGGGATATTTTATTAATAAAAAGATAGTATAAATTCGTTTAAAAGGAGAAATTTATGAAAATAGGTATTAGAATTATTTTTGCTATTATTCTTGCTGTTACTGGAGTGTTAGGGGCTAGTAGTAACACAATCTTAGCATCTGATGAAGATAGGTATAATGGAAGCGAACCACAAGCATTTAATCAGGTGCTTTGGGATGAATTTACAAAAGCCGAAGATATCGATAAGTTTTTTAGTAGGTTAACGCCAGAAGAACAAAAAGATTTAATTGAAATGCTTACAAATCTTAAATGTGAGACTGTTATAACTGTTGAGCAAACACGCGGAGATCTTGCTGTCACCCATTCGAAATATTGGACAAACCTCGGTGCTACCATTTACGAATATCATCTAAGAATCGACTGGAGTTGGAATGGTACCATAATAACACAGATACGTGATCATCATTCATGGGGTGTTACATATTGGTATTATCAATACGAACAGCTTAGTGAAAGCGAATCTGGTGGCGTGGGGGATGATTTCTTTACGCGATGGAGCCAAGCCCGGTTCTGGCTAGAAATAGGAGGCTGGCTTGTTTCAACCAACATGCATGAAATTTCCATGACTGTAACAGCTAATGGCGGATGTGATAGTTATTGTAATTAATAACATTACAATCAGAACTTTCTTTCTACACCTCTGGTCGAATTGGACTAGAGGTGTAGAATTGAAGTAGGAATTTTGCAAAGTTTTGATAACGCACTTGACTAAATTATAAACTTTATTATCCTGATTTACGTATAGTATAGTGTAAGTAATGACAAATATTAAAGAAAAGTGGCAAACAGGTGATATGAAAGCTTTTGAAGCACTTTTCCTGGAATTTAAAGGGCTTGTGTTTAAAAATGCTGTCTTTATGACAGGAAACAGGACGGAAGCAGAAGATATTCTCCAGGAAGTGTTTATTAAAGTATGGCGTTCACGGCAAGATTTCGACCCTGAAAAAGGAAAATTTGTCACTTGGTTGTATAAGATAACTTTAAACCAGTGCATAAGTAATCACCGTAAAAAGCGACCGGACTCATTATCATTGGACGAGGAACTATTAAATTTTCCTGATTCTATAAAAACAGATTTGATTGAAGAGAATTTAATTAACAAAATGGAATATGAGAAATTGATGGAAGAGTTAACCCAGATGGACAATAAACATAAACAGGTGTTGATTTTACGATATTTCAATGATCTCTCATATAGCGAAATAGCTGAAATACTGGAGATTCCGTTGGGAACGGTGAAATCACGTATTTATATAGCGGTCAGATTATTGCGTGAACGGATGCAAATGGAAATGAAATATAACTGTGTCGATACAGGGAGAATGCTATGAAATGTAACGACACAGAAAGATTGATTACGGCTTTCGTTGACGGCGAGCTAACTGATAAAGAACGAGCAGCAGTAATAGAACATCTATCTACCTGTCAGCATTGCCGTGACGAGATGGCTTCTATTTCCGACTTTATCTCCTTGCTGCATAGTACTTCGGAAATTATATCTACGGAATTCTTACCTTCCCCTGCTTCATGGCAAACCTTACAGCAAAGGATAATAGAAGCCAATAAAAAATCAAAACCGTGTATTGTCAATAAAATCGAGAAATTGATATTAAAAGTAAAACCAAGTAAGGCTGGTATATTAAACTGGAGAACCATAACTGTAGGCGCTCTGGTCTTGTTATTGAGTGTTGGGCTGATATTTACAGTACCATCATTTCTTAAACAGGATTACAAAATCCTGGCAGTAAATATTTCTTTAAGTAATATATCAGTGCAGGATATCATTAACGAAAGAGGGGTTAACACAGTTAATGAATATGTAATTGACAAAATAGATGACAGAGGGCATACATTCGTGGTTCTAATCCGTGAAATTGATTATATTTTAATATCCGAAGTAAATATCGAAACTAAAGAAGTAGTCCAGTTATATGAAATAGAATTAAATGATGAAACGAAACAAATAATTATAGATATCGCCGGTACCGATCCGACTATCAAGGATTTTTTGGAACAGGGAGCATTTGGCAGCGAATTTAAAATATATTGGGGGTATAAATTCAACGACGTCGTCGGTCAGGACGGAACTGTTTATCAACATGGCAAATTGCATTTTATAGGATATGTTAAACTTGAACTGGGAGAGAGAAGTTATTACTCCTATGTAAATATAACTGAGGGCTATATTGACGCTGCCTATACTCCGCTGGTTATATCCCAAAATAGCATATTTACACCAATCGCCTTCATTGTGCACTTGCTCGGTATAATTATCATTATTGCTTTGGCATTACAGAATAAAATATTAATGAAAATTACAGGGATATTATCGATGATATTTGCAGTTATGGGGTTATTATGCGGACTATTTGCCGTCCAATGGACAATGACGAACTTAGTAGGTACTTTCAGTATCCCCGTATTTGGTGCAATAATTGGTGCTATCGGTATAAAAATGAATATAAGCAGTCATAATAAGACTCTATCAATTTTGGGTACATCATTATGCATAATTGTCTTTGTACTTGATATTATACTTTTTAATATGGGAGTAATCGTTTTAGAACCTGCATTTTAAATATTCCTGTTATTTAAAAAGTATTGCAATAGCTAAGCTCTGCAGCTACAACACAGAATAAAAAACCCTTATTTTACTAACCTTACTAAAATTATTTCGTTATACTATTATAATTCCCTGTCGCATGTGATATGATATAGGTGTGAAGGATAATGATTATATCCGATAGATGGTGTATTGATGACCATTTTCTGCCGTATTTATAATAGAATCTATAAAAAATTAAACGGGCAGTCGCAAAAAACATCTTTTTGGGTCATAATTCACGTCGTACTTTTCCTGGGTGTTTTCCTGCTCTGGTCTCATCTATTTTGGGAAAATTACGGTCCCAGCCCCGGCGTCGTTGAAAAAAACATCGTCCTGAAAATTATGGCCGGGCAAATGCCCTACATCCATTTCGAGTGCGAATACCCGCCGGTAGCTTTACTTCTTTTTATAATTCCCGGAGTATTCTTCCGCGCTCTGCCGGGTTATTACATCGCTTTTACCGCCGAAATGCTGCTTTTCGATATACTGGCGATTTTCCTGATTGTCTTTATAGCCAAGCGTATAAATTTATCGAAAGTAAAAGCCCTGACCTCCTATACACTATTGATTGCCATTGCCGCCGGTCCGATAGTAACACATCGTTACGACCTGGCGCCGGCAATTATGGTACTGGCAGCGCTGGCTGCCTTTTTGGCCGGCAGAAACAAGACCGCCTGGGGGGTGCTGGCGCTGGGGGTAATGGCAAAGATTTTTCCGCTGGTGGTAGCTCCGCTCTTCGCAATCTGGCTGTTAGCGAAAAAACAATATGCCCGGCTTTTTAAAGGCATTGCCGTTTTCGCCGGAGTCATCATGATGACAGTTGTTCCCTGGCTGATAATAGATGCCAGATCCCTGGGTTCATTTCTTATCTATCATATGGACAGGGGGCTGCATGCCGAGAGCACCTACGGTTCTTTTATTATACTGGGGCAGCACTTCGGATGGACCAGTGTGGATTACGATTTCACCTTCGGTTCATTTAATATTACATCCGGGTTGGCAGATAAGCTTTCGGATGCATCTTTTTTTATAATGGGAGCAGTATTTTTACTGGTCTATACCATCTTCTGTTCAAAACTGGGCAGGAAGGAACTCAACAATGGCAACGGAGTTAATTCACATGTGGAACAGGAAACACTGCTTGTTCGCTATGTTGCCATTTCGGTGCTGGCTTTCCTCATCTTCAACAAGGTATTTTCAGCCCAGTATATGGCCTGGTTTTGCCCGCTTGTACCGCTTTTAAACATCCGCTTCAAAAGCCTGATTATTGCTATGCTGATGATTGCAGGACTATTTACAATGTATGTCTACCCCTTTAATTACATAGAATTCGAATACTACGAGAGCCTGCCGGTGCTACTGATGGCAGGCCGCAACCTGCTTTTGATAACAGTGTTTGTGCTGGTTTGCCTGGGCATAAAAGCGCGGAATGGGAATATACTTATTCGAGAAGCTAATATTCTTAATTAAAAGACAGCAGCAAAGCCAGTTTTTTAAGCACCTGTGAAATTGTCTTCTCCGGTAATGAGAAGATATATTCAGCATTACGGGCACGCCAGTCTAAACTTTTCACCTGGTCTGATAAAATCGAACCGTTTATCGCAAACCCGTCCGGGATAACAACCTCGAAGGGATATCCTTTAATTTTACCGGTAACCGGGCATAACAGGGTTAAACCTGTTTTTTCGTTATAGCTTTTCGGAGAAAGCACTACCGCCGGACGACGTCCCGCCTGCTCATGGCCCGATTGCGGATTCAAATTAATCCATATTACGTCACCGCATTCCGGAACATAAACCGGGGAAGCTACCATATCTCATTACCCATGGCATATCCGGTATCCACCTCGCCGTGCATATTTTCTTTGTTAACTGATGCCAGGAGTTCATCAAGAGTCATATCCGGTTCGGCTAACGGTGTTATTACCAGTGTTCCCTCTACCTGCTTAAGCTCCACAGATGTCTCATTCTCAAGCCCTATTTCCCTGGCAAACGCCCCGGGTATGCGTAAAGCAAGGCTGTTTCCCCATTTTTGAACACGCGAAATCATTTTAAGCCTCCGCCTAATGTATATACAATGAAGATACATTTTTTTGAAACAATTGTCAAATATCGATTCCTGAAATCAATTCATATTCCCCTTAAAGATGTATGATGTATAATGAGTGTAATGACCATAATTAGAGGCGTTATAGCGATTATATACTACATGACCGGTAGCGGGAGAGTCCCATGAAGTGTTTAATACTAGCCAGCGGATTCGGCACCAGGCTCTATCCGCTGACGCAAAAGACCGCCAAGGGGTTGCTTCCCTACAAAGGCAAACCTGTAATCAGCCACATTATTGAGAAAGTGCCTGACACTATCGATATTTTCGTAACCGTTAACCGCAAATTCGCCTCGCAGTACGAGGATTGGAAAAAGGGTTTGGAGAGGCATGTAACCCTGTGGGTAGAGCCGGTGGATAACGAAGAGCAGATGCTGGGAGCGGTCGGTTCGCTGGATTACTGGGTCAAGGGAAATAGCATAGAAGATGACCTGCTGGTGATTGCCGGCGATAACTATTTCGATAGCAGCCTGGAAGACTTTATATCCGCTTTCAACTCCAAAGATACCTTGATAGCCGTTTATGATATCGGTAGCAGGGATGAAGCCAGGCAATTCGGTGTTGTTAAACTGGACGGAACAAGAGTTGTCGAGCTGGCGGAAAAACCGCAAAACCCTAAATCAAGCCTTGTATCCACCGCCTGCTATATCTTTCCTTCGCGTATTATTCCCCTGCTGGACTGCTATTGTAAAAATACTAAAAGGGATAACCTCGGCAGTTTTATCAGTTATCTGGCAGAGGAGGATTCGGTACATGCTTATGTCATAGACGGAGCATGGTTCGATATCGGAAGCGCCTGGGATAAATTATCCGGCAAAAGCTCTCAATAAATCACTGAGCGGATTTACCAACTTTACTCAATATAAAATTAAACCGTTTTTGCGATGAATATTCCGCCGGCATATCGCCTTTGCTATTGAGTCCATATTTCTATCCGAAAATAACCATTTTGCGCTAAATGATGAAATCCAAATATTTTTTAATAAAATTTTATGCTTTTTCTTACTTTTTATGGACTTTAATGGACTTTTCTAAACATTTTTGTACAATATTAAAAAATAATAATCCGCTTACCCCTTGTTAGCAGGCACATTACCATATATAATTTACTTATGAAGCCCGATTTGCTGGAAATACTGATTTGCCCTTTGTGTAAAAAAAAGCTCGAGCTTACAGTAAAAGAACAAGACGGGCATGAAATAATCACGGGGCTCCTTTCTTGCAGCGAATGTAAACGGAGCTATCCGGTTACCGGGGGTATCCCTGATTTACTGCCCGGGGAAACCAATCCCTGATTAATATGGAGTTCCTGATAATTAATCCGGGAGAACTGCTCTGATTTGGAATAATGCCTGTTTATCTGCAGAGATACCGATTACAAAATATATAAAAACAGCAGAAAGGCAGAAATAATGAACGATGCAATCAGCGATGATACGATGAAAAACGCCCTGGTTATCGATGACGAGTCTATTGTGCTCATATTTCTTAACCGTCTGTTAACCAAGTGGAATATCAATGCCGATTGCGCTAGTAACGCACCGGATGCTCTAACGAATATTAAAAATAAGGAATACGACTTCATATTGATGGATGTCAGGATGCCCGATATCAGCGGATTGGAACTATTCAATAAAATAAAAGAGATAAAACCCGAACTGGCAAAAAGGGTTATCTTTGTTACGGGCGATACCGCCGGTAGAGATACCATCGATTTTTTAAGGGAAACGGGTATTTTTTGCGTACCCAAACCGGTTGATATAACAAAACTGAAGTCCACCATTGAAACAGTGATTGAAAGCAGGAAAAATACATTTTAAAATCATTGATTCCGGTTGGCATTCCCCTTCTGTTACGCTAATTTAACGTGAAAAAGCATGTTTTTACTCAAAATCCCTTACGTTTGCTTTACAATTGTCTAAATGTAAAAGTTGTGTTAAGCTATACAAAATCACGATTAATTATTATTGAATGAGCAACGATACATTGAAACCCAGTTATCGCGGTATTCCGCAGTGGTTCAAGATACCGGAACACAAACTGACTGCCGCAAACGCCATTCTAACCCTGCCGCAGCCCGGCAGGGTTATTATTCCTTTACACCAGCATATCGGCCCCCCCGCATTACCCCTTGTCAACCCGGGTGATTTGGTTTTAACCGGTCAAAAAATCGGCGACAGCGACGAGTTCAGGGGTGTACCGGTGCATGCCTCGATATCAGGAAGAGTAACCGATATTGTTACATTCACGGATGTCGTCAGGAAAAAAGAGCAGCAGGCCATTGTAATCGATTCGGACGGACTGGATAAATGGGTGGAGCTGAAACCAATAAAAGACCCCGAATCATTATCAAATGAGGAAGTAATTTCCAGAATAAGAGAAGCCGGTATTGTGGGCATGGGCGGAGCTATTTACCCTGCCCACCTCAAGCTAACGCTCCCCAAAAGCGGCCGTCTGGATACGGTAATTCTGAACGGTTGCGAATGCGAACCCTATATAACGGCAGACCACCGCGTGATGCTGGAATACGCAGAAAAGGTAATCTCCGGTTTAAAAATAATCGTAAAACTGATTTCACCCGACAACATCTTTATTGCCATCGAAGACAACAAGCCTGACGCCATTGAGCTGATGACAGAATTAGCCAAAAAATCAGGGCTGGACGGACGGGTAAAGATTGTTCCCATAAAATTGAGATACCCCGGCGGAGCCCGCGAACTGCTGGTTAAGGCTATCTTAAATAAAGAAGTGCCTTTGGAGGGCAGGTGCCGCGATATCGGCGTGGTGGTTCATAATGTCAGCACCGCCAAGGCAATCCATGACGCCGTGATTGAGGGCAGACCTTTTATAGAAGAAGTAATCACCGTCACCGGCGGAGTGAAAAATCCCAAGAACCTGCTGATACGTGTGGGAACAGCGGTTAAGAACCTGCTCGAATTCTGCGGCGGGAAAACTGACCAAGCCAACCGGGTTATACTGGGCGGGCCGATGATGGGAAGCGCCACAGCCGACCTCGAAACGCCCATAACCAAAGGTATAAGATGCCTGCTGCTTAGTAGTGCCGTGATAAGAGATGAGCAGGATTGCATAAATTGCGGCCGGTGCCTTGATGCCTGTACCATGCGCCTTAATCCTTCAATACTGGCAAAATACTCCAAAGCAGGCCGCTACGATGACTGCGGAGAAGCGTATATAGATGCCTGTATCGAATGCGGTATCTGCACATATGTCTGCCCGGCAAATATACCGATTACACAATATATAAAAACTGCCAAGCAGCAACTTTCCATGATGGAATAATATATGGCAAAGACAAAGGATAACAAATTAAACGGGGCCGGCGGGGAACTGATTATTTCCCCCTCCCCTCATATTCACAGCAAATGGTCGGTAAAACGCACCATGTACCTGGTTATCCTGGCGCTGATGTTACCAACCGCCGCCAGTATTTATTTCTTCGGCTTCAATGCAATACTGGTAATTCTCACCAGCATACTGGCTGCCGTTGCCACCGAATACATTATAAAACTGATTCGAAAGAAACCATTCGTTATGGACGGCAGCGCCATTATTACCGGTCTGCTTTTGGCGCTGACCTTGCCGCCGACTATCCCTTTATGGATGGTAGCCCTCGGGAGTATCTTTGCCATTGCTATAGTTAAAGAGGCCTTCGGCGGACTGGGGCATAATATTCTGAATCCGGCACTGGCCGGGCGCGCCTTTATGCAGCTAAGCTTTCCGGGACCGATGGCGTTGTGGATTGCCCCTTCGGGATTCGCTCCCGATGCCGTTACCTCTGCCAGCCCCTTAAGCGATGCCTTCGAAAAAATAGGCGATAACCTTGACCTCTATCTCGATTTACTGCTCGGAAACACCAGCGGTTCACTGGGCGAAACATCCGCCCTGCTGCTTTTAGCCGGCGGCATTTTGCTGATAATTCTCAGGATTATAGACTGGAGAACTCCGGTAGCTTTTATAGTCACCGTTGCCATTCTGAGCCTGATTGCGGGGCAGGATGCCGTTTACCAGGTTCTAAGCGGCGGTTTGATGATTGGCGCTTTCTTTATGGCTACCGATTATGTAACTACCCCCATGACACGCACCGGAAAGGTAATATTCGGTATTGGAGCCGGCATATTGACAATACTTATCAGGTTTTACGGCGGAATGCCGGAAGGCGTTTGCTACGCCATTCTGCTGATGAACACCGCCGCTCCGCTGATTGACAGGTATACACAACCGAGACCATACGGAGTTAAGAAGAAATAAAAAGATGATTAATGCTTTTAAAAAATACTATCCCGTATTATTTCTGGTAGTCGTCATACTGGTGTCTTGCGCTTTAATGATGGGCGCAGAAAAAATAAACCGGGCGGTCATGGAATCGAAACAGGACCCGGCCACAGTGGCGCTGCTTCAGCAGTTGTTTCCCGATGCCGTTTTTTATAATTACAGCGTCGATACCGAAATATATACTATTTACAATGCCGGAAGGCATAAGCTGGGTTACGCCATGTACGGGGCAGAGTACGGCTACAGAGGTAAAATTACCGTTCTGGCGGGGCTAAAAGATAAGGAAACAATAGAAAATATAATTGTAATAAGCCAGGCTGAGGATTTATCCTACTGGAACAGGCTGATAAATAATAAGTTCTTCGATCAATTTATCGGTTTGGCCGTTGAGGAATGCTATCCCAGTTACGTAATTTTACCCGGCGGCGTCGATGCCATATCCGGGTCAACCTACAGCTCCAGAGGTGTGACAAACGCTGTCAGGGATGCCATACTGGATAAACTGGTGTATTTGGATTAAAATCGCAGTCAGGAGATTTATAAGTGTCGGGATTTGCCAAAGAATTTAAAAAGGGGATAGTGATTTCCAATCCGGTCTTCGTACTGGCGCTCAGCCTGTGCCCTGTTCTGGCGGTCACCAATACGCTGGATAATGCCATCGGCATGAGTGGCGCCTTTGCCCTGGTGATAATCGCTTCCAACCTGATAATTTCACTGATGCGGAAAATGATTCCCGATATAGTGCGCATACCCGTTTTTATCATTATCATTGCCACCTTTGTTTCCATTGTCGAAATGTTATTCCAGGCTTATATACCGACTATTTATTCGGCACTTGGGATTTACCTTTCCCTGCTGGCAGTAAACTGCCTGATTCTGGGCAGAGCGGAAGCCTTTGCTTCCAAAAACCGCGTTTCCGACTCGCTGGCAGATGCCCTCGGTATGAGCATCGGTTTTTGTCTGGCGCTGATACTTATATCGTTTTTCAGGGAACTTTTAGGAACCGGAGGCATTACACTGTTCGGTAATGAATTATTTACGTTGCCCGGTTTAGGTGATAACCCGATATACATTTTCAGTATGTCGATTGGAGCGTTCCTGATAATGGGGCTGCTTCTGGCCTTCTTCAAGTGGATAGGAGTAATAAAAGATGTCTGAATTATTCTCCATATTCATCGGGCTGGCGCTTATAAATAACATCGTCCTGATGCAATTCCTGGGGTTGTGCCCGGTTTTCGGTGTTTCCAAAAAACTGGGGCCGGCAGTCAATATGGGGCTGGCTGTCACACTGGTTATCTTCGTTTCTTCAGCCTTGGCGTGGCTTGCCAATAATTTTATACTGATTCCGTTGAACGCCGAATACCTGCACCTGATAGTCTACCTGCTGATTATCGGTTCCATGGTGCAAATTATAGAAATCTTCTTGAAAAGAAGCCATGACAAGCTTTATAAATCTTTCGGCATTTACCTGGCGCTGATTGCCACCAACTGCGCTGTAATCGGTGTTTTATTACTCAATGCCGATAAGTCTTATAATTTCATTGAAAGCCTGGTGGCAGCCATAGGAGCGGGCGCCGGTTTTACCCTTGTGATGGCTTTAATGTCGGGCATACGTGAAAAACTGGAGCTCTCGGATATCCCCAAAGCAATGAAAGGGCTTCCCATAATATTCATAACGACAGCTTTGCTGGCGCTGGCTTTCAGCGGGTTTGCGGGGATGGCTTTTTAAATGGATTACGTAGTACTGGTTATAGTCTTTGCCGTTCTGGGTTTCATATTCGGAGCGCTGATATATTTCGTACAGTATAAAATAAGCAAAAACAAGAATAAGTCGCAAGATGATAATTCCTCTTCTAAAGACGATTAATACCGAATTTAAACGCATCAATCGATAAAAATAAACCCGTTCACAATTCAAACATAACGACTTCTTAATAAAGATTACAATTTGTATTAAAAGGACTACATCCATGTAGGTAGTATATTGACATATTTATATGTTTGTGTTACATTGACAGACAATTAATAAATATAATACACTCTGTCTGTACAAACATATCAGCTGTTTTGTTTTATAAACAGTTATATAGGGAATAATCTTTAGCTCCTTTCGAGTAAAGGGCTTTATAAATACAGACTACTTGAGGGTACCTGAAACAGTAGTCTCTCCTATCGAGGAAAGGAGATAGCATGGTGAGGAGACGATAAGCAGATATGCTTAGACGTCCAATTAGCATAAAATTTCGTACTTTTTTTACCGACCAGGTTAGAAATAAATTCCACGTAAAGGAGTAAGAATGGATACACTCTTTCTAAGACCCAAACCAACAAGGCGAGAATTTCTACAAGTAGCCACTGCCTCCCTGGCACTTCTCGGGCTTAGTCAGGCGTTAACGCCCAAAGTAGTCAAAGCCCTTGAAGCAACCTCCGGCAAACCTTCCGTAGTCTGGCTGCACGGACAGGAATGCACCGGGTGCAGCGAATCCTTCGTTAACAGCCTCGACCCGACAGCAGCCGCCATTATCCTGGATACCATTTCCCTGCGCTACCATGAAACACTTATGGCAGCCTCAGGCTACCACGCAGAGGAAGCGCTGGAAGATGCGATTTCCGAAAGCGGTTACCTGCTGGTAATCGAGGGAGCAATTCCCCTGGCTGAAGACGGGTTGTACTGCACCATTGGCGGTAAAACCTTCAAAGACATCGTCATGGAATCGGTCAAGAATGCCGCAGCAGTTGTGTGTGTAGGCTCCTGTGCTACATTCGGAGGCTTCCCGGCGGCAGGACCGACAGACGCGGTCGGATTCCTCTACAAAAACACCAAAAAACATCATGAATTCGATGATGTCCTGGGCGACAAGCCGGTTATCAATCTGCCCCGCTGCCCGATGCACCCCGAAAGCCTGGTAGCCGTTATTGTACACTACCTGACATTCGGTACCATACCTCCGCTGGATAATTTCCAGAGGCCGATAGCCTTCTACGGTGAATTGATGCATGATAACTGCCCGCGCCGCGGACAATTCGAAGCCGGCCACTTTGTAACCGATTGGGGAGACCCCAGCCAGGCAGGATACTGTCTGTATCTGAAGGGATGCAAAGGCCCCTGGGCAAGACATGATTGCTGGAAACGGGGTTGGAACGGCACAAACGCTTATTGCATAAATGTAAATGCCCCCTGTATCGGATGCAGCGAACCCGAGTTCTATGAAAGATTCAGCCCGTTATATGACAGGCAGTTCGACGTGACTTTGCCCGGAATCGGTAAAGTAGATATAGATAAAGTTATGGCTACCGTAGCTGCCATTGCCGCAGCCGGCATAGGCATCGATACGATTATAACCAAGCTGAAAGGGGAGGAGAGTTAAATGGGACAGAGAATTATTGTAGACCCGATTACCCGTATCGAAGGCCATCTCAAAATAGAAGTAGAGGTGGAAAACGGTGTAGTTACCAATGCATGGTCTTCCGGCAATATGGCACGCGGCATCGAAGTACTGCTGCAGGATAAAGACCCGCGCGATGCTCCTTATATCACCAGCCGTATCTGTGGTGTTTGCGAGGGCGTGCATTCCATCGCTTCGTCTTTCTGTCTGGACCACGCTTTCGATGTAGATGTACCCGAAGCAGGCAGACTGATGCGCAACCTTTACTGCTCCGCACAATACATCACAGACCATTATATCCACTTTTATGTGCTTTCAGCGCTGGATTACCTGGATATCATGGCAGTGGCGGATTATGCCGGAAATGATGCCGGATTACTGGCTATCAGGGATAAAATCAGGTATCTGGCTTCAAAAAATGACTTATCACCGTTCACACCGCGCTATGAACCGGACCAGTATTGCGTCAATGACCCTGAAATAGTAACCACACTGGTATCGCACTATATCAAGGCCATAGAAGCAAAAGCCCGCTCAAGCAAGATGCGAGCCATTATCACCGGTGTTCAGCCGCACTTCAACTCGACCATGGTCGGCGGATGTACCGCCACCCCAACAGTCGAACAGCTCAGAGAAATTAAACAACTCTGGCAGCAAGAGATTGATTTTGTAAATAATATTTATATCCCCGATGTCGAATTTGTCGGCACCGGCCCACTTTTACCTCTGGCAACAATGGGGCTGGGCGGCGGTACCGAGAATTACCTCTGTTTCCCGATGTTCCCGCAGGACGACCCGGCA
Organism: uncultured Dehalococcoidales bacterium; assembly: GCA_964547375.1. Lineage (GTDB taxonomy): Bacteria > Chloroflexota > Dehalococcoidia > Dehalococcoidales > UBA5627 > UBA5627. The sequence goes on along the minus strand of CAZJMW010000025.1, from coordinate 3,159 downwards.
AATACTGCCGACCGCTCTTTCGGCGGCAGAAACCATATGTTTAAGGGCGGTGCCATCATCGGCGGCGCCTTGAACACCGTTGAAAATGTCGATTACAGCAAAATCACCGAATCGGTTGAGTATTCCTGGTACGATTATCCCGATGGCGTAGACAGCCTGCATCCCAGCGAGGGTTTAACCGTATTAAACGCCAGGAAAGACGAAGCCTATTCATTCGTTAAAGCACCGCGCTACAAGGGTCAGCCGATGGAAGTCGGCCCCCTGGCAAGAGGACTGGTTAATAAATACCCCGGTCTGATGTCCTTAATCGAAGCCGGTGTTAAACCGGGCGCGGTTGCCAGGCACTATTGCCGCGCTGTTGAATCTCAATCGATAGCCGAAGCCGGAATCGGATGGCTTGACAGTTTGACTGAAATGGCTTTAAAAGGAACCATAGTCGGCATGAAAGACCAGCCTGTTCCTAAATCAGCAGAGGGCTTCGGTGTCTATGATGCCCCAAGAGGAGCACTAGGCCACTGGATAAACATAAAAGACCAGCGCACCAAGAATTATCAAATCGTGGTTCCCAGCACCTGGAACGCTTCACCGCGTGATGAAAACGGTGTTATGGGGCAGTATGAATCATCTCTCATCGGGTGCCCGGTACCCGACGCCGATAACCCGATAAACATCGTACGTATCATTCGTTCTTTCGACCCGTGCCTGGCCTGTGCCATCCACGTTATCGACCCGGAAAGTAATAACATAAAAGTACACAAGGTAGTTTAGGGGGTAGTGAAAATGACGAATACAGAATCTCAGGAAATGCGACACCCTCAGGTGTTTAGAAAATTACACGGTTTAATAATGTGGTCTATCCTTCTGCTGGTGGTGACCGGTTTTTACATCCACCTTCCTTTTGTAGACGGACAGGGATTTTTAATGTCGCTGTCACGCGGCGTTCACTTCCTGTTTGCAGGCATCCTGGTAATTGCCGGTTTAACACGTTTTATTATGATGTTTGTAGGCAAGAACCGTGACTGGAAATCGTTTATTCCTACCTTAAAAGACTTTGCCCTGATGCCCAAGTTCATTGCTCACTACCTGCATCTCTGCAAAGAACCCAAGTTATCCAAGAAATATAATCCGTTACAGATGACGGCCTACTTCATGGTATTCCTGTTTATTATCTTCCAGATACTTTCAGGACTGGCTCTGCTGTTCCCGGAAAGCTTTATGGCATGGTTTAACTACGGTATCTTCGGCAACGAATATACCTCACGCATCTGGCACTACATCATCACCTGGATATTCGTATTCATACTGATGATTCACCTTTACCTTGCCATTCGCCAGGGACGCGGCAATAAGGCCGAAGATATCAGGGAAATGCATTCGGTACCGTCGGCTGACGAAAAGGAATAATATCACAGGTAATAATTAGAAATGACTGATAAACTTAAGGCGGAAAAGAAAACTATGGTGCTGGGAATCGGCAACATAATCATGGGTGACGAGGGCTTCGGCCTGCATGTTATCCGCCGCCTTAAGGAAATCGGGGTGCCGGAAAATATTATTCTTGAAGAAGGCGGGGTAGGCGGATTCGACCTGTTAGGTGTTCTGCAGGGCATAGAGAAACTGGTAGTGGTAGATATAATGATGCTGCCGCTGCCGCCCGGTGAAATTAAAGTATTCGAACCGGGTAATCCGCCGAAAGAACCCGGAAAGGCAATTGTTTCTTTTCACCAGATAGGTGTACTGGAACTGGTAAACATGTGGAGCATGATGGGAAACGAAGAACCGGAAGTGACGTTCGTCGTTACATGTCCGCAGACAATAGACTGGGGCACAGAGCTTTCACAAGCCTTAAAACCGGCTGTCGAAAAGGCAGCGGATACGATAAAAAACCTCTGTGCGGATTATAATTAGAAGGAGTATTAATTATGTATCATCTGGCTTTTTTAATCGCTGGGCCGATATTACTGATTTCGGTTATCACCTTTTTCATCGGCGTGCGCCGGACCGGGAGTAATCCGCGCGGCGGCGTCAGTGTAATGACGTGGGGATATAATATCGCGCTACTCGGCATTTTTGTAGCTGCCATGATATACCTGTTCGCTTAATAAACGATTATACCAATATTAAATTAGCGCATTATCGATGCCGGCTATGTAATGTTATAGCTGGCATCGGTTTTTAACCAAATTACTTCACTTGGGGGGGGGGGGTTGCTCCAAAATCTTGGATAGTCTCATATCAATAACAGTAACCTAGTCTTGATTTGAGACAGTAACGCAGTAAAATCCCCATTCTCCCCCTTTATGAAAGGGGGAGAATTCGTCTCTTCTTTAATACAGCTAGAAAATAATCTTGCTATTATAACAATGTTACCAGCTAATAAATAAAAACGTGATAACTTAGGCACTTCTCCCTTTGCAAAGGGAGATTGTGAGGGATTTTAAGGTTATTCCGGGTACATTTTGCTATACTATAAAGGCAATTTATGAAAAGTGCTTCACAAAAGATGAATAATACCGCCAGGATACGCATCGAGGTAAGCGGCGTGGTGCAGGGAGTCGGTTTCCGCCCGGTCGTTTACCGTCTGGCGCATAGATACGAACTCAACGGATGGGTACAGAACACCTCCGGCAATGTGGTTATCGAAATACAGGGGCATCAGGCAAGCTTGGACGCCTTTGTTGCTGCGCTCAAAAACGAAGCCCCTCCCGTATCCCGTATACAGGGAATCAGCATATCGACTATTCCGGTTGATACCGATAGCGGTTTTAAAATAATCGAAAGCAAGGCCCGTGAAGGGGCATACCAGCCGCTTTCGGCGGATATTACCACCTGCAACCAGTGCCTTTGTGAAGTATTCGACCCTGCCGACAGGCGTTACCTCTACCCGTTTACCAACTGCACCAACTGCGGGCCGAGGTTCACCATCATAAAAGATATCCCTTACGACCGGCCTCTGACCACCATGGAAAAATTTAAGATGTGCGAAAAATGCCAGGCGGAATACGATAACCCGTTAGACCGGCGTTTTCATGCGCAGCCCAACGCCTGCCCGGCCTGCGGACCGAGGCTGCAGCTTACTGACAATAACGGCACACCTGTAGATTGTCACGATATATTAAAAAAGGCGGCGCAGTTGCTTATCGAAGGTAATATCATTGC